>JAGHSF010000033.1 GCA_018065985.1 Candidatus Cryptobacteroides choladohippi
CTTGATCTACTTCTGGACAGTGAAATTACGGAATCAATTCAAATCGACACGCTGCATTTTTGCTTATAACTAATTGTTAAACAATATATTACAAAGAACTAACAAATATTTCTTTGGACACTAGTGAGAATAGGTATTGATTTTAATGCCGGCGGCTGTCTCCTCCGGGACCTGTGGCCGCCCATGGCCACATGAATGGGAGGGGCCCACAAGCGCAGCGCAGTGGGAGGGATGGAGCGCGTAGCGCGAAAGGTATCCGGAGGAGAGCAGCCGGCGCTCGGAGGCAATTAGATATAAAGAAGAGTGACCTCAAAGTCAATTGACTTTTGGTCACTCTTCTTATATGTGCGTCACAAGGTCCTAGGCCTGCTCGGGCTTGTAGGAGTCCTTGAGTGAGACTGTCTTGTTGAACACAAGATGGTCGGGAGTCGAGTCCTTATCCTTGATGTAATATCCAGTTCTCTCGAACTGCACTGCAATTGCAGAGTCGTCGTCGGCAAGTGCAGGCTCGGCAAGGCCGCGGCCGATGGAGAGGCTGTCAGGATTCAGGAAGTCCTTGTAGTCCTTGTCCTCGGGAACCTGGCTCATGTCAGCGAGAGTGAAGAGACGGTCGTAGTTGCGGAGCTCGAGCTCCTTTGCGTAATCGCATGATACCCAGTGGATGGTACCCTTGACGCTGCGCCACTCGCCGCCACCGGGCTTGGTGGAAGGATCATATGTGCACTCGAGTTCCGTCACATTGCCTTCTGCGTCCTTGATGACATTGTTGCACTTGACAATATAGGTGTACTTGAGACGCACCTCTCCGTCTGGCTTGAGGCGGAAGAACTTCTTGGGAGCATCCTCCATGAAGTCGGCGCGGTCGATCCAGAGTTCTCCGGTGAAAGGAACCTTGCGGGTTGCGCCTTCGGGTTCGGCGGGATTCAGAGGGCAGTCATACCACTCCACGAGTCCTTCGGGCCAGTTGGTGATCTTGACCTTCACGGGATCCTGCACTACCATGTAGCGCCTTGCGCGGGCATTGAGGTCCTGGCGCACGCACCACTCGAGGAGCTGGATGTCCATAAGCTGGTCGCGCTTGCTGACACCGATCTTCTCGCAGAACATCTTGAGAGCCTCGGCTGTGTAACCGCGACGGCGCACACCGCAGAGCGTAGGCATGCGGGGGTCGTCCCAGCCGGCAACGATGCCCTTCTGGACGAGTTCGAGAAGCTTGCGCTTGCTCATGAGGGTGTATGTGAGGTTCAGACGTGCGAACTCGTACTGGTGGCTGGGATAAATGCCGAGAGTCTTGATGTACCAGTCATACAGAGGACGGTGCACGTCGAACTCGAGGGTGCAGATCGAATGGGTGATGTGCTCGATGGAGTCGCTCTGACCGTGGGTGTAGTCGTACATCGGGTAAATGCACCACTTGTCGCCGGTACGGTGATGATGCGCATGCTTGATGCGGTACATGATAGGGTCGCGGAACTCCATCTTCGGATGGGACATGTCGATCTTGGCCCTGAGGACCTTCTCGCCGTCGGCATACTTGCCGTCACGCATCTCGCGGAAGAGTTTGAGGTTCTCTTCGGGAGTACGGTCGCGCCAGGGACTGTTCTTGCCGGGGGTCTCCACGGTACCGCGGTTCTCCCTCATCTGTTCCTGGGTCTGATCATCGACGTATGCGAGGCCCTGGCCAATCATCCATTCGGCCCACTCATAAAGCTGGTCGAAGTAATCGGATGCGTAGCACTCCTTCTCCCACTGGAAACCGAGCCACTTGATATCTTCCTTGATGGCGTCAACGTATTCGGTATCCTCCTTTGTAGGGTTGGTGTCGTCATATCTGAGGTTGGTCTTGCCGCCATACTTCTGGGCAAGGCCGAAATTGATGCACAGAGACTTGGCATGGCCCAGATGGAGGTATCCATTGGGCTCGGGAGGGAAACGGGTAAGAATGCTTTCACACTTGCCACTCTTAAGATCCTCCTCGATTATTTCCTCGAGAAAGTTGAGCTTTCTTTCTTCTTCCATAACTATGATAAGGTTCTACTAAACAAAAGTTGCCTGCACGCACTCACGCGCACAGACAACAAATTTAGCAATAAATGAGGAAATTACAACGACTTGTCCTCAATAAGTTCTGCCGTATAGCCAAGTTTGCGGATGGCCTCGGCGAGCTTGCCGGCGTCCGTCTTGGCCGGATTGTACACTATCCGCACCGTCTTGGCGTCAACGTTGATGCTGAGATCCTTGACACCCTTCTCGAAGGATACGTTGTCCTGGATCTTGGCAGCGCAGTTCTTGCAATGAAGGTTGGTCTGGAAGAGAGCCTCCCTCGACTTGTCCTTGGGTTTTGCCGATGTCAGGAGCATTACGGCAGCAGCCGCAACTGTGAGAGCGAGTAAAAACTTTTTCATGATATTATTCCTTTTTCCAAATTGTCAATCTGATTCCTCCGTACAGCTTGATGCCCATGAGCGGGCCCCATACGCAGCTTGCATCAAATTCCGGACCGGAGTAGCCGGGAACGGAACCCTTTCCGAAAGGTGCTTCCGCGCCGATGATCGGCATGGGCTGCCTGTAGTTTGTCAGGTTCTCTCCGCCAATGTAGATGTCGAAGCCCTTGAAGCGCCTTGTGACCTGTGCATAGAGCAGAGGATACACGGGAGTGTAGCCGTTTGCATAAAGCTTGCTGCCATTCACGTCGAGATCCTTCATGAAGTCCCAGACGCGGCACGGTCCGTTCACAGATGCGGTGAAGTCGAATATCCACTTGTTCAGCCTGGTGGCGTACTGGGCGTTGAACACGCCCTTGTAAAGGCTGGTCATGGGCTTTATGTCGTCGCTCTGGCCGCCGAGAGTCTGACGCGCGTCGGTCAGGCGTCCTGTAAGCGTAAGGGTGAGGCCGCGTACCGGCTCGGTGGAGAAGTCGAGCTGGAGGTTGTTCGTGTACGAGTAGTTGCGCCCGACGAGGGAACCGAGCTCATAGAAGCGGACGAGGTCTGTCATATTCCCCGAAGGCATCTCCATTTCCATCTTGTGGTCCAGGAGCATCTGCCTTGTGAAGCTGGTGCTGAAGAAGTCGAGGCTGAGATAGGTCTTGCCGCTTTCGTCGAAGGGCAGGTACCATGTTGCGTTGGCACCATAAGTCCATGATTCCTCGAGAGGATGGATCATGTTGCCGTCGGAGTCGGTGAGGCCGATAACCTGCTTGCCCGTGCTGAGAACACCGATATTGTCGATCAGAGGTGTGCTGTAGCGCAGTCCCCTGCCTCCGTTGGCGCGGAACACCCACTGCTCGGAAGGCGCCCACTTGAGAGTGACTCTGGGGCTGAAGCGAATGCCGGCAAGATTGTACCAGTCGAGCCTTGCACCCACTATTGCAGAGAAGACGTCGCCATGATGATAGGTGTATTCGCCGAATGCGCCCAAGTCGTTGAGCACGGTCCTCGAAGGAGTCCGGGGCTTCACGATGCCGTAGCAGAAAGTCTCGTTGTAGACATCGAGCATGTTGCTGAGTCCCAGCGTGAAATGATGGTCGTCGTTGTCCTGGTTCTGATACAGGAAGTTCGCAAAGGCACTGTGCTGGCCGGCATCGTACCTGCTGCCGTTGTAGAGACCAGCCATGCCCGGCATCGGAACGTATCCGAAGTCGGAGGCGAGGTTCTGGTAGGTATAGTCGAGAACCATTGCCATATTGCTGGTATTCAGCTCATTGAGAGGAACGCCAACCTTGACGTATCCGTTCAGGGAGCGGTTGAGTATGTCGGATGTCCAGGGATTGTCGGAAACCTTGTCCATCTGCCCGCCGCGCCTCTTGTCGGAAATCGCGCGGACTCCGAAGCGCACCTGCGTGCCGTCGCCGCCATAATAGAGCCAGCGGTTGCCGAGCGCGATGTTGAGTGACCTGGGGTCGTCCATGAATCCGTCGCCGTTCATGTCCATAGCCTTGAAGTTGCCGTCGACATGCGCAAGCATGACGGTGCTCCATGTTGAAAGCTCGTCGAACTGCAGGGCGCTGACGATATTGAGGTCGGCCTTGGTGTCATCCATGTACGAGGCTGTGACATACAGGGGCTTCTCGTCGGTGGGCTTGCGGTGCTCCATGTTGATCTGGCCGGTCATCGACTCCACACCGTTGATCACAGAGGTCACGCCCTTTGCGATCTGTATGCTCTCCAGCCACTGCGAAGGCACGAAGTTCAGGCCCCAGGGTGCGCTGAGACCGCGCATCACGGGACGGTTCTCGTCGAGCATCTGGGTATAGATGCCGCTCTGGCCGAGCAGACGTATCTGGCGGGCTCCGGTGACCGCATCGGAATATCCGACAGTCACGCTTGCGGAGTTCTCAAAGCTCTCGGCAAGATTGCAGCATGCCATCTTGCACAGACCGGCGGCACTGATGACCTCGGTCCTGATGTCCTTGCCTTTGGAAAGGAAGTTGCCGTTCTGGCGTGCAGTG
Organism: Candidatus Cryptobacteroides choladohippi; assembly: GCA_018065985.1. Lineage (GTDB taxonomy): Bacteria > Bacteroidota > Bacteroidia > Bacteroidales > UBA932 > Cryptobacteroides > Cryptobacteroides choladohippi. The sequence continues at coordinate 4,451 of JAGHSF010000033.1, forward strand.
AACACGGATGCGCTCAGCGTATCCTGCCTTTCGCCATAAATTCCTGAGGTGTCTATCTGCTGTGCCGACGCCCGGAAAAGGCCGAGCGTGAGCAGAAAAGCAGACACTATAATATATTTCTTCATGATCAACTTTGACAAAATTATGAAATAATGCCTATTTTTGTAGACCAATACCAACTAATGATGATACAGTCCATGACAGGCTACGGCAAAGCCGAAGCCATACTCGAAGGCGGCAAGCTGACCGTCGAATTCCGCTCCGTGAACGGCAAGAGCGCCGATATCTCAATCAAGTCGAGCCTCCTTCCCAAGGAGCACGAAATGGAAATACGCAAACGCATAGCCGACCGCCTGCAGCGAGGGTCAATCGACATGTTCATCACCTGGGAGCCCAATGTGGCCGAAAGTGCCAAGCAGATCAACACCGAACTGGCTCTCGAATACTACAGGCAGATCCGCGACTTCGAAGTCGCAGCCGGAATGAACGGCGCCGGGGACGGCGAGATCCTTCCCATAATAATGAGGATGCCCGAGATCATCGACACCAGAAAGCAGGACGTCATCACCGCCGACAACTGGCCCGTGGTCTCAGCAGCCATCGATCAGGCGCTCGATGCCATATGCGCATACCGCGCCACCGAAGGCATCGCCCTTCACAAAGACGTCAGCAGCCGCGTGCAGAACATACTCGATCTCTACAACGAGGTGGAGAGCCACGAGGCCGAGCGCATCACCGCGGTACGCGAGCGCATCACCAAGACGGCAGAGGAGCTGAGCATCAAGCTCGACCCCGAGCGCTTCGAGCAGGAGATGATATTCTACCTCGAGAAACTCGACATCAACGAGGAGAAGGTGCGTCTGCGCCAGCACTGCAAGTACTTCATGGACACCCTCGACGGTGAGCCCTTCCCCGGAAAGAAGCTCGGCTTCATAATCCAGGAGATGGGGCGCGAGATCAACACCACCGGAAGCAAAGCGAACCACGCAGCCATCCAGCAGTGCGTGGTCCGTATGAAAGACGAGCTCGAGAAGATACGCGAGCAGTCGATGAACATTCTCTAGTAGATACTGAGTTCCCCCATCCTGAGGCCCCAGCAACCATCGGTGACGATGGGAACCTTGCGGCCTCTTGCGTCGCGTACGCAGTCCATGTCCTCGATGAAGACGTGGCTGTGCCCGCCAACGACCAGATCCAGCCACTTCGTCTGAGGGACAAGGTCGTGGTCTTCCTGCCAGCCAAGATGAGAGAGCAGGACGATCATGTCACAGCCCATGGCGTGCAGTTCCTCGGAATACCTGTTCACCATCTCCACGTTGTCAAGCTGCGGGATGCGGCTTGAGATGGCCTTGGCCACACAGGTCGAGATGTCGGCCTCCAGACCGATGACACCTATCTTCATGCCGGCCTTGCTGATGATGGCGTAAGGCTTCACATAGTTGCCGAGTTCGAAGGTGCTGAGGTCGAGGTTGGCGCAGACGCAGGGGCATTCCAGGTGCCTGAGCCTTTCCGCAAGGTCTTCGATGCCGTTGTCGAACTCGTGGTTGCCGAGTGCGACGCAGTCGAAGCGCAGAGCATTGAGCATGTCTATCTCAAGGGTGCCGCCCAGCCTGGTGAAGTACGATGTGCCCTGGCTGAAGTCACCTGCGTGAAGAAGCAGGACCCTGTCGTCGCCATTGGCATGGCGGACAGAATCGACATATGCCGCCATCTCGATGCAGCCGCCCTGACCATCTATGCCTTCTCCCCTTGCCGGTTCGAAGTGCGAGTGGGTGTCATTGCAGTGCAGGATGACAAGCCGGGGGGTGCAGGCTCCAAGCACGAGGAGCGCCGATATTGCAAGAATCAACTTTCTCATTTCACGAACGGGTCCCCCTCTACCACTACTCTTCCATCGGTATGATACTCGAGCGTCTCACCCTTGCGGCCAAGTTCAATGGCATAAGGGAGAACAGCGTCGCGCATCAGTATATCAGTGATTATCAATTCCTTGGCATTGCGGGCGACATACACCGAGTCACCGCCGTCAAGAAGGAAGTCGACGGTTGCCACACCGTAGGTGCGGGCTGGATCGACCGGCTCGCCACCTACCTCAAGAGACTTGAGCTCTTTCCCGTTCACAACCACCCTGGCACCTCCGATGACCTGCATGCGCTTCCTGGCCATGGCCTCGAAAAGGATACGGACGTCCTCTCCGGAAAGGGCCACAAAGCTGACATAGTTCTTGAAAGGAAGCATCGAAACGATGTCATCCATGACGATGTCGCCTTCCGGGAGGTCCACCCTGATGCCGCCGAAATTGGTTATGCCGATGTCGACCTTGCGGCCTGTGGCCTCCTCCGCCGTTGCCATGAGCCTGTCGACTATGAAGTTCGACAGCTCGGACTCGGGGTAGTTCTTGTTCATGGCGCGCGAAGTCCTGCAGACAAACTGCTTGAGGTCAGCCATCTGAAGCTGAACCTTGAGGATGGCGCCGGCCATGGCGGGCACGCTGCCGCAGTCGAAAACCCGTCCGTTGGGGGCGGTGTAGATGCCGTCCTGCATGGTTCCCATGGCCTCATCGACGTTCGATGCCGTGGCCGGGACCACGCCCGTACGGCTTGCGTCGATGGGTACCGAACGCCAGGACATCGAGTGGCAGCCGCCGAGTGTCAGGGCTGCACAGAGCAGGAGCGCCGCTAGCTTTGCCTGAGCCATTTCCAGAGGTCTTTCCAGGTCGACTTCTTGCCGAACATGAGAATGCCCACCTTGTATATCTTTGCAGACAGCCATGCGCAGCCGGCAAAGGTCAGCACGAGCAGTCCGATCGACAGCCAGATCTGCCAGCCGGGAACGCCGAAGGGCAGACGCGCTATCATCACGATGGGGCTGGTGAAGGGGAACAGCGAACCGAAGATGGCCAGTGAGCTGTCGGGGGCACGGAATGCGTAGAGGGCTATGATGTATCCGAGCATCAGCGGGATGGTCAGAGGCATCTGCAGCTGCTGGGTGTCGCCCTCGTTCTCCACAGCAGAGCCGATTGCAGCATAGAGAGACGCATAGAGCAGGTATCCGAAGATGAAGAACAGCAGGAAGAGGCCGATGATCTGGCCGACATTCATGTTCCTGAGTGACGACATCACCACTTCGAGGTCTGAAGGTGCCTCGAGGTTCATGCCATCGATCTCGCTTCCGCCCATCTGCTGGGCCATTGCCGCAATCTGCTCAGGGTCGGTTCCGGCCAGCAGGCCGCCGCCGATGGCCTTGCCTGCAACGCCGATGATGGCGCCGGAAAGGATGATCCAGAGCAGGAACTGGGTGAGTGCCACGAGAGCCACGCCGATGATCTTGCCGAACATGAGCTCAGTCGCCTTCACAGAGCTTACAAGCACCTCGACGACACGGCTGCTCTTCTCCTCTATCACGGCCGACATGACCATGCCGCCGAACAGGGTGATGAACAGGAAGATGAAGATGCCAAGGAGCATCGACACGATCGAATACACGCCGGCCTCGGAGAGCTTTTCCTCGCCGTCGGCGGCGACGGTGTATGCCTTGAGGCTCACGTCAGCCTTCACCTCCTTGAGTATGCGGTCGAGGCCTTCGATGTCGTAAGTACTTATGCGATAGTCCTCAAGCGCCTTGTCAAGCTTGTCGGATATGTCGTCAGTGACCTCCATTCCGAAGGGCTTCTGGGAGAAGATGTCGGCAGTAAAGTCCTTTGTCTCCCCGTTCAGGGCAGACACGCTCAGCACGCCGTCGTAGCCGAGAGCCTCGAGCCTTGTCTTTATGCTGTCGACCGGCGTGTCGGTGACGAACCTGTACTGGATGGTCTCGGTATCCTGAAGATACGGTGCGACGATTCCAGACCCGTCCACCACGGCTATGGTCTTGGCCTTGTCCTTGGTGGTCATCATCACATACATGGCACCAACAGTGAGGCCGGCGATGAGAATGGGCACGACCAGGGTGGTGATGAGGAAACTCTTCTTCTTTACCTTGTTCAGGTATTCGCGGCGGATTATGACGCCTATGGTTCTCAGGTTCATTTCGCTTCAGTTACAAGTTTGATGAAAATGTCGTTCATGCGGGGCATGAGTTCCCTGTAGGAATTGATCTGCAGGCCCTTTTCGAGATAGGACTGCAGCAGTCCCGGAGTATTCTGCACCACCTCGGTATGACGGCCGTCACCGTCGGTGTACACAACCTCGACGTTGTTGTTGCCGTGTTTCCTGCGTATGTCCTCCACCCCGCCGGTGATCACGAGCCGGCTCTTGTTGATGAGGGCGATGTTGTCGCAGAGTTCCTCGACCGATTCCATGTTGTGGGTCGAGAGGATGATGGTCGCGCCCTCCTCCTTGAGACGGAGTATCTCCTTGCGGATGACATCGGCATTCACCGGGTCGAAGCCGGAGAAAGGCTCATCAAGTATCATCAGGCTGGGCCTGTGCACCACGGTGGTGATGAACTGGAGCTTCTGGGCCATGCCCTTGGACAGTTCCTCGACCTTCTTGTCCCACCAGCTCTGGATCCCGAAACGGATGAACCAGTCCTTGAGGGCCGCACGGGCATCACCGGCGCTCATGCCCTTGAGCTGGGCGAGGTACATAGCCTGGTCGCCGACCTTCATCTTGCGGTAGAGGCCGCGCTCCTCGGGCATATAGCCTATCTTCTCGACATCCCGCTGCGTGATGGGGCGTCCCTGGAAAAGGACTTCGCCCCCGTTGGGGATGGTGATACGGTTGATTATTCTGATAAGAGTGGTCTTTCCTGCGCCGTTAGGCCCGAGAAGACCGAAGATCTGACCTTCAGGAATTTGAAGGCTGACGTGGTCCAGAGCCACCTTCTCGCCGAAATTCTTGCAGACCTCCCTGCATTCGATAATAGCCATTTTACATCAATTTAACATAAGAATACAAAAGTATAAAATTTCCGTAAGAATTTTTATATTTGCCGTCGCGAAACGAGTCGCCGTAACTAAAACCTGAAACAATATGGCAGAGATATATCCTATCCCTGAGAAGAAAAGATTCGACCTGATAAAGGAACCCATACCCGTAAGGTGGTGGCTCAGACCCATAGTCTGGCTCATTTCCTTCCCCATATTCTGGCTTCACCGCAGCAAGATCGTCACCACCGACATGGATGGCGTAAAGCCCCCCTACATCCTGCTTTGCAGCCATAATGCCTTCTACGACTTCATGGTTGCCACAGTGGCAACATTCCCCCATCAGGCATACTACATCGTGGCTGTCGACGGCTTCATAGGCCGCGAATGGCTCATGCGCGGTGTGGGATGCATAGGCAAGCGCAAGTTCACCAACGACATCTCCATCATACGCCATATGAAGAAGGTGCTCGACCGCGGCAAGATCGCAGCCTTCTACCCCGAGGCACGCTACTCCCTCTGCGGCACCAACGCGGTGCTGCCCGAGTCTCTCGGCAAGATGATAAAGCTGTTCAAGGTCCCCGTGGCCACACTGATCACCCATGGCCACCACATCGACGCTCCCTTCTGGAAGGGTGTCAACCCCAAGAGCCGCATGCTCAAGACCACGTCAGAGAAGAAGCTCATACTCACCAGGGAGCAGATAGAGCAGATGAGCGTGCAGGAGATCAACAAGGCCATCAACGAAGCATTCGTCTATGACGACTTCAAGTGGCAGAAGGAGAACAAGGTACGCGTCAAGAGCAGGAAGAGGGCCGAGGGCCTGGAGCATGTGCTGTACAAATGTCCCCACTGCGGAACCGAATACCGCATGAGCACCAAAGGCACCGTCCTCACCTGCGGCAAATGCTGTCACGAATGGGAGATGGACGAATACGGCCAGCTGTCGGCAATCGAGGGCGAGACCTACTTCTCACATATCCCCAACTGGTACGAATGGCAGCGCGAGTGCGTCAGGAAAGAGGTCGAGGACGGCACATACATGCTTGACGTGCCCTGCAAGATCAAGAGCCTGCCGAATTCCAGAGGATTCATCAATGTGGGCGAAGGCCACCTCACCCACACGAAGGACGGATTCCTTCTGAAGAGCAGCTGGAAGGGAAACGACTGGGAGCTCAAGATTGCCACAAGCGCACTCTATTCAGTGCACATCGAATACAACTACAAGGTCGAGCATCGCGACTGCATCGACCTCAGCACCCTCAAGGACACATTCTTCGTGTATCCGAAGGGGTCGGAATTCTCAGTGACAAAGATCTCTCTGGCAACCGAGGAACTGTTCAAGCAGTACTGGGCTACTGAGCATCAGGGAGAATGATGACGGGGGTGCCCACGTGCACTCTCTGCTTCAGATCCACAATATCCTCATTCTTCAGGCGTATGCATCCCTCGGTGGCCCGGGTTCCTATGGATTCGGGCAGATGGGTGCCGTGTATGCCTATGTCGATGAAGCCGGGGACGCCGAGACGCAGGAACCAGGGGCCGTACGCGTCGCGGACAGGGCCCTTGCCGTCGCCGAAGTCATGGCTCAGCCCCCGTGCATTCAGAAGCTGCGTTATCTTGAAAACCCCTTCCGGAGTCTTGTGGTCGCCCTTTTTCTCCTTTGGGCCATAGTTTTTGGCACAGGCGCATCCGTAATGTACGATGGAGTTGCCACGGGCATCCACCAGGTCGAGGGTGAGTTCAGTCTTGCTGATGACGATGAACGGGTATTCGTCGACCTGCGACAAATACTTGCTGAAGTCCTGGCCCGAAGCCGCAAGGCAGAAAAGCAGGGCAAGGCATGCTGTCATTCTTCTCATATCGGCGGCAAAGATAGCATATTTCGGACAATGCGGGAAATTTGCTACATTTGCAGAATATGGCAGCAAAGGAGAAACAGGACATACCGGCACTGAGCCGCTCACTGATCGAAGACGCCCGCCGCGGCATCTTCAGACCGGTCTACATACTGATGGGAGACGAGCCGTACTATCCTGATGCCGTCTGCCAGGCAATAGTCGAGAACTGCATCGACGATTTCGGCAAGGACTTCAACGAGACCATCTGCTACGGCGCCGACGTCAACGCCGAGCGCATAGTCACCGAGGCGAGGGAATTCCCGATGATGGCGGAGCGCCGTCTCATCGTGGTCAAAGAGGCCCAGATGATGAAGGACATCGAGAAGCTCGACGTGTATTGCTCCGCACCGCTCGACTCCACCGTGCTGGTACTGCTGCTGCACAAGGCAAACGTTGACAGGCGCAAGGCACTGTACAAGGCCGTGCAGAAGACCGGCGTGGTGCTGGACTCCCCCGCACTCAGGGACTACGAGGTGCCCCGCTGGATCGAATCCTACTACAGGTCGCGCGGGCTCCAGATCGAGCCGGCAGCCGCCCAGCTGATGGCCGAGTCGGCAGGAACCGAGCTCAGCACCATCGCGGTGGAGACCGACAAGCTGCTGAAGAACCTCCCGGAAGGCGCCACCCGCGTCACCGAGGCCGACGTCGAGAAGAACGTGGGCATCTCCCGCCAGTTCAGCGTCTTCGAACTCACGAAGGAGCTCTCATACAGGAACGGCGCCAAGGCCCTGAAGATAGCCGCCCACATAGGGTCGTCGGCAAAGTTCGCGATGCCTATGGCAGTTAGCGCTCTTTACACGCACTTCAGCAGAATATTAAAATATTCGGCGTGCCTGACCATGGGGAATGTATCCCCGGAGATGAAGGCGAGGGCTCTGGCAGGCGTGAACCCCTACTTCTACAAGGAATACGATACCGCCGTGCGCAACTACCCTCTGAACAAGGCGATGGCCGTGATGAACCTGCTTTGCGAGTACGACTACCTTGGCAAGGGTGGCGACGGAGGAGCTGCCACCCCTGACCAGCTCTTTGTGGAGCTTGTGGCCAAGATCCTGGCCGTCTAGTCTGAAACTCCGTATTCTCTTTCGAACCTGCCGAATTCGGCCTCCAGCTTCCCGTTCAGTTCTTCCAGGGCTTCGGGGCTGCCCTCCCCTGCGCGGAAAAGGCGGTCGGCAGACCGTATCCAGCCGGCGACCAGGGATTCCTCGGCCCTGACGGCATCGATGAGCCGGCGCTGCCGTGCCGTCAGCGCGATGCGGGGTTCTATGTCGCCATAGCGGCGGAGCGCGCTGTTCGAGAGCTCGTTCTGGGCGGAACGTCCATTCTCACCGAGAGGAGCGGGGAAAAGGCCCTCAGCGGCCACCCATGCAGGAAGGACAAACGCATACGGGGTATATCCCATCACGGCCCAGATGAGTGTCGAGTTCACGGGATCTCCGGCCCCAACTCCCTCGAAGACAACGCTGTTCACGGTCTTGCTGCGTGCAATGAGAGGGTCGCGCCCCAACTTGTCGATTATCCATTCCGCAGTGAAGCCGCCCGTGTGGGCCTTCATCTTCGCGGCGGCCACATCGTAGCGGTCATAGCCCTTGCCCTCGCCCTTGCGGCCGCTGACCGACCAGTTGGAGCGGATCAGATAGCCGCTGGGGGCATCGGCCACGTCGAATCGCGTGAAACCGTAATCGTGCACCTCGAAATATGCAGCGCCACCCTCAGCATCGATGACGCCGAAGTTGGACTCCAGGCCATTCGGGCGGGGCAGCGATTTTATGTATTCCTCGAAGTCGGACACAGTGCGGCAGATCTCGAGTGCCCTCTTCATGACAATCCCCTCGTAGGGGCGGTCGTCGGTGACGAGCGGCGAGAGGCCGTAGGACATGGCATTCATGACCGAGAAGCCCACCTCGTTGCTCCCGCACCAGACACTTTCCTTCTCAGTATCGGCGGTATTGACCACCCCGGTGTAGGAATACCTGCCTTCATCCGCAGGGAAGAACGCCAGGTAGTTGAATTCCGCGCCCGTGTCACGCTGCTTCCACATGAGCGGCCTGCCGCTTGCGCTGGCCTTGGCAGAGACTATGACGGTAGTACACGCAAAAGCCGGAGCGGCAATCAGGATTAAGAGTATTGAGATGACGGTCCTTTTCATATGCAGCAGTAAATTTACACATTTTTATGCAAACCCGCCCATTCGCGGAACTTCCAAGTGATAAAAATTTTGGATTAGTAAGTTATAATGCCTATCTTGCATAAATTTCACGATTTATACTGATTAAATTAATAATTATACATTTTATAGTGGTGTAATC
>JAGHSF010000022.1 GCA_018065985.1 Candidatus Cryptobacteroides choladohippi
GCACTTATCCTAATTTTCAAGCATTATTTTCATCCAATTTTAACACTTTTTTCGGCTTTGTTCGATGCCGTCCGCGGGGTGCTGTAAAGCTACCCGGAAACTGACTATTGTATACGTAAGTAATTGAAAATTATATAATTGTTAAATATTTAACGAATCATTGATTTAATAAACGATGGGTAAATTTATTGTTACAGTTCGCAAGAACGGCGAATTCCAGTTCAACCTCAAGGCCACCAACGGTCAGGTTATCCTCACAAGCGAGGGTTATGCCAAGAAAGAGTCATGCCTCAATGGCATCGAGTCTGTCAAGAAGAACGCTCAGATCGAGGACCGCTTCGAGATCAAGGTTGCAAAGAACGGCAAGCCTTATTTCAACCTCAAGGCCAGCAACGGCCAGGTCATCGGCGCCAGCCAGATGTATGCTTCAGAGCGCACAATGAAGCAGGGCATCGCTTCAGTCATGAAGAATGCTCCCGAGGCTCCCGTTGTAGAGGAGATCGACTAAATTCGGAACACTTATGACAGAGCCGGCCAGGTGCCGGCTTTTTTTACTGGATGATATGAAAAAGACAATCAAATTCTTATGCGTTGCCGTGCTTGCCCTCGGGGTATGCTCATGCGCACAGAAGCCCAACACCCTCTCGAAGGCCGAGCAGGCACAGGGTTGGGAGCTTCTCTTCAACGGCGTCGACATGACCGGTTGGCGTGACTTCAACGGCACTGAACTCACCAATGGATGGAAGGTTGTTGACGGTTGCATACAGGCTCCCGGTGACGGCAGCGACGGTTCCGGATACATCGTTACCGACCGCAAGTTCGCCGACTTCGAACTCGTATGGGACTGGAAACTCACACACGGTGGCAACAGCGGAATGATCTATCACGTACAGGAAGGTCCCAAGTTCAGCGTCCCCTATGTTACCGGTCCCGAGTACCAGCTCATTGACAACGACGGCTGGGAGGAGGTCAATGCCCCCGCAAAGCTCCAGCCCTGGCAGCGTCTTGGCGTGGACTACGCCATGCATCTGCCTGACGAGGCCAACATGCCCGTCAACCCTCAGGGGCAGTGGAACACCTCAAAGATAGTCTTCGACAACGGTCATGTGGAGCACTGGATCAACGGAGTCAAGATCCTCGAGTTCCAGGCATGGACCGACGACTGGTTCGAGAAAAAGAACAGCGGCAAGTGGGCCGACGCACCCGAGTACGGTCTTGCACACGAAGGCGTGATCTGTCTTCAGGACCATGGCGACCCTGCATCTTTCCGCAACATCAAGATACGCGAACTCCCCCACAAGCCCGCCGCAGAGGTCAAGTCCCTGTTCAACGGCAAGGACCTTGAAGGCTGGGAGCTCTTCGGCTGCATGAACATGTACGTCGATGCCGAGGGCAATCTCGTGACAGAGAACGGCAAGGAGCAGGAATACGGCTATCTCGGCACACGCGAGTATTACAAGGACTTCGACCTCAGCGTTCAGTTCAAGCAGGTTTCAAACGGCAATTCAGGACTTTTCTTCCACTCTTTCGTGACCGACTACAACATCGTCAACGGATGGCAGTGCGAGGTTGCTCCCCAGGGATGCGACACCGCAGGCATCTATGAGTCATACGGCCGCGGCTGGCTTGTCCAGATACCTGACGAGAAGGAGACCATCCTCAAGCCCGGTGAGTGGAATGACCTCCGTCTCCGCGTGGAGGGCGACCACGTCCAGACCTGGCTCAACGGCGAGCCCATGATAGACATCAACGACGAGTGCTTCGCAAAGAGCACCGGCCGAATCATGCTTCAGGTTCATGACGGCTGCGACATCGTGGTACTCTGGCGCAATTTCATGCTCCAGGAACTGTAGCATCCGAATCATCTCATAGATGGCGGCTGGCAAGCGATTGCCGGCCGCCATTTTTCTTGATCGGCCCGAACCCGCAGATCCCTTCCGGCTGCGATGCGGCATCAGGACACTTTTACAAAAAAAATGGTAACTTTGCCTTGAATAATATCTATAGAGCATGAAAGAGATCAAGACTATCGGCGTTCTTACGTCCGGAGGAGATGCACCAGGAATGAATGCCTGCATCAGGGCCGTCACAAGGGCTGCCATTTTCCAGGGATGGAAGGTTTACGCAATATATCGTGGATGGGAGGGACTCATCAACGACGACATCAGGGAATTCTCGACTGAAAGCGTCAGCAACACCGTTCAACGCGGCGGAACCATTCTCAAGACCGCCCGGAGCAAGGAGTTCCTTACCGTAGAAGGCCGTCAGAAGGCATATGAGAACATGGTCAAGTACGGCATGGATGCCCTTGTCGTCATCGGAGGCAACGGCTCTCTTGCCGGCGCGATGGAGCTTGCAAAGGAACATGATGTCCCCGTAATCGGTCTGCCCGGCACCATCGACAATGATCTCTACGGCACAGACTCCACAATCGGTTATGACACGGCACTCAACACCATCATGGAGTGCGTCGACAAGATACGTGATACCGCAACCTCGCACGACCGCATCTTCTTCGTGGAGGTGATGGGACGCGATGCGGGCTTCCTCACCCAGAACAGCGCGATTGCCGCCGGTGCAGAGGCTGCCATCATTCCTGAGGACAACACCGACATCGACCAGCTCGCGAACTTCATCAACCGCGGAATACGAAAGAGCAAGAACAGCAGTATCGTGCTGGTTTCAGAGAAGGACGGCGGTGCGATGCATTATGCCGAACGCGTCCGCAAGGAATACCCGCAGTTCGAGGTCAAGGTTTCGATCCTGGGGCATCTCCAGCGTGGCGGCACCCCTACCGCATACGACCGCATCCTTGCCAGCCGCCTGGGCGTTGCCGCAATCGAGGCACTTCAGGAGGGCCAGCGCAACATCATGGTCGGCATCAAGGATGACCAGATCGTCTATGTCCCGATCACCCGCGCCATCAAGCTTGACAAGCCTATCGACAAGGAACTCATCAACGTGCTGAGCATCCTGTCGATATAGCAAGTGCCGGCCGCCAGCAAATGATATCCCCCGTCATCTTCGTGGATGGCGGGGGATAATATATAAGCTAGGTCAGAATTATTCTGATACGGTTGCCGGCCACTTGTGCCAGTCGCTGTCGCCCCATTTGCTGCTGCACCTTACCTGGCCGCTGCCGTTTGAAGCGTTCCACTCTGCGTCAGCCTTCCACCAGCCGAGTCCCATGTGGTTGTAGTATGCAGAGACTGAATGGTCATATGCGTCGCCTGTAGCGTAGGCCATATAGCTTATTGTGCTGTTGTGGAAGAAAGGATTGATGCCGCAGCACATGTGCCCGAGTGCATAGGTGAGGTCGACTTTCTGAACCTCCTTTGCGGAATTGCACTCCCATTCGCTGGTTACGATGACATCAGTGGGAGAGATGAGGTCAGTGGGGCCTACGGATACCTTCCAGTTGCCCTTGAGGCCATCCTTGGTGGATTCACCGGTCAGCCACACGAAGTTCTTGAGTGTGATGAGTCCTTTGCTTGAGACAGCCAGTTCCCATTCAACCATGCTGTTTCTCTTCACCTTGCCTACCAGGGATACTGTGTATGTGGTGAAGCCGTCCCTGACGTCACACTGCCAGAGCCACATGCCGTTACCCTGATATACAGGGTGGATGTCGACGAAGGCCTGGAATCCCTGAATGGGGATGTTGATCACCTGCTCGAAGACTTTCTGCCAGTTGTTGATCACATAGTCGGCGACATAAGCAAAATATTCGTTTCTGCTGTCTGCGTCTGCCTTTGTCACCGGATTGAAGGAACTGAGATCGGGCATTATCGATTCTACAGGAGGGAGAACGGGGGCTGATGCCTCTGCGTCATTCTTCTGACAGCTTGCGAAAATGCATGCGCCTGCCAGAAAAGAAACAATTGCGATATTTGATTTTTTCATTATATGTCCAGCCTTTTTGTTTCAGGCCTGAAATAAGATGCAGTCCGCCAAAGAAATGTTGCATTGCCGAATAAGCGTTTTTTTTGCTATATTTGGAATATGGTCAAGAAACTCCTCTTTTTGCTTCTTTTACTCCCGTTGACTTTGCCCGCATCCGGCCAGGAACTGTCCGAGTGGTGCGGCTGTGCACGCTATGACTATCAGGTAGATGGGAGGAACGCCACTGTCGTCGTCCCCGCCAGTCCGGCCCCCGGCAAACCATGGATATGGCGCCCGGCCTTCTTCGGAGCCTTCCCCAGCGTAGACGAGGCTCTTCTCAAAGACGGCTGGCATATTGCATACTATGACGTTACCCATTGTTACGGCAGCCCTGCCAGTGTTGACTGGGCATATGATTTCTACGAGGATGCCATGGTACGGTTCGGCCTTAATCCCAAGGTCGTGCTCGAAGGCTTCAGCAGAGGCGGCTATTTCTGTTTTGCATGGGCCCAGGCATATCCTGAGACCGTTTCCTGCATCTATCTTGATGCTCCTGTATGCGACATCACTTCCTGGCCCGGCAGGAAGGACGAAAACCTCTGGAACGATTTCCTGCAGTGCTGGGATCTTTCTGACACACAGGTCGGAAGCGATTTCGCGGGCAATGCCATCCAGCGGCTTCCTGAAATCGCCGAGGCCGGAATCCCCATCATCGCCGTGTGCGGCGACAGCGACACAGTGGTGCCTTACAAGGAGAATTTCGCTCCTGTGCGCGACCGCTATGCTGCCATGGGAGGCATAGTGGAACTCATACTCAAACCCGGATGCGACCATCATCCTCACAGCCTCGAGGACCCGGAACCTGTGGTCGATTTCATCGAGCGCCATGCCCCGGGCTACGAGCAGATGCAGAGCATCAGGCTGCGTGGGAACCTCGACAACTGCATGTACGCGTTCACAGTCAGGAAGAAGGCCTGCGTTGCCTTCCTTGGCGGTTCCATCACAGAAATGCACGGCTGGCGCGACCAGATAAAGGAAGACCTTCACCAGCGTTTCCCTGACACAGAATTCCAGTTCATAGATGCGGGAATCGCTTCACTCGGATCAACTCCCCATGCTTTCCGCTTCGAACGGGATGTGCTTCAGAAGGGTACCCCGGACCTTCTTTTCTTCGAGGCCGCCGTCAATGACGATACCAACGGATTCAGCCCTCAGGCTCAGATTCGTGGCGCAGAAGGGGTGATACGCCATGCATTGCAGGCAAACCCCATGATGGATATCGTGATGATGCATTTCACCTACGAGCCTTTCGTACCGATGATGGAGAGTGGCGAAATTCCTGACGTTGTGCTCAACCACGAGCGCGTGGCAAACCGCTATCACATCACAAGCATAAACGAGGTTCAGGAGATACACAACAGGATGCAGGCAGGCACCCTGACATGGGAACGGTTCGGAGGCTGCCATCCGGCATGGTATGGTCACAAGTTCTATACGGCGTCTATCAATTCCGTGCTCGATGCTGCCACCAGGCAGACCTTCTCCCCTGCTCCCCATAAGATGCCCTCCCCCTTGGATGAGGCGTCGTATTCCTCCGGTCGTCTGGTGTCTCCGGCGACGGCCTTCGCTGTAAAAGGCTTCCTGATGTGCGACAGCTGGACTCCTTCCATCGAGGTCGGCACCCGCGCCGGATTTGTGGATGTGCCCATGCTGGCAACATCCGAGGGCGGTTCCCTCCGTTTCAACTTTACCGGCAGGGCCGTGGGGATCTTCTGTGTTGCCGGACCTGATGCTGCAGTCATCAGCTATCGCATAGACCGTGGCGAATGGAAGACTCTGGATACCTATACGGAATGGAGCGAGGGCCTGTATCTTCCGTGGGTGTACATGCTTGGAGACGATTTGCCGGCCGGAACCCACAGCCTGGAGATAAAGGTTCCCACCGAGGGCAGCCGCCGAGGCTGCGTTATAAGAGATTTTGTAGTTAATTGAATATGAGAAGATTGATTTTGACAATTGCTCTGCTGCTGCCGCTGATTGCGTCGGCACAGGAACGCGAGACGGTTTGGCCCGCGGGGCGCATGCCTGACTCGCAGGAACATCAGATTGCAGCCATGACGGATGAAGCCGGCGCTCCCGGATTCGATGCGTCCCGTCATCGTACAGCCTATCTGGAATGGTTCGAGGCGCCTGCAAAGCCCAACGGCGGCTGCATGATCCTCATTTCAGGCGGCAGTTACCAGTGCTGCTGCGACATGGGACTCATCAAAGAATGGAACGAGCGCTTCACCGAACTGGGCTTCCAGTGCGTCAACTTCGTTTACCGCACTCCCCGCCCCGTCGGTCTCCCCATCTATCAGACCGCATGGGAGGACGGACAACGCGCAGTCAGGATGGTCCGCAGCGAGGCTGCCAGGCGTGGCTTCGACCCTGAAAAGATTGGAACAATCTCGATGTCTGCAGGCTCGCACCTGGCACTTCTGCTCGCCACAAGTTCGCAGACTCCCGCTTACGGGAGGACAGACGCCATCGACGACATCCCCTGCCACATCAACTGGGCGATAGTCAATGCCCCGGCATATGTCACCACCGACGGAGAGGACGGCGACCCTGCACAAAGGGAAGGCATCGGTCCGGATGTAAAGATATCGGACTGCTTCAAGTTTGACGAGAAGACCTGTCCCATGAGTCTCCACCACGGTGGCGAGGATCCTTATACACCCACCGGATCCACCCTCGTGTACAAGGAACTTCACAAGCGCGGAATTCCCGCCGAACTGCACCTCTACCCCGGCAAGGGACATGGCGCATTCGGCCTCGAGCGTGGTATCGAGTTCATCAATCAGATGGAGTTCGTGAAGCCTCTCGCTCCTGCCGTTGCCATCATGGACCGCTACGCCAGCGACGAGGAACGTGTTGATACCATCAGCGAAGACATCTGGCCCGAGGGCAAGATGCCCAACGACGGCCTCGACCAGAAGCATCCCTACATAACCTGGAACATACCTAGAAACCGCAAGACGGATGCCGTCCAGATAATCTGGTCCGGTGGTGCCTATCAAGGCAATTCTCCCGACGGATTCGAGGTTGATCCCGCAAGACGCTATCTGAACGGGCGCGGAATGACCGTTGTAACACTTCAATACCGTACTCCCCGTCCCGCACCGGAGACCGGTCTGGCAATGCACACTCCTGCATGGCAGGACATTCAGCGTGCCATCAGGCTGGTTCGCAGCGAGGCCCGCTCACACGGCTGCGACCCCAACCAGATCGGTATCATGGGCAGCTCTGCAGGCGGACATCTCTGTCTGATGGGCGTGCTGTCATCCGGGCAGCGTTCGTACCTTCCCATAGATGACATCGACAACCTCCCCTGCAACGTGCAGTGGGGCATAGGCATCTACCCGGCTTATGTGCTTTCCGATGGACTTGGCGAGGCGAACAGAGAGCACGGTGATGGGGATGAACTGTATTTCGCCCCCGAATTCAACTTCGACAGACAGACTGCCCCCATGCTCTTCCTGCATGGCGATTCGGATGTGTATTCTTCCATCGGCTCGGTGCGCCTGTGGGAAAAGATGCGCAGCATGGGAGTGCAGAGCGAACTGCATACTCTTGCCACCCGCAACCACTGTTTCCAGAAGGAGGCATCTCCCGGCACCGGCAGCTATACATGGCTTGACCGCATAGGCGAGTTCCTCGACGAGAGGCTCGATGACTGGTGGGGTCATTATACAACACCCACCGACGGGCAGGTACTTGCAAAACTTGACAAGTGGCAGGACCTCAAGTTCGGCGTCATCTTCCACTGGGGACTGTATGCGATTCCCGGAATAGTGGAATCCTGGGGCGTTTGCGCTGAAGACCAAGCATGGCAGACCAACGCCCGCGAGAATCTGGGCATGTCGATCGAAGAGTTCAGACATTGGTACTGGGGCCTGGATTCACAGATGAATCCCACCGCCTTCGACCCGTCGAAGTGGGCTGACATCATGAAGGACGCCGGAATGAAGTATCTGGTGTTCACAACCAAGCATCATGACGGATTCTGCATGTTCGACTCCAAATATACCGACTTCAAGATCACAAACACGCCCTTCGGCTCAGACCCTCGCAGCAATGTGACCAAGGAGGTGTTCAATGCATTCCGTGAGAAGGACTTCATGATCGGAGCCTACTTCTCCAAGCCTGACTGGCATTGCAAGGATTTCTGGAATCCCAGATTTGCCGCTCCCGACCGTTTCCAGAACTACGACAGGGCAAAGCATCCCGACTGGTGGCGCAACTATGTGGATTACACCAAGAATCAGCTTGGCGAGATCACCAGCGGCGAATATGGCAACATCGACATCCTCTGGCTCGACGGCGGCTGGATCACCGGCAGCGATATCGAGCTTGGCGATGTGATCAAGAGTGCACGCCAGCGCAATCCCGGTCTTATCAGCGTGGACCGTGCGTGCCGCGGCGAGTTCGAGAATTATCAGACACCTGAGTGCGAGATACCCCCCGCACAGTTCGACTTCCCCTGGGAGACCTGCGACGTGATGGCAGGATGGGGTTGGGTCAAGAATCCCAGATACAAGAGCAGCTCAGCCATCATCGCCAACCTCATCGAGGTCGTTGCCAAGGGCGGAAACTACCTGCTCGGTGTCGGTCCCAAGCCTGACGGTACCATTGACGACGAGGCCGCACGCATACTTCACAGCGTCGGCGACTGGATGCGCAAGTACGGAGATGCGATATACTGCACCCGCATCACCAACAACTATCACCAGGGCAATGTGTGGTTCACAGCCGGCAAGGACGGCCGCACCCTCAATGCCATCTGGGCATACAAGGAAGGCAGCGTTCCCCAGACTGTGGAGTGGCACGGGAACATCCCTTCCGGCAAGATGACACTCATATCTACCGGTAAGGCCGTCAGGTACAAGGTGGAAGGAGACAAGGTTATCGTGACTCTGCCCAAGAACATGCCTGCAGAGTCGTTTGCATTGAGGTTCACTACAGCTCTCTAGGCTGTCAGCCTGAATAGAAATTATTTGTAAAGCAGCAGCGTGAATTCGTTGCTGCTTTCTTTCTGCTCGGATCTGATGCCGAGTTCCGCGGCCTTGAGCCTTGCTATGGCTGCGGCCTGGGCGGCGCAGTCACCGCTGAACCTGATGCTTCCTGAAAGGACATCGGTCTCAGCCGTAGTGGCGGGAGAATACAGCAGGGCGCTTCTGACCATCGCATCCAGCTGGGCCTGCTTGATTTCGTATGAAGGGTTGGAGACCGGACCGCCGATGCGCCTGATAAGCGTGTCGAGCGAAGGCGTGTTGCGTACATACACGCTTGCCCCGTTCCTCAGGGCATCCTGCTTCTTTTCGAGGTAGTTATCAGCCATTTTCAGTCATGAACTTGAGACAACGGGCATTTGCGAGGACTCTCTCCGCGTGTGAGCGGTTGTGATCTGACGGTCCGCTGAGCTTTTCGAACAGTTTCTCGAGCCCGAGCACTCCGCCGCCGTTCCTGATTATATAGACTTCAAGAAGGTCCTGGATTGCAATTGTGGAGCTGATGATGTCGATGTCTGTCCTGCCTATCTGGTATGCTGCAAGTTCGTAGGCATTGTCGCCATATTTGTCTATGAGATTCTGCAGGTCGCCAAGAGTCTGGAATCCCAGAGCCTTGAAGGCAGACAGATATTTGATTGCCGATGACTCATATATCTCAGCCTGGTTGATCGCGGCAATTCTCTTTGTGAGCTTGTCGAAAGGTTTGAGCTTGAGATAGCTGGTGTATGAGTCCATGTCCAGGGGGATATCCGTGATCTTGCCTCCTGCCACAAGAGCCTGAACCTTTCGCCTGTAATCGTTGATCTCGGTGCGGATACGGCTGAACTGCTCGTCGGCCAGTTCAAGCATGCCGGCGAGGCAATTCAGGTTGCGTATATAGTCCTTGGGCACGTCGACGCCCGATTTGTATCCGGTATCGTGGTTCATGTTCGCCCATACGTGCTGCAGAGCGGTACGCATCTGCACCTCGAACCTCAATTCGTTGACCATGGGCATAGCCGGGTCGTGGAAGAGGGATTTGGGTATGCGGCAGATATAGTGCAGGGAATTGTACCCGAAGCTGTCGAGAGCATGCATCGTGCGCTTGTCGACGCTTTGCGACCAGTCCACGTCGAAGAGTTTGTCGATAAGGACTGCGACCTTGTCCACCTCGTCGGAGAAGAACGTGACCACGCGTATGCCCACGATGTCGGTGATGTCCGATACTGTGTTGTACTTGTATCCTTTGATGTCGAGCTTCCCGGCCAGGCTGGCCTCTGTCTTGATGCGGCTTTCCTGTGCGACGATGTACAGGCCTATTTCACTTATTGCCTTTTCAAGTTCAGTCTTTGCAATCTGCAGGATTTTCCTGTATGAGGGCATGTTCTCGTTGTACTCGTCGAGAAGCATGTTGCAGTGAAGGTCGAGGCCGTATTTTTCCTGGTTCGGGTCCATGATTGTCTTTGATTTCTGCAAAGATAATCGTTGGCTTGTTAAAAAGCAATCTTTACACTGAGGCGTGCATTGATAGGGGCCTGCGGATACAGTCCTTCGCTCTGATACGGCTGTCCGTCAACAATGGCGCGCCATACCCACGCGTAAGCGTAGTAGTGCCTGTTGAGAAGGTTGTCGACTTCCCCTGAAACGGTTACCGACGGGCCTTTGCTGAACTTGAACTGATGAGCAAGAGTCATTCCTGCAGTCCAGTATGCGGGCACCATGCGGTCGGGATTACCGGTGTTGTCCCAGTACTGCTTCCCGACGTATTTGGCCCTGAGGCTGATTCCCTGGTTCATCCATCCGGGGCGGTATTCCAGCTTTGCACCTGCAATTGCGGAAGGGCTCAGCAGTATTGGAGCGTTGTCATATTCTTCAGTGCTCTGCCCCAGAAAGTTCCAGTCGGCGTCATAGTTGTCGAGATAAGCGGTGTATCGGCGTATCCTGTTCATGCTGAGCGTCAGGTTTGCAGAGGCGGTGAACTTCTCCACCGGCTTCCAGTCTCCGCTCAGCTCGATACCTCTCCTGTATGCCCTGGGCGTATTCTCTTTGATCACATAGCCTGCATCGTTGATCTTTCCTGTCTCCAGAAGCATGCTGAAATATTCCATGGCGTATATGCCTGCGCTGGCTGCGAAATGCTTTCCGGAGAATCTGTACGATGCCTCGATATCCAGCATCGTTTCTGGTTTGACCCCGGTGCTTGCCTGCAGGTCCGCCCTGGTAGGTTCGCGGTGACCAAGGGCCGCCGATACCATGACCTTGTGCATTGATGACGGCCTGAGCGTGATTCCCAGCCTCGGGTTGGCGAAGAGCCACGTCCTGCCGAAGTCGAGGTCCTGCCCATATTTGTCAGGGCCTTTCATGTCGTGATGTACCGTCCTTCCCTGAATCTCGCCATAGATGGTCGCCCATTTCGAAGGATACCATTCGGTTCTGAGGTATGCATCCGCCTCATATTTGAGTGCGTCGTTGCTATACCAGGGAATGATGTTCCCGCTTGCCTGCGGCAGCCAAAACTGGCTGAAGTGCCGGCATGTATAGCATGATGCGTAGATTCCCCCGCTCAGCGCAAGAGAGTGGTTCTGCCAGGAAAGGTCGCTTCT
The DNA here is from genome assembly GCA_018065985.1 of Candidatus Cryptobacteroides choladohippi. GTDB lineage: Bacteria > Bacteroidota > Bacteroidia > Bacteroidales > UBA932 > Cryptobacteroides > Cryptobacteroides choladohippi. The sequence continues at coordinate 11,519 of JAGHSF010000022.1, forward strand.
GAGCACGTAGAGCGAATTGTCCAGTGCGTCCTTGGTCACGGCATCGGAAAAGTCTTCCATGAAGGCTGCGCGGTACTGCTCGTAATATCCGTACCCGTCGGTATAGTTGAGCGTTGTGCTGCTCTTGAAACGCGAGCTGAAGCTGTGCTTCCAGTTGAGCTGGAAATGAAGCTGCCGGTAGTTGTCCGACTGATTCCTGTAATAGCAGATGTTCCCGTCCGGGCCTATGTACTCCCCTGCCGGATTGTATCGCGGGTCCTCATGGTATTTCTCAGCGGGAATGCCTTCCCAGGTAATACCCGAGTGCTGCTTGCCGAAGAGTACGTTCAGGCCGATGCGGTCTTTCCCGTTGTCCCAGTTTACCAGGCCCAGCGCACTTTGCACTGTTGCATAGGCGTTGCGTATGTAGCCGTCGGTGTGCTGCAGAGAGTATGCTCCGCTTGCGGTCAGCATTCCCCTTCCCTTGTTGACGTGCACCAGAGGGGCCTGCACTAGACCGCCCACTGTCCCGAATGATCCTGCATTCAGCTCGGCAGAGATTGACTCTATGCTTTCTTCAGTGCTCATGTTGATTCCGGATCCGAAGGCTCCGGGGCCGCATGCGGAGGTGCCCAGTCCGCGCTGAATCTGGATGGAACTCAGGTACTTGCCGAGTGCCGGGATGTTCACCCAGAACACCTCGCCGTCTTCGGCTCCGTTAAGGCTGATGCCATTGAGGCTTACGGTGGTCTGGCCGCCTGCAACGCCGCGAATGCGTATCTGGCTGTATCCCAGGCCCGTTCCGCCTTCGTTGGTGCTTACTACAGAAGGCTCCCCTTCGAGAGCCAGCGGAACTGAAGTCTGAACGGCCTTCGACTGCAGTTCTTCCTGCCTGACTGTGGTGTGAGGGACCGGTGTGTCAATTCCAGCCCTGCCGGCGAACACTGTGAGCGCCGGAATCGTGTCCTGGATGTCCAGGAGTGAGATGAGAAGAATTAAAAAACCTCGCATAACTTTTAAGTTCTACGCGAGGGGTACGCCATGGTACGGCGTTGGAGTTCTTGCTTCCCTACGGCGGAATTGCCCGCATCAGGTTCAATGGGACTCTCTCAACCCGGATTGTCTGTTCCGAGTACCCCTTGCAATTTTTGTCCCGCAAAGATAAGAATATTTTGCAAATTGCACACAATGAATCAGGCGCGGAGCCTGAACTTCGCGCCTGTCATTTGTGGTCCTGCCGTAAGCCGGTTTCTGTTTTTGAATCCGTCATTTATCTTCGCGACCTACCCCCTGGCATCGGGCGGGCAGCCCTCATCTGCCAGTATATTTGGTTTTGCAGGTCCCGGTGCCGTACCCGCACTGCATCGCTGCAGCACGTCGTGAGCTCTTGCCTCACGTTTTCACCCTTGCCGCGCTCGAACGCCCTTGCGGGCTTGCCCGGCGGTTGTTTTCTGTTACAGCGGCGTAAAGTTACCTCCACCTGTGCTTTCCACAGCGTGATGCCCTTTCCTGTCCGGACTTTCCTAAGCATTGCTGCCTCGACGGATCGCAAGACCGGATGCAAAGTTACACGATTCTTTTTATCTTTGCAAAGTGAAAAAGATAATTGCAATACTCTGCCTCCTTTCCCTTGTCAGCTGCGCCGACGCCAAGGTGCGCCAGTACACGCTGCAGGTAGTAAACGAATATCCACATGACTCCAAGGCCTACACCCAGGGCCTCTTCTTCCACGACGGCACATTCTACGAGAGCACTGGCCAGTGGGGAGAGAGCAGCATGCGCATAGTCGATTTGAAGACAGGAAAGGTCCAGAGGAAACTGGACTTCGACAGGAAGTATTTCGGAGAAGGAAGCGTTATCCTTGGTGATAAGCTCTACTGTCTGACATGGACCAGCAAGGTGGTTTTCGTGTATGACGCCAAGACTCTCAAGTACACCAAGTCATACTCATATCCTCGCGAAGGCTGGGGACTCACCACCGACGGCAAGAGTCTGATTGCATCCGACGGGTCGTCCAGGATATATTTCCTCGACGAGGACCTGAAGCTCCAGCGCAGCATAGGCGTGAAGCTGAACGGGCGCAGCATCAAGTATCTGAATGAATTGGAATGGATAGACGGCAGGATCTGGGCAAATGTCTACACAACCGACACCATCCTCATCATCAATCCGTCTGACGGCAATGTGGAGGGTGTGATCGATTGCAGCGGTCTTCTCCCCTCGAAGCTCAAGACTCCCGACACCGATGTCCTGAACGGCATCGCAGTCGATGCGGACGGAAAGATCTACCTTACCGGCAAGAACTGGCCCCGCCTCTACGAAATCAAGCTCGTTGAGAAAAAATAGCTACTCGTACTTGTAGAACCCTTCTCCCGACGACTTCCCCAGCCTGCCCTCGTCGATCATCTTCTTGAGGACCTTTTCCATCTCCTTGAAGTTGTACGGGAGCATCATCTTTCTGAGCATCGGTGAGAACAGCCCGGGCACTTTCTGGTACTGCTGAACTATGTTGTAGGCCGTGGTTATGCCCACTATGTCGAATATCTGGAAAGGTCCGCGCGGGGCGCCCGTGCCAAGAGTCCATGCCTTGTCGATGCTCTCGGGGTCGCTGACCTCATTCACGTAGAGGTCGAGTCCGGAGAGCAGGAACGGGACGAGCATGGAATTGAGCAGGTATCCGGGCTTTTCCTTCATCACAGGAAGGGCAACCATCCTTATGCTGTTCGCAAACCTTACCACGTCATCGAACACGGCCTGACTGGTCTTGGGCTGTGCCATGACCTCGGCGGTGTTGTTCTTCCATATGGTGTTGGCAAAATGCAGGGCCAGATACTTGTCGCTGCGTCCTGTAAACTTTTCGAATGCAGAGGGCAGCAGGGTCGAAGAATTCGTCGCCAGGATGGTCTTCTTGGGAAGAAGCGGAGCAAGCGTTCTGTAGAACTCTGTCTTTGCAGCAACGTCCTCGGCAACCGATTCGATCACTATGTCGGCATTCTCAACCGCCTTGGCGAGGTCGAGTTCCAATCTGATCTTCTCGCCCGCAAGCTCGATGTTCTCCAGGCACTCGTATTTGCTGAAATTGTCCATGTCGGCAATTCCCCTGCACCAGTTTCCCAGAGGATCCCGTCCCGACATGAGTTCGACCGCTTCAAGATATGACCGGCGGATAGAGGCCAGCTTGGGTCTGGTACGTGTGATGCTGCCTTCGCTTCTGAGCCATATTGTCACATCGTATCCGCAATATGCAGCCTGAAAAGCTATCTGACTGCCGAGGACTCCGCCTCCTGCCACAACTACTTTCTTGATTTCCATTTTTGTCTATTTGTGTTCAGCAATGCAAAGTTAAGCATTTGATTGAAATAACATAGGTCTGCAATTTCAGGCATGCTGCGCAGTGCCGGGGAAATGGTCATTCTCGGACTCCGGACACACTCGGTGAAACACTACCCCTTTGGCTGTAACCTTCCCGCTATCAGGCGGTTTGGGGACTTTCACCCGTCAGGGTACGTTCGTGCTGGATGAACCAAATAGAGCCGGCCTTTGAAAATCAATAGCCGGCTCTATTTAAAGTGCCTCGGTCGGGAATTGTCTTAGTCTATGTACAGACACCAGTTGTGGGTATCCTCTTCGAGACCATCCTGGATGCCGCGGATGCGGTCATAGAGCTTGCGGCTCACCTTTCCGCATTCGTCGCCTGAAGGAACCTTGATGGTCTTTGTCACCTCTGCGCTGCCGAGTGCCGGCTTGTCGTCGATTGAGCAGATAGGAGTGATCACGACCGCTGTACCGCAGGCATTGATCTCATCGAACTCGCAGAGCTCCTCTACCGGCACGACTCTCTTCTCCACGGTGTAGCCGAAGTCCTGTGCAACAGCCTGGAGGGTCTTGTTGGTGATGGACGGGAGCACTG
>JAGHSF010000066.1 GCA_018065985.1 Candidatus Cryptobacteroides choladohippi
GCTTCCCTGTGGCAAGGAGTTCCTCTACATATTGTTCCTGCTTCCCCGGAAGTTTCAGGCCGGGACGGGTGCGGCTCTCGCCGCATAGGAGCACGTTTTCGCCCATTGCCGCGATTATGACGTCACTTTGCTGTGCCATACTGAGCGCTTCACGCTTGTCTGCCTTCTCTCCGGAATCCACCCTGCGCTCCTGTATGCTGCAGTCCGCACGGGCATCTCCTCCGCCGGTATATCTGTTCTCCACCTCTTCAGTCCAGTCGCATCCGCGGGAATAACTTATGTTGATGCCCTCTGGTTTGCCTGCCTGCATCGCTTCGAGAAGCTTGACGATGTGAGGGTTTTCCGAACCGACGTCAATCTTGTGCCAGAAATAGCTCATGGCCGGGAAAGAATAGTCTCCGCACATAGCCCACATCGAATTGGCGTTCGGCCCTGTCAGGAAGACTTTCTGCTCGCCCTTGAGAGGCAGGATGCCATTATTCTCGAGAAGTACGATAGATTGGGAAGCGATGTCATAAGCGGTTTGGCGCTCTTCTTTGGTGTCGAATATGATTTCTCCGTCAGAATAGAGATACGGATTCTCATCGAAAAGTCCAGTACGGTACTTGTAGCGGAGAACGTCCTTGACGGCGCGCTCCAGAGTCTCAGGAGATACCAGCCCCGCCTCAATGGCCTCGGGCAGATATTTGAAGTTGTCTCCTCCGGGAAAATCGACGTCGTTTCCGGCATTGATGGATGCAGCCGCCTTCTCAACAGGGGAGTCCGTACTTGGAATCTGGCTGACAGCACCATAGTCGCTGACCATCATCCCGTCAAAGCCAACATAGCCGCGGAGTATGTCTTCGATAATCTCGCTGTTGGCAACACAATTGACGCCGTGGACGGCGTGGTAGCCGGTCATCACGGACTTGCTGCCTGCAATGCGGATCATAGCTTCGTGTGGCAGCAGAATCTCTTCCATGAGTTCCTTTTCATCGGCATCACCGCCCCCTCCGTATCCAAGATAGTGCTTCGACGTAGTGCCGACACCCTTACGCAGGTCGTTCTGCTGGAGCCCACGGACGAATGCTGTGCCGAAGGCTGCAGAGAGGTATGCATCCTCCCCATAGGACTCTTCAAGCCTGTTGAAACTCGGCGTGCGGCAAACGTCAACCATTGGGGAGAGAGCGAGAATGCCTCCGATCTTGCGCATCGCTATGCCTGTCTGGAGGGTCTTGAGCTCAGCAAGCTCCGTGTTGAATGAGCAGGCCTGTCCGATTTGCTGCGGGTATATGGTGGAATTGAGCGCATTGACGCCGGAGAGCACCTCCTCGTGGAAGAGGGCCGGAATGCCATTGGGCGTGTTGTTCATCAGCCAGTCCTGAAGCTGCGCAACCTTGTCCCTCAGGATGTTCTGGTCAAGAGGCTGCTGGAAGGCATACTGGGAAAAATGCCCCATTCCGTCGGGAATGAGTTCCTCGCATTTGGACGGAATGAGCCGGTTGTCCTCGTCGAAGAGGATGTCCATATACATACTCCGCAACTGGGCGACTTTCTCGCCCATGGTCATTTTTTCGTAAAGATTGTCGACGAACTTGTTCATTTCGGAATCGGT
>JAGHSF010000064.1 GCA_018065985.1 Candidatus Cryptobacteroides choladohippi
AGTCGAAAGACTTCCTGAAGTTCTGACGGAACCTCCTCTCGCACGAGCGACCGCACCTCGCCATCTGGGTGAAGTTGAGTCGTCCGGTATTTGTGAGTATAAGTTCCATGGTCTCGATGAAGAAGGATTGAAAAGATTTGCTTAAATTTGTCTGGCTATTGAGGGCTGCCTCAATCAACTCTCTGAGCTGGGTAAGTGGCTTGGTTTTCATCAAAGTAACTGGATTTGTTGTTACTTCTAAGTTACTGAAAATCAAGCACTTATCCTAATTTTTCAAGCATTATTTTCATCCAATTTTAACACTTTTTTTCGGCTTTGTTCTATGCCGTCCGCGAGGTGCTGTAAAGCTACCCGAAAACGGGCTATTGTATACGTAAGTAATTGAAAATTATATAATTGTTAAATTTTTAACGAATCATTGTTATAACTTGTATGAAAACAATGACTGTTCATGATATACAGGCACTGAGGGAGCAATATCTCTCGGAGCCTTTGTTCTGCACTTTTGTAGAGGTATTAGACACACTGGAATGCAGTCTTGACGGATTGACTTCGGTTGAAATATGGACGTGTGCAAAGGAGACTTTTGCTAATCTCCAGAAATCCCCAAGGCCTGACCTTCGAATCTCTGGCTTATGCAAAGAATTGTCAGCGGAATATGGTTCTGACGAGACTGCCGCAATCATTATGATATGTGTACTGTATATGATCTGCAGTTCGGACAAGCCTGATGCAATGATGGCAGTTTGTGCAAGAAAGATTACCGCCATGATGTATGGTTCGGCATTGATGGATTTCATCTATGAATTTCAACGAAAAGCGGAATTGCGTGAGGAAGAACTAGGTAATCCTGTTCCTGAAAGTTATTATGCAGAGGGGGAAGACGCTGCGAATTACCTCTGGGATTCTGTAATAACGAACGTCCCGACGTTTGACATGCTGCAGCCTGATTTGAGATCGTGTATTGCGGACACGGAGAGATTCGGAGAATATTGTCACAAAATCAACAGGGATATCCTACCATATGTCAAATCAGAAGAAGGGTGCAGTCAAATGTGGAAAGCAGTTTTGTTGGTCAGTAAGGAATTGAAATATATTTCACGGAAGTGCTCAGTAACACGATTCTCACTTTTGTTGGCAGCAATCTGTCCAGAAGCAGGAGACGCCAAACTACTTGACCAGAATATGCAGAAGTACATAAAAAAAGAATGTGATCTTATTGCAATACAAAAGAGGTTCGGAGCCATCGGCTCACCAACAGATGATTCCTATTCAAATCCCAAAAGTTCGTAGAAAAATGCGAAGGAGACCTATTCACCTGACTGTGATCTCCTCTGACGCAAACGGAAGAGGATAGGCTCCCATATAGATACGGGCATCCACGGACTCACCTGAACACAGATTCTCGGAGCCGAGGAGCCAGGCTTCGATCTTCTTTCCCTTCATGTCAGCGGTGAGGGACAGATAATAGGTGTAGTTCCCGTCCCGGCGGTTCACGGGGTCCTCCCAGCTGTTTGCCGCATGTTTCATGGAATCATACAAAATTAGCAAAAATCCTGCTCCCAATTTCCATTTTTCAATATAAAATCAGTACTTTTATATCCTTATCAATTCAAAATAACCACATGTCAACTTCAAGAAGAGATTTCATCAAGAAGAGCGCTGCCGCCGCTGCAGCTCTTGGCGCAAGTGCCACCCTGCCATTCCCCATGTCTGCCGCCGGCAAAAGAAAGGGGAAGTTCAAACCCGCCAGAAGGGTCATAATCTTCACCTTCGACGGAATACGCGCAGATGCCTTGAAGAAGGCTCACACCCCATATATCGACTCGCTCATCAGCAATGGTGCCGCATCATTCGCGACAAGGGATGTCATGCCGTCCGTCACTCTTCCCAACTATACCAGTCATCTGCTCGGTGCCGGCCCCGAGGTCCATGGAGTCGATGACAACGACTGGACGGTCGACCATTTCAGGCTCCCCGCCGTCGTAAGAGACGAGGACGGGTATTTCCCCAATGTATTCGGGGAGCTCAAGAAGAACGTTCCCGGCATCAAAACGGCGTTCTACTATAACTGGGAGCCGATAATCAACCCTCACAACAGGAAATATTTCGACGAGGCCATCAGTGCTGGCGACACTGAATACGCCTTTCTGTGCGACAAGGCCATCGACTTCATACGGTGCAACCGGAATGACCCGATGTTCGTATTCCTGTATCAGGTCAACACAGACCATGTCGGGCACACATACGAATGGATGTCGCCCGAATATATAAGGTCCATCGAAGAGTCCGATGCCGAGATAGGCAGAGTCATCGACATGCTCAAGGCTGAAGGCCTGTATGAAGACTCGCACCTGATGTTCATATCCGATCACGGCGGTGTAGGCCATGGCCATGGTGGCGTCAGCGAAGCCGAAATGATCGTTCCCTGGGTGGTAGAAGGCCCCGGAATAAGGAAAGGCTTCGAGATAACCGAGCCGAACAACACGGTAAACACTGCATCCACAGTGCTTTCACTGTTCGGAGTGGAGCAGCCTCTGTGCTGGACAGGCGAAGTGCCCGGCTCGATATTCATCGACAAGTAGCGGAATCAGCGCCTGAGGCCCGCATAGGACCATTCATGGTCTCTGTACCTGTCGTCCAGGTCCTCAGGCTCCCGTCCTTCGTCGCATGCGTCTATCATCTCGTCGAAGAACATCTGCCAGCGAGGCTTGTAATAATCCTCCACAAGTCCGTCAAAATCCCTTGCGGCATAGTCCAGAAGGTTCGATCCCCACACTGTAATGAGTGTGCGGGCATTCGTCTCATAGTAATCCTTCTGCTCCTCTGTGACGCCCCAGCTGCGGGCATCCCCAACCCAGCGGTCCATCGAGAACTCAGGACGGGATCTCAGGACAACGGTCAGGGAATCCATCAGAGACAGGAAATTGTCCCTGGCCTCAATCATGCCTTCACGGTCGGATTTCCTGTATGCGTCTTCAAAGCGTCCGATCGCAGGCCCAGCCATGTTGTCGAGCACCTGCCTGCGGACATTGGTACGGTCAAATGCCAAAGCATTGCTCTCCCCCTGGACTGAGTTCAGGATTTCCTCAGCCTTCTCAAGTTCCTGCGGGTCATATCCATGCCCCCTGGCATCGGAATTCCTCCAGCCGGTTTCGAATCCGAACCCGGGACGGGCGGTAAACACCGATGCATGGTCCACAAACTCATGCTGATGTCTTACGTGCTCGTCCATGTAGTGCCAGAATGACCTGCAGTTCTCATCAACGCGGCCGAGATGACGGTCTGCGATATTGTCGACGTACTCGTCCACACTCATCCCGGTATCCCATGCCCGCGACATCACATGTTCGTAGAGCGGTTCGTTGACACCCAGGCCCTCAAGCGTGGACCCTATGCCCTTGAACGATGGACCGCCATTGGCGAAGACGTCGTCCAGATTCTCAGAATTCGTATGGATATTGCCCTCGATGGCGGTCGCGCCACCGAAATTGCCCAGATAGCACCAGATATAGTCCTGACCGGAGAAACAGTTCAGACGCTGCCACAAGGACCTTGCGTCGCAGCAGTAGTCCAGCATGATAAGGCGCCCCTTCGGCACTGCGGAAAGATAGGCGTCGATAGTTTCCGGTGTCCATATCGAAGACAGGAACATCCACCCCATCTGAAGCCATTTCGCCTCGGGATCGGCTTTTTCAAGCGATTCGTATATGCCTTTGGAGATCGTGGCCATGGTGGCCGCATCGCTGGCGGGAAGGTCGAGTTCGTTGAATGCATCAACGCTGTAGATATGGTCGCTGCCGTACATCGCCGTCTGCTCTTCGATGAAGGCTTTCTGGATTTCGGCAAAATGGGGATCCATGGGATTGAGCAGTGTGCAGTTGTACTCCTCATCAAAACCGCACCAGCTGGTTTTGAATATCCTCAGTTCCGTTCCAAGCGATTGCGCCAGCTCTCCCGGGATATGGCCTGAGAAGCCGGGAAGTACGGGATGCATTCCAAGCTCACGCTCGCGGGCGACTATCTTTTTCTGAAGCCCGGCATGCGCGTCTATCCACTCCTGCGGAAGAGGGCCCTGCCAGCCGTCGATATTGTTCATCTGGTGCCAGGGAAGATGTGCGGGGCCCGTGAAGTAAGAGCGGATCTGCTCATCGGTCATTCCGAACCTTCTCCACACCCTCTGCCAAACGGCTTCCTGGCCGGTGGTGGCAAGCGGCATATTGACTCCGTTGAGAGCCATCCAGTCAATGAAGCGCTCCCACTGTTCCCAGCGCCAGAACGGCAGAGTGTATCCGTAGGTGCAATAGTTCAGGAAAAACCTGTACGGCAGCAGGGACTCCACCCTGATTTTCTCGGGCACGACCGGAAGAGTCTCCGGCAGTTCAACCGGGTTGAAGTCATACCATGAAACCTGAGTCAGACAGTACTCCTGAAGGTATCTGTTAAGGCCCATGGCCATGGAATTGGCATTGTTGCCCCTGATGACGACATGGTTCCTGACTGTCTCGAGTTCATAGACGTCCTTCGGCTCACCTTTCAGAGTCTCGAAACGGATACAAGCGGATTTCTCACCGACTATGCGCTTTGCAAGAGCTCTGGCAGATTTTGTCTCGACATCACAGGAGGTGAGGAGAATGAGAGAAAAAACCGTTAACAGGAAGTAGAATGCATTTTTCATGGTATGGTATGGTATGTATTATTGTGCCGGGTTGCAATCTATCCACTCATACTCTCCGCCCCAGAGCTGCAGGAAGCGCAGGAAGTCTTCGCGCGCTATGACCACGGAGGCTGTGTTGTCGCAGGGGTGGAAACTTATCTTTTCTGCCGTCCGGAGGTCCTGGTCGAGGTAGAGTTTCACTCTGTGACCGTTCTCGAAGAGTTCCTTGTCCTGCCCACGAGTGTCAGTAGCCGAAAGACCACCGGGGGTCATCATGGGGGCAGAGCCTGCTTCGCAGGCTGCGCTATTATTCATTGGAGGGGCGGACCCCTCCAAACCTCCCTGCCCTGCGGAATGCTCGCCAGCGGATAGCGACCGAAGGGAGCCGGGGGACGTTATGGGGGCAGAGCCCCCATCAAAAGGAGACACCGGCGCAGCCGCAACAGCGGCTGCCCGATCGTTTATCAGTCCGAAGGGGGAAACGCTTCCCGGACGCAGTCCCAGGCATCTCGCCATCCTTTCAGGTGAGGCAAAGGAAAGCTTGCCCTGATGAAGCACATGCTCGAGGGCATGGATATCGAACTCCTTGTGGCACTCGAAACTGATGAGATAGTGACGGTTGCCCTTATGGTTGCGCATGAAGAGATTCTTGCAGTGCACGGCCTTTATGTCCTTCCAGTATGCCAGCGCCTTCTCTATGGTCGACAGGGGCGGATGGAAATATATCTCATAGGGCAGGCTGTTCGCCTCGAGGAAGTCGCGCACCCGGCGCATGGGGCAGCGGGCGCCATCAGAGAGTTCGAAAAGGGCGGCGGGCAGATGGCAGTAGCCGCCGGGGTTCCTGTCGAGATAATCCTGATGATAATCCTCCGCCGGATAGAAGCACTTCAGAGGCAGGACCTCTACGGCAAGCGGCTCGGGGTACTTGCGAGCCTCGCCGTCAAAGATGTACATGATGGATTCCAGATCCACGGGGTCCACATAGTATATGCCGGTGCGATAGCGGGTACCGCTGTCGCCACCCTGCCTGTTCATACTGAGCGGGTCTATCGCCCTGAAGAACATTTCCACCAGGAATGCCAGGCTGAGCCGGTCCGGGTCGTACTCAACCTCCACGGTCTCGGCGTGGCCCGTGGTGTCGGTATAGACAAGCTCGTATGATGGTGCCTCCACATTGCCGTTTGCGAATCCCACGCGGGTGGAGACCACTCCGCAGATTCTCTTCAGGAAATGCTCGGCGCCCCAGAAACAGCCGCCGGCAAGGTATATCTTCTTTGTCATATGCTTGAAAGTTCGAGCCAGCGCATCTCCTTTTCGTCAATGAGCGACATCAGTTCCTGTATCCGTTCAGAGGCCTTCTGCAGTTCCGAATAGGCAAGGCCGCCCGAACTCATCTTCTGCTCGAGTTCAGCCTTTTCCTGCTCCAGCCGGGGCAGTTCCGCCTCCAGTGCATCAAGTTCGCGCTGCTCCTTGAAACTGAGCTTGCGGGGCTTGGGGGCAGGTGCAGGCTTGGGGCTGGATGGCTTGGGGGCAGGCTTCTGCGCTGCCTTCTGCTCCGCCTCATAATCCTTTATGTATGAGCGGTATTCGCTGAAGTTGCCAATAAAGTCCTTGACCTTCCCTTCTCCGCAGAACACCAGCAGATGGTCGACCACCCTGTCCATGAAATGGCGGTCATGAGACACTATGAGCAATGTCCCCTTGAACTCCAGAAGGTACTCTTCAAGGATGTTGAGGGTGACGATGTCAAGGTCGTTGGTGGGCTCATCGAGTATGAGCAGATTCGGCTCCTGCATCAGAATGGTGAGAAGGTACAGCCTTCTGCGCTCGCCGCCCGAGAGCTTGCTGACGCGAGTGTTCAGCATGTCGTGCGGGAAGAGGAAACGTCCCAGCAGACGCGTGTCGTTCACCGTCTGCAGAACAGTCTCGTCCTTTGTGAAGCTTATGCCGCTCTGGCGGTAGTAGCCTATCTTCAGGGAATCTCCACGCTCGATGATGCCGCCCGTAGGCTCCAGACCGCCGGTCAGCAGCTCGATGAAGGTGGACTTCCCCACTCCGTTGCGACCGACTATGCCCACCTTCTCATAACGCTGGAACTTGTAGTCGAAATCGCGAAGCAGCACTTTGCCATCGCGCTCGAAGCTGACTTTGTTGCAATCGATTATCTTGCTGCCCAGGCGCGACGCGACTCCGACACCCTCAAGCGATATCTGCCTGGTCGTATACACCTGCGAGGCGCGGTCGGCCAGTTCGTGAAATGCGTTGATCCTGTATTTTGCCTTGCCGGAACGGGCACAGGGCGTGGCATGTATCCACTCGAGTTCGCGTCGCAGCAGGTTGCGGACCTTATCGGTCTCAGCGTTGTAGTTTGCTATGCGCTCGCCGCGCTTCTCCAGATAGTTCTGATAGTTTCCACGGTAGGTATAGACGGCGCCATGGTCCAGTTCCATCACCGTATTGCACACACGGTCAAGGAAATAGCGGTCATGGGTAACCATCAGCAGAGTGCAGCGGCTGCGGCCGAGAAAGCCCTCAAGGAACTCGATCGCCTCGATGTCGAGGTGGTTCGTGGGCTCGTCCATTATCAGGAATTCGGCATCCAGGGCAAGCAGTTCGGTGAGCGCCACGCGCTTGACCTCCCCGCCGGACAGTTCGCCCATCAGACGGTCGGTACTGCCCAGACGGAAGCCCGTGGCAAGTTCGCGCATGCGCTGCTGGAACTCCTCGCGGTACTCAGGCGACATGTGCTCGGTCTGAGCGTGGCTGTGGGCGGCTATCTGCTGCTCGATCGTCAGGTCCTTGTCATAGTCGTAGTCCTGCTCGAGAAAGGCGATTCTGATATCCTTCAGGAAAAGGATCTTTCCGCCGGAGTCAGACTTGTCCTCTCCCGCCAGGATGCGCAGGAGAGATGTCTTTCCCGTGCCGTTGGGCGCGATGAGCGCTATCTTGTCGCCCTCGTTGATATTGAAGGCTATATTCTCGAACAGGATTTTCTGCCCGTATGATTTGGAGATATTCTCTATCTGAAGGAAACTGGCCATATTGCGTTTGCAAAAATAGCACTAAATGTGAGAATAATGTATATTTGTACCCATAACCAAACACCAGACATCATGGCTAAAATGATCATTGTTCCCAAAGTGGACAGCTTCGACCAGCTTGACAAGTTCAACAAGATCGCAATCGACTGCGTTCCCTGGCCGGAACAGTTTCCTCTGAAGCCTGCCGTATCGGCCCGCCTCGCTCATTCCGACACCGCAGTCTTCATACGCTTCGACGTGATGGAGCAAGGTGTCCGCGCCGTATGCACCGAGGCCAACGGCCCGGTATGGGAAGATGACTGTGTGGAATTTTTCGTAAAGGACCCCGCCAGCGACCACTACTACAACTTCGAGAACAACTGCATAGGTACAGGTCTCGCAGCCCGCAGGCTCTCACGCGACGAATTCACGTTCCTCGACGAGCTTTCTGCATCCAGGATTGTACGCAGGGCATCACTCCCCTGCCAGCCTGTCAATATTGATGGCCCCCAGGCATGGTGCCTTGAGATCGAGATCCCCTTCGAGATTCTCGACTGTCCCAAGAAGCCCGAGATGCTGCTCGGCAACTTCTACAAGTGCGGAGACAAAACAAATCAGGCCCACTTCCTCTGCTGGAATCCCATAGAGACAGAAAAGCCTGATTTCCATCGGCCCGAGTTCTTCGGGCGTATGATTCTCGAATGGTAGAGATCTAGTCGAACTTGTAGCAGACACCTATCTGGACTGCCATGTTGCGGCCATTGTCATTCACACCCTCGGCGTACATGCCGGGCTTGAATGTTTTGTTAAGTCCCCAGTCGAACTTCACGTCCACTCCGAAGGAATCGAAGATCATGTAGTTCATCTGCATTGCAACGCAGATGTTGAAACGACGGCAATCGCTGATAGTGTCGGTCACCTTGTCGCCTGCCTTTGTCTTTGAGAAGAGCAGATAGCCAAACTCGGGACCAAGCATGAGTGAAAGGTTGTCGATGAGTTGATAACCCGCAAACACGGGAACCATCAGATATCCGAGGCTGCGGCTGTAATTGGGCAGCAGCTCACTCCTGTCGGAATGGCCCCTGCCGGCATAGAGAAGCTCCGCCTGGACGAAGAAATCGCTTGCGAAATCACAGGTTGTGAAAGCTCCTGCATAAAAGCTATTGTGAGGAACAACCTGTTCATAGCCGGTCACTACCGTTCCCTGCAGCCAGCTGGCGGCGAAACCACCCTTCAGGCCAAACTGAAAATCCTGTGCTTCTGCCGCAGTCGCAAAGGAGAGGAGCAAAGCACAGGAAATAAGAATCTTACCGAATTTCATTAGTCGTTGGTATTTCTATTCTTTGATGATGCACACTTGACGACAGACACAACTGCCGAAGCTGCGTCGCACGCACCAAGTCCGAGATCGCACTCACGGGTGAGGTCATCCTGCAGTTTGTCTCTCAGTTCCTTGTAGGTGGACTTCACACAGTCGCGATAGCCTTCAAGGAGGGCCTTGGTCTCCAGGAGTGAGCCTTCAAACTCAAGATTCTTGAATTTGCCATTATGATACACGAATGTTGCAATGAGTTCGCCGCCTTCGGAATAGTGATGGCAGAACATGAGTCCGTCGGGTGTGCTTTCCGACTCCACCATGATCGTGTATCTGGAAACGCCGTCGTTACCTATAATAGTATAATACAGAGCGTCATCTGCCTTGGTCTGAAGCTCTGCGCCCGGAACAATGCTGACGCAGACATCATCGACATAGAGTGAAGATGGGAGGTCCTCAGGAGTAATTTCCTGAACAGCAGGCTGCCTGGTTTCAGAACAGCCGGCAAAAAGAGCAACAGCAGAGATGATCGTTAAAATGTGCTTGGTATTCATAAAAAATACAATAGTGGTAAATATTTCTGTTGCGAATATAGGTATAAATTCGAGATTTGAAAAGTTTTCTTTAAAAAATTACAAGAATTGTTTGATTTTTGACAATAAAACTTTACATTTGCAGAAACAAACGGGAAAAATGGAGCATAAGTTGTTACCTCATAAGTTTCAGACACCGGCATTCATCACATTCGTGGTGAGTTTCATTCTGGTACTTATCTCTGCAATAATCGACACCCAGTCGGCATTGTTTCAGGGAGAAACCACCAGGACGATCTTCCAGGTCTTTGTGATCGTGCTGATGTATGCATCACTCCTCGTCACCATCTTCAGTGCCGAAAAGCTTGAAGACGAGATGATGACTTCCATGAGGCTCAACTCGGCAGCTCTGGCTTTCACCATCGGTTTCGGATTGATTGCAGTCCTGAACATCATTCAGGTCCTTCTTCCCGATGCAGCATACGAGGCCCTCAAGGCATGGAGGGTCCGCAGCTTCTGGAATGGCAATGCCATCATCTATCTTGTTATCATTTATTTTCTGGCATTTAAGATTAAAGTCTGGAATCTTGAGAAGCGAATGAAAGATGAAGAATAACATCAGAATAGAAAGAGCCAGGCTACGGATATCCCAGCAGGAACTTGCCGACAGGCTGAGCGTGACAAGGCAGACGATCTATGCCATAGAGGCCGGGATGTTCAATCCCTCCACACTCCTTGCGCTCAAGATGTCGGAACTGTTCGGGGTAAGCGTGAACGAGCTGTTCTCATTGGAGGAAGATGATTACAAGAAGTAGGATACTTGCTTCATTGACTTTTCTGATTGCGGCCCACAGCATGTGCTGCGCCGCAGGAAACAATACGGCCTTGCCGTCGGCCGAAAACACAATATGCGACCTTGGTCACATCTCGGTGAAAGACGGACCTCAGACCTGCCTGTTCAGAATAACGAACAATGGTCCTGATGAAATTGAAATAACGGAAGCAGTCACTTCCTGCGGATGTACACAGGTACAGTTGCCGGAGGGGCCGATAGGCCCGGGAGACACGGTCTCCATCGAAGTGACATACGACAACAAAGAAGTAACAGAGTTCTTTGACAAACGAATCGCTTTGCGGTTCAAAGGCATAGACACACCGCTCCTGCTGAGCGTGAAAGGGTCTACGGCAAATCCGGGAAGGAGACGTTTCAGATACGCCAGCCACTTCCTCAGGTTCGAGGAGGAGGAGATCAAGGCCGGAGATGTTATCCAGGGCTGTGCTGCCAGCGGAGAGCTGAAGGCAGTCTATCGCAGGTTCAGACCCGCGAGGATAGCATTCGACTGCCAGGATGAAGGTATCGGGATCAAAGCCGACACGACTCTGCTCAGATATGGCGACACGCTCACCATCCGCTACTCGATCGTCACCGGAAACGACTGTTTCGGGACGAAGGAATACAGGATTCTGCCGCAACGGATCTTGGGAAAACGCATCCGCCACGACAGAAAGGCAATCAGGATAAGCGTCGTGTCTCATGCAGAGATGAGTCCGGAAGAGGACGGTGCCCGGCGCCCTGAATTGAAAACAGGATGGAAGCATCTGAGCCTCGGCACTCTGAGACGGGGCCATGTCAAGGCAGTCGAAGTCCCCCTCACAAACAATGGGGATGCAGACCTTGTAGTGTACAGGATCGATTGCAATGGCATCACACCGGATACGGGAAAGACAGTGATAAGGCCCGGAGAGACAGAAACCCTCACTCTGAACTTCATGCCGCAGAACAGGCGAAAAGGCAGATATGCTGAAATCATGACATTGTACACGAACGACAAAGTCAGACCAGAATACGCATTATACCTTATGTACGACATATAAAAGCCACACCATTTTTTCATTATACCACACCACAAGGCAAGACTCGATTCCAATAATGAGTCTATTTTCACAGGCTGACAGATGATATCCATTTCGTCAAAGTGAAAACGCGCCGCAGAGATGCGTCGCTGCCAGAAGCAAAGAAGGCGACCAATAAGCAATTATTGGCCGCCTTTTTTCGTTATTTTTTACGAAATTTGCAGGAATATATCCAAAACCAGCAGAATCTCAATGAAACTTACCCGAATCTTATTCTGCGCCGCTCTGCCATTTCTGGCAGGTGGCGCGGTCTGCAACGCCCAGGAACAGGAAAAGCCCACCGTCTACATGGTGGCAAATGCGCACTTCGACACACAGTGGCGCTGGACCGCGCAGGCATCAATCAACGAGTACGTCCACAACACCCTTGTACAGAACTTTGCCCTTCTCGAAAAATATCCCGACTACATATTCAATTTCGAAGGTGCAATCAAGTACCAGTGGGCCAAGGAATACTATCCTGACCTGTACGAGAAACTCAAAGAATACGTAAAGCAGGGACGCTGGCACATTTCAGGTGCATCCTGGGATGCCAACGACCCCAACATTCCCTCGATAGAGTCCAACATACGCAACATCATGCTCGGCCAGGAGTTCTACCGGAAGGAATTCGGCATACTCTCCACTGACATAATGCTTCCCGACTGCTTCGGCTTCGGATGGCAGCTGCCGTCTGTGGCAGCCCACTGCGGCCTGACAGGTTTCGGCACACAGAAACTCCAGTGGCGCACGCATCCCTTCTATGCAGACGGGAGCAAGGTCCCCTTCCACTTCGGCACATGGAAAGGTCTGGACGGCGAAAGGGTCATGGCCGCAATGGACGGCGGCGAATATTCGTGGAGCCCGCGCGGACCGATCACGGACCTGGCCGACTTCAAGAGACTGGTCGAAAAGTGTCCCGTCCACGCAGCATTCAGATACTTCGGCACCGGCGACCGCGGCGGCTCGGCAACCCCGACAGGCGCCTGGTTCGTCAACGAGGCGGTTCACAATCCGGGCGAAGCATACAACGTCAAGTTCGCAACATCCGACGAGATGTTCCAGAAATATCTCTGGGACGAAAGACTCCCCGAGTACGACGGCGAGCTTCTGATGGATGTCCACGCCACAGGCTGCTACACATCCAAGGTTGAGATGAAGATGCTCAACCGACGCAACGAGCGCATGCTTGGCGCTGCCGAGGGCATCAGCAGCATCGTTGACTGGATGGGCGGCACAAGCTATCCTGCCTACACCATCGACGAAGGCTGGAAGCGCGTGCTCTGGCACCAGTTCCACGATGACCTTACCGGAACCAGCATTCCGGAAGCCTACCTGTTCTCATACAACGACGAATACATAACCCTGAACCAGAGCGCAAACATCATCAAGGCCGGCATGGAGTCGGTCGCATCAGTGATGAACACTGCAGTCAAAGGCACTCCGGTGCTCGTTTTCAACCATGTTACCGCTGCCAACAACGGCATTGCCAGCATTGAGGCCGAACTTCCCGAAGGGTGCAGGTCCTTCGAGGTCTTCGGGCCCGACGGCAGGAAGATCAAGTCACAGATCATCGCCCGCGAGGGGAGCAAAGCAACCGTGCTCTTTGCTGGCAACGACCCGTCGATGGGCATTTCCGTATACGAGCTGAGGCCCTCAAGGAAGGCAGAGGTTCTCAATCCGGCACTCAAGGCCGGCGGCAACTCTATCGAGAACAGGATATACAAGCTTACCGTCAATGCCGACGGCGACATCTGCTCGATAATCGACAAGCGATACGGCAAGGAACTCGTCCGCCAGGGCGAGGCCTTCGGCTATGTCTTCTTCCCCAACAACGTTTCGGTGGCCTGGCCGGCATGGGAGATTCTCAAGAATGTGATTGACTCCGAACCCGAGAAGGTCAGCAACGAGGTTAGAATCTCAGTCGAGGAATGCGGCTCGCTCAGGGCCGTGCTCAAGGTTGAGAAGAAGCACGCAGGATCCACCTTCGTACAGAGAATCATCCTCACCGACGGCGCCTGCGACGAGCGCATCGACATCGTGAACGATGTGGACTGGAACTCCCGCAAGGCCCT
Source organism: Candidatus Cryptobacteroides choladohippi (assembly GCA_018065985.1). Lineage (GTDB taxonomy): Bacteria > Bacteroidota > Bacteroidia > Bacteroidales > UBA932 > Cryptobacteroides > Cryptobacteroides choladohippi. The sequence continues at coordinate 13,494 of JAGHSF010000064.1, forward strand.
GCTCAAGGCCAGCTTCCCCGTGGCATTCGATGCTCCAGAGGCCACCTATGACCTCGGCATGGGACACATAAGCCGCGGTGTGAACACCAAGACCGCATATGAGGTGTATGCGCAGCAGTGGGCCGACATGACAGCCACCGACGACTCATACGGAGTGACAATCATGAACGACGGCCGCTACGGCTGGGACAAGCCCGACGGTCACACCCTCCGCCTCACCCTCCTCCACACGCCTTCAACAGGCATTGAATGGACAGAGCAGCAGACCCAGGACTTCGGCCGGCACACGTTCACCTATTCGATAGTCGGCCACAAGGGCGCACTTGACCCCGCAGCTGCCGACATCATTGCCGACGGCCTCAACCAGCCCAAGATTGTCTATGCCGAAGAGAAACATCCGGGCAAGCTCGGCAGGCAGTTCTCGATGCTTTCCAGCACCAGCAGGAACCTGCGCGTCAAGGCCTTCAAGAAGGCTCAGGACGGCGACGGCTACATCTTGCGCGTATATGAGCTATCCGGCAAAGGCGCCGAGGGCAGCATCAATTTCGCTGCCGGAATCGCCAGTGCCGAGGAGTTGAACGGAATCGAGGACTACAAGTGCAGCGTCTCTGCAAGCGGCAAGTCCCTCCCCGTCAAATCCGGCAGATTCGCGCTGAGGACCTTCAGGGTAAGGTTTGCAGATGCACCTGTGTCGATAGCCAGGCCCGAGTTCGAGAAGGTGGAGCTCCCCTTCAACATGGTTGCAATAACCACCGACAACTTCACCAGCCAGGGAAGGCTGAGCGTGCTGGAAGAATCATTCGCCGCGGAAATCATGCCCGAAGTCGTGGAGTTCCAGGGTATTCCCTTCTCATTCGGCGAACCCGACTTCGACAATGCCTTGAAATGCAAGTCTCAGAAGCTGGCGCTGCCCAAAGGCACCAGGACGCTTCACCTGCTCGTTGCTTCAACATGGAAGAAAGGTGCAACGGCAAGCTTCAAGGTCGGAGAGAAGTCATACGAAAGGACGGCCGGCTACTACACAGGCATCTTCGGCTGCTACGGCTGGCCGGGCTACTATGAAAGCGTGATGCGGACAGGCGACATCGCCTATGTAGGCACCCACACCCACAATCCTTCAGAAAGGAACAAGGCATGCATCTGCTCCTACCTGTACCATATCAGCATCCCCGTGGACGGTGCAACCGAAATCGAGCTGCCTGCAGACCGCAGGTTCAAGATCTTCGCCGCAACAGCAGAGAAATAGCGGCACGGAATACAGCACAATGGAAAAGGCCGCGTTCGAAGCTGTGATCGAACCTGGCTATATCATGCCAGGACTATGCTCATGACCTTTCTCATAACTCAGTCTTCCAGAGTCCATGGATATTGCAGTATTCATAAACGGCTACAGGTTTGTCCTTGCAGCCTTTGAAAACCGCTTCCGGAACCTCTTCGGGCATCAGGAACTTTACCTGTCCCCCATGTTCCGTTTCAAGATAGATGAATGAGATGTGATGCTCTGGGGTCATCGGATGAGGGACAGAGCCGACCTTCACCTTGACCGGTCCGTCGATTTCACACTCGACTACGGGAAGATGCTTTTCCTTCATTGTCTCTTCCATCGAGGGGATGAGTTCCTGCATCTTCTCGCCGCAGCATTCGACATCGACGCCGCTGTCGACGGCCTTGAAGATAACATTTCCGCACATCGTGCACAGATAGAATTTTGTTGCCATGGCAATAGTTGTTTTAAATAGTTTAACTTCCGTCTTCGCGAAGCAACCGGGCGGCTTTCGTTCTGACAATGCAAATATGGCAGATCAACGCAGTATTTAATATTGATGTTATATCATTTTTTCAATATCTGTTATTTAAAATTTCAATATATTTGCGTCATATAACCACAAAGGCAACAACATGGAACTTCGTCATCTCAAATATTTTGTCACTGTCGCAAAGACCTTGAGCTTCTCCGAGGCATCCAGGCATCTCTTCATCACGCAAGGAACACTTTCCCAGCAGATCCAGCAATTGGAAGCTGAAATCGGCGCACAGCTTTTCGACAGGACAAGGCACTCGGTCACCCTGACAGAAGCAGGAGAGGAACTGCTGCCCCTCGCCATACGGACCATAGAGGACTCGGAAGCCTGCAGCAACAGGATGAGGGAACTCAAAGGCGCGCTGGTCGGCACCCTGCGCATAGGTGTGACCTATCCTTTCGGTGAGCTTCTGGCGGAAACGGTAAGGAAGTTCATCAGGAAGCACCCAGGAGTCAGGCTCAACATCGTATCCAGAACCGCAGCGGAGCTCATGGAGATGCTCTCGGGCAAAGAACTCGACCTGGTCCTCGCCTACCAGCCGTCAGTGGCCAGAGAAGGAATCGAGTCCGAGTCCCTGTTCAAAAGCACACTGAGCGCCGTAATGAGGAAGGACCATCCCCTTGCCTCAAGAAAGTATCTGACAATGAAGGATCTGGAACAGTACAGAACGATAATTCCAAGCCAGAGCCTGCAATCAAGGCGCGTGTTCGACCGCTACCTGGGCCTGGACACAGGAAGATTGAATGTGACGGTAGAGATCAACGATCCGAACCTGATCATGGACATAGTGCAGAACTCGGACATGATAACCGTGATCTCGTCCCTGGCCGCATACTACCGCACGAACCTTGTCGCCATCCCCCTGGAGGGCGGCAGCTATCCCATGACAGGGTGCGTGCACAGGCACAAGGAAGGCTATCGCAAGCGCTCAGCAGACATCTTCATCGAGATGCTGCATGATTCGGCCATAGTCGAAAGGATATGCAAAGGTCTCGGGTGAGCCTTGCTATTCCACTATCCTGAGAGTATCGCCGGTATCCTCCAATGTGAACAGTCTGGCTCTTTCCAGGCCGCCTCCGTTGGGTGAATGGAGGACGAGGCGGAGTCTGCCCTCGAGGTCGGTGAAGATCATCGCATGACCGCCATCCTTCCTGAAGAGAGGCTCGCTCTGCTGACGCCAGGGGCCGCAGAGTTTTCCCGTGGTCGACTCTGCAATGCATTCCGCATAGCCCTCAGGACCGAAGCTGGCCCATATCATCAGCAATTTCCCGGTCTTCGTGCGATACATGAAGCACCCGTCAGTAACATAACTCTTCGCACCAGGCTCGGCCACAGGGCAGGTTGATCCGTAGAACATGCGTACGGGGCTGGTCACCGCCTTGGAAAGCTTGCGGTCAAGCTTCACATACTCGACTGTGCCATCCTCCATCTGCACCCATTCATGGCAGAAAACCATGTACGGCTCATTGTCCTCGACGAACAGGGTGCCGTCCAGCGTCATGTAATCGATGGGAGGCTGAGGGAAGTCTGCCGTAGGTACAAAAGGTCCCTCAGGTGACTTCGAACAGAATATCTGGGTGGCGCGGTACATGTAGTCAGGCCAGTCTTCCCTGTCCATCTTCCACTTTGTGGGCTCGTTTATCGTGGCAAAGAGGTAGTACTTGCCTTTGTACTTATGAACCTCGGGCGCCCAGACACCACCTCTGGACCAGTTGCCCTCAGGGATGGTCATGACCTGCTTCTTCTCGGTCCAGGTCTGGAGATCCTTGCTGGTGTACACGGCAACGCCCCCCACACCGTCGACGCTTGAGGAGGCGTAGAGATAGTATGTGTCAGAGTCAACCAGGATGAACGGGTCACGGATGTGAATGTCCTGAAGGGTAAGATTCTGCGCATTCAGGCCGAATGCCAGCAGGAAAAGGGATACAAATGCTACTGCTCTTTTCATATTTCAATCATTGTAGTTTATCGATATACAGGATGCCGTCAAGATGGTCCACCTCATGCTGGAAGATCACCGCGGCAAAGCCGGAGACATCCTCCCGGATCTCGCGGGGCTGGTCAAGGCTGGCGTCGGTATAGACGATCGTGATATCCTGGCTGCGCAGGACCTCGCCTCTGCGGTCGGGCACGGAGAGGCAGCCTTCGGGGCCGGCCTGAAGTTCCCCACGGAACTCTTCGATGCGGATGTTGGGGTAGACCTCGATGGGCTCCCCTTCCTTGTCGACGCGCTGCACCGCAACCACACGGCGCTTGATGCCGACCTGAGGCGCAGCCAGGCCCACTCCGCCGTCTGTGCTCTGAAGGGTCGTTATCAGTTTGGAAGCCAGATTCCGATATTCCACGGTTTCAATGTCAGCAAGGCTGAAATCCCTGGACTGGGACCTCAGCACGGCAAGGTCCTCCGCGTTGTCTGTCGTGAGAATCCTCATCACATCGGAGGACTCGTCAATAAGCTTGATTTCCTCTGGGGTCATTGTCAGATTCACGTTTGTGCAGCAGGCTCCCAGCATGAGCACGGGAGCCAGAATGGCTGTCAACTTTCTCATGACACAAAGATAGACAATATTGCAGAAATTGCCATTATTCAGTAATTTTACAACGTTATGAAAAAATTGTTTACCATTCTCTCATCGATAGCCCTCCTGTGCGCATGTGCACAGACCGGGCAGTCAATAACAGATGTCGAAAAAGGTTTCAGCAACGTCCCGGATGACGTGCGCATAGGCGTATACTGGTACTGGCTCGACGGCAACATCACAAAAGAAGGCGTCATCAAGGACCTCCAGTCCATGAAGGATGCAGGCATAGGGCGCGCATACATAGGCGACATCGGCGGCCAGGGTCCTGGAGCCGGCCCTGTCGTGTTCCTGTCCGAGGAATGGTGGGACATAGTACACACCGCCATGAAGACAGCATCGGAGCTCGGGATCGACATAGGAATGTTCAACTCTCCCGGATGGAGCCAGTCCGGCGGACCCTGGGTCTCAGAGGACCAGGCGATGCGCCGCGTTGCCTTCAGCAGCACCTCTGTAACAGGAGACGGCACGGTCAGGAGCATAGCACTGCCTGACGTTCCTGCCGGCAGGATCATCAGGACCTACGCTTTCCCCACCATCAAAGGGGCCACGAAGGAGTGGAGCTTCAGTGCCGGGGGATCCCATCACCTGAAACTTGACAAGAGCATGACCGTGAGGTCGCTTATGGTCACCAGCGACGACGACATCGAAGGATGGGCCACTCTTTCGAAGGGCGGCGAGGTTCTCAGGGAATTCCACTTCGACCGGAGGAACCATGGCGTCAACGTAGGCTTCATCCCGTCGGCATGGCAGATCATGGCCATACCCGACATCGAGGGCGACGACTTCACATTCACCCTCGACACGCAGGACAGCGGCCTTCTGAAGGTAGCCCTCAGCGAGGTGGAATATATGGAAGAATATGCCGAGAAATCCTTTGCCAAGATGTACCAGAGCACGCTCCCGCCATGGGACTACTATATGTGGGATACCCAGAAGGCATCCAGCGGCGCAAAGATTGACAGCAGATCGATCATAGACCTTGCCGGTTTTGTGTCCGACAACGGAAAGACCATCGAATGGGCGGCTCCAGAAGGAAACTGGACCGTTGTCACAGCCTATGCGGCCGCAACCGGCGCCGTCAATGGACCTGCAGTTCCGGCCGCCACCGGACTCGAGGCAGACAAGATGAGCAAGGAGCACATCCGAGCCCACTTCGACGCCTACACGGGAGAGATTCTCCGCCGCATACCTGCAGAGGACAGGACCAGTTTCAAGTTCTCCATACTCGACAGCTATGAGATGGGAGGCCAGAACTGGACGGACGGTCTGGACGGAGAGTTCGAGCAGGTGTACGGATACGGCATGCTGCGTTTCCTGCCCGTGCTGGAGGGATACATAGTCGACAGCGAGGAGGAATCCGAGCGCTTCCTCTGGGATTTGAGGAGGCTTGTTGCCGACAAGGTGGCCTATGACTACGTAGGCGGCCTCAAGGCTGTCAGCAACGAGAACGGGCTCCAGACATGGCTGGAGAACTATGGTCACTGGGGCTTCCCGGGAGAGTTCCTTCTCTACGGCGGCCAGAGCGACGATGTGGCCGGTGAATTCTGGGCCGGTGATGACGGACACGGGCAAGGCATCGAACTCAAAGATGCTGCATCGTGCGGCCACATCTACGGCAAGAAGCAGATATGGGCCGAGTCAAGCACCAGCGGCGACATGCCGTTCCAGCGGGGTCCCGACATGCTCAAGAAGCGTATCGACAGATCCTTCGCCCTCGGCATAAACAGCACCCTGCTGCATGTATACATTTCCCAGCCGGACGACGTGCTTCCCGGAGTCAATTCATGGTTCGGCACGGAATTCAACCGCCACAACACCTGGTTCAGCTCATCAAAGCTCTACACCGACTATCTCAGAAGATGCAACTTCGTGCTCCAGCAGGGCCGATACATCGCCGACCTGGCATATTTCATCGGTGAGGATGCGCCCAAGATGGCAGGCGACTGCACTCCGGAGCTCCCCGAAGGATATTCCCATGACTTCATCAATGCAGAGGTGCTGCGCGACATGTCGCACGTCGAGAACGGAGAACTGGTGCTCGACAGCGGCATGCGATACAGAGTACTGGTGCTTCCCGATCAGAAGACCATGCGTCCTGAAATGCTGGAGGTGATCGCAAGGCTTGTCGAAGACGGTCTCACCGTGGTCGGACCCGCACCTCAGAAGTCGCCCAGTCTCAAGAACTGGCCCGAAGCCGACAAGTCGGTGTGCGAACTGGCCGCAAGGCTCTGGAACAGTCCCGACGCGGAATTCAGCCGCTATGGCAAAGGCAAGGTCTATGGCAATGGCATCGACCTTGGCCAGCTGCTTGCCGGCATGGGCGTCAAGCCGGACTGCCTTGTATGCAACAAGGAAGCACAGGTAGAGTTCATACACAGAGAGCTGGCGGATGCAGAGATATATTTCCTGACGAATCAGGGCGCGGAGGCTGTCAGCTCCGAACTGAGCTTCCGCGATTCAGGATACAGCGGAGCAGAACTCTGGGATGCCACCACAGGATTCATGAAGGGTCTCGAATGCACGAAGGAAAACGGCAGGATCAAGCTAGCCCTCGACTTCGGAAAGAACGGAAGCGCCTTTGTGGTATTACGGAATGGCGCAAGGCCGGCTCCCGCGGCAGTCACAGCTGAAAGCATGGAGATAACAAACCCGTGGAAGGTGGATTTCGACGCCGTGGCCGGCAACGAAGGCTTCACGACCGTCATGGACAAGCTCGAGGACTGGGCGGAATCGTCTGACGAACGCATACGCTATTTCTCTGGTACCGCTCACTACTCGACCACATTCTCTCTTGAAGACGCCTCTGCTGAGTTCGTGGAGCTCTCTCTTGGAAAGGTCATGGTCGTCGGAGATATCAAGGTGAACGGCCAGTACGCCGGTGGCGTCTGGACTGCGCCTTACAAGCTCGACATCACCGATTTCGTGAAGGAAGGCGAGAACGCGCTCGAGATAAGCGTGACCAACAACTGGGTCAACCGTCTGATAGGCGACAACAGGCTGCCTGAAAGCGAAAGAGGCACCTGGACATTCAACAACCCCGGAGCTGATGAAGACACTGAACTTCAGCAATCCGGAATCATAGGACCGGTCCGCCTGCTGATTGGCAGGTAGACCGGGAATATCCTGGAAACCGGTTCTTTACTTCATTCCAGTCGTCTGACTGTAGGCACCGTAGCTGACTCCGACACCGAGAGGGCCGTCGGAGTTTACACCAAGGTAGTCGCGGCGCGAATGGCGGCCGGCCACGAATGAATGCGTCGTGGTCATGGTGACGCTGCCTCCGAGATAATTGGAAGATTTCGTCATTCCATGTCCCTGGACCAGATGGCCGTTCGCGTCGGTGGTCACAATGGCCTCCTTTACCGTAGTGGTCTTGCCGTCGTCCTTGAACTTGCCAGCCTTCTCCAGATCAGAAAACGCATCCATTCCCTTGCTTGCGAGAGGAGGAAGCAGGCCTGCAATCGCACCGAGAATGGCCTTTGCAAGTTCCTGTTTCTGCTGATGTTCGAGATATGCCTTCTGCAGATGTGCCTGCTGGGAATCGTAGGCCATCAGGTAGTTGTCCCTTGTATAGAAACCATCAGATCCCCACACAGTGGTATGACCTGTTCTCTTGTCTGTGGCCTCCATGCTGATGCCGTCGGTACCGAACCTGAAGCGGATCTCGGTTCCGCATATGGCCGATGTGCCGATGATGACCTGGACACCGTTGTCGTGCTTCTCCTTTTCGTTGTAATCGCGCAGGACGTATGCATCCATCAGCTGGAGCTCACGCTTGTGCTCCATATACTGTTCGCGTTCGGATTTCCAGACCGCATGCTTGAGTTCGGCCAGGGACTTCTCCCACATTTCGACAGCCTCTGCCTCAGAATTAATCGAGCTGCCGCACCCGGAAGCCAGTAACATGATATCCCTCTTCGCTCCATACATCGTGCTCATCATCGAGTCGAGGAAATATGTCTGTATGCGGGTGTCGGATATATACTGGACCAGGCGGGATGTCTTCTCGTAATACTCATCGAGAAGAGGCCGTATCTCCTTGCCATAGTATGATCTTTCTATAGACATGACATTGTTGCACTCGACCTTGGTCTCGTTGTATATCAACCTGCCATATTTGATATTCAGCTCATACTCGATCATCATCAGGGGAATGAACCCACCTTTGCATTGCTTAGACCTGGACTCCCATTCGGCATCACGCTCCTTGTCGTACGAGTCTATCTGCTTGGAAGCAGCCTTGTGAATTGATTCCAGATGGCTGTCGGCCGCAGCACGGGAAGGAAGTTTGAAGTTGCCCTGGCCACCGGAAACCCAGCCTATCATCGACTGATAATACAGCATAAGCATGTAGTTGGACCAGAACTCGCGCGCATCGGGAAGATTCAGGGCGGCATCTCCGTTCCCTGACTGTTTCTGACTGCAGAGGAACGAGTAAAGCATGGGATTGAGTCCCATCATCAGGTAAATCTGAGCATCCGACTCCTCGAGGGTCTTGGATGCCCTGTCGCGCAATTTCTTATCTTCTTTCCCATAACCATCCCCCATCTCGGAGAGGGCGTCATGGGCATATTCGAGGTTGCCGAAATGCGTATTCCAGGCGTTGCTGTACTCTTTCGCCGGCTTTGGAACGATGTTGTCGTGTCCGACTGCGGCGGCCTTTTCCAGATTTGCGATGTTCTCGTCAGTGAAAATTTCCTTCAGCACATCGTAAAAATTGCAGTCCAACGGATTATCTGTCATCTGACCGACGGCATGGTTGTAAAGCAGCAGGCAGAGCCCGGCGCTGATATCGTCGAAATAGCCCAGCGACATACTCTTGAAAATCGCACGCGCCGATTCCCTGTAATTCTGCTTGCGCCAGCATATTGCAGCAAGTTTCTGCCAGAGCATGCCGCTGTCGGGGGTCTTTGCCGTCGCCGACCTCGCAACAGACTCGGCCTTCGGCAGATTGCCAAGTTCGATGTAGCAGTCGAAGAGTGAGGTGGCGACAACGGGGTTGCCCGGACTCAGTTTCTCTGCACTCTCGAAGAACGGGATGGCCTTCTGGGGTCCGGATGCCTCCCGCACCGCGGTTCCGGCATTCAGATATGTTACGGAATGCGGGCAGAGGACGCACCTCGCCACCGCCCTTTCGATGGTCTTCGCAGTCACCTTGCCCTGAGCGATATCGTATGCAGCTTCTCCTGCGCCCACGAGAAGGTAGTTTTCCTTCTCACGGTCACTCATGCCCTTCATCTCTTCGATAAGCTCGTCAACAGCAAGCTGAACTCCTTTTTCGCTATACTCTTCAGGCTTCGAGGCTTCCTCGGTCACTGCAAGGTCACCGGTTTCCGCCTCAACCTTGCCGGTGACGTTGATTGCCGCGCTGCCTGTTCCGCATGCGAGTTCCACGGGTGTTTCAGTCTCATGCCACGGCGACGAGCACCTGGGCGGCATCGGGGCTGCGGTCCCCTTCCAATCCGCGCCGATGCAGAAATACATTTTCGAAGGAATCGATGACGAGAAGGAAAGAAGGTTCATAGGGCCGAACTTGTCCTGACCCTTGACGATCTCGATTGCAGAAACCTTGTTCGAATTGTAATAGCAGGTCAGCACGGTGCCGCTTCTGTCCTTGTACTCGTCGAATATGTATTCCTCTCCATTAAGCGAGCACTTTCCGTGACGCACCAATTTCAACTCGGAAGTCGGCATGGGCGCTTCGCCGTTGTTCGGAACGGCGCGGTAGGTCTTCTTCGCCTCATCGAGCATGAAGTTGTTGGTACCATCCGAAAGCATGACCATAGCATATCCGGACATGTCCGTCCTGCTCATGGAAGCCTCACCTCTGATGGCAATTTCCAGGTTCATCTTCATCGAGTAGCCCTCTGAGGTCTGGACTCCCGCCAGTTTCATATAGCATTTATGCGCATTGAATGCGTCCGCAACAGGTTTGGATACGGTGTTGGGCTGTGCTGAAAGGGCAAAGCAGGCCGCCAGACAACAGGTCAGGGAAAGTAGTTTCTGAATCATGATACTGTACTTTTCGGATTTTTAACCTTCTAATTTACAACAATTTTTGATTCCGGCATATTTTTCCATTCCACAGCCGGAAGCCGTCCGCCCCATGCTGCCGTGCGAGAGGCCCGCCAAGGGAATAGGTGGCGATTATTGAGGTGTTTTGGCTGACGGACCGCAACTGGGCTCGAAGCGGAAACTGTCAATCCTGCATACTCCGGAATCATCGCCCTTGGCAACTATCCACAAGTTGAGGGTACCAGGGTGGTTTGAGAGCGCAACCCTGTGCGTCTGGTAGTGTCCGGCATTGTTGCTTTCTCCAAGGTTCAGGGTTCCCAGAACCGGTCCGTCAGGAGTCCCTTCCCTGAATTCCAGGGCAGCACCGTCCTGATTGTTTGAGATCGAAAGGGAAAGGCATGCATCAGCAGGCACATTGTGAATATTCGGATATGCGGCCTGGCCTCCGGAATCGAGTTTCAGGTCGAATCCACCCCAGGGATTCTCCGCATTGGAAGCGCCTTCAGACTTGAACCAATCCTCAGCCTCGATCTCTCCGATTGCATCATATTGCCCCACACCGGTCCTGTCAATCCTCACAGGAGCCATGTCTCCATTGTCCTTGAAATGGACATACCCCATCACGACATCTCTGTAGTATGGCGACCTGCCCGGCTGCTTGAAGTCGTTGGCTGCATAGTACCACTGGCCGTTGAACTCGAAGAAGTTGCCATGGCGGTCGAAGAGGAGGTCTGCCCTGTCAGGCCTGAATTCAGGAGCCACACTCTCCGCGGAAAGAACCGTCCCCCTGTATTCGTAAGGACCGTAGACATTCTCCGAGACAGCATAGAAACCTGACCAGGAGAGATAGTAGAGTCCCCCGTGCTTGTGCAGAGAAGGCTTGTCGTCCGTCTTGCCTTTGCCATAAGGACCGACCGGATCGATGACAGTCACCGGTCTTGCTTCTTCATCGAGAGACAGGCCATCCTTGGAAAGTCTTGCTATGAAGTAATTGAAGGTGCCGAAGACAATGTAGGCCGATCCGTCGTCATCAAGAAGGATGTCAGGGTCGCGACTGTCAGTAGAATATTCTCCCTCGGCAATCAGGGGTTTCCCGAGCGGATCGATCCAAGGGCCGGCAGGGGTCTGGGCCGTGACGACTCCTATCTGTGTTGGCCCTGCGGAGAAGTATAACCTCCATCCCCCGTCCATTGGAACTCCGAATGTGGCCCAGCACATGGTGGAAGGCTCTTTCATGAATGTTTCATCCGGCGTCAGGACGCTTTCCTGATTCCAATGGAGAAGGTCATCCGACGACCACACCCACCAATCCCGCATATCGTAGCTTTTGCTTTGGATGGAAAAGTCATGGCTGGCGAACAGATAGACCTTGCCGCCATGGGCGATCAGATGCGGATCCGCCAAGGCTTGTCCTGTCAGTTCGCTTATCGGGTTTCCCGCAACAGTTTCAATCGCTTCCGGCTGCCTGCAGCAACTGTTTCCGAACATGATGATGGAAGCTGATAATAACAGGGTTATCGATATGAACTTTACTCTATTCATGGCAGATGATACTATTTGCATTGTTTTATGGGACACAGCAGACTGGCCTGATTATGTCAGATTGCATGTTAGCGGGGTGAATTTAGCAATTATTCCGCAAACTTTGGTGATTCTCATTTTACAATAATGGCAGGCATGAAATACCAATTTCTCGAACCTATATCCTGTGATTTTTCGAAAGAACATCACGCACAAATGAAATACACTTTCATTATACCATATACTTCTCTTTGAACCAGGCTCGGAAGATTGGGTCTGATACTTCAAGCGCTCCATCATTTGAATCCACATAGGCCTTGGCCTCCAGAACCTTCTTATTTCGTGTGATAGTTGTGAGGTTACCAAGTCGATATCGTTCTCTTGCTCCTGCTGACGAGAGCTGAGTTTCTCCGGCAATAATTGCCTTCAGCATCTCCCTCTGGCTTGCAGTGAGTTTCTCCACATCATTCATGAACATTGGAGCGTTAGTGTCAATGATGCGCCTATATGCACGGTTCATGATGGCGTCAGTAACTTCTTTGCCAGTATCAGACCATACAAAATAGCTAAGCTGCTGCAGATACCATGAGTGGCATTCCGTATGCTCGCAAATCTTTACAGCGAATTCTTCGCTGATAGATTTTCCTGTCTTTTTGAATCCTCCGACAATGAACGGCACCCAATCGCCCTGGGCAATCTTACCAAGGAACATCGTCTCGGAGAAACGGTAGAACGGCTTTTGTGAGTCATTGAAAATCTGCATCATCATGTGTTTCTTGCTACCGTAGAAACAATATGACACATTCTTGTGGTACTGCCATGCTGAACGCATCTTTCCCTCAAGCTCAGCATAACCATCCATTTCAGCCAGCTGCTGGAACTCGTCTATGCAGACAATGATGCGTATCCCTTTATCAGATGCTATCTTTTCTGGAAGATCAAGAATCTGAGCCTGATTCTCCTTCAGTGGATCATGTCTGAAATTGATGGTGATAATATCATTCAATCCATCTGATACAGAGAGACCAGGAATGATTCCGCCAAGATACTTCTTGGCATCACCCCAGGCTTTCTCTATCCTGCTACTGGAGCAAGATACTACGGCAGAAGCGAATTTTGAATAGAAATCCTCCACACTGTCAATGCTGAATGCATCCATGTAGCATACCCTGACATCCTTCCTTTCCGATATCAACTCGTCCATTGCCATCTTGACAAGTGATGACTTTCCCCATCTTCGCGGGGATATCAAGGACACGTTTATTCCGGAAAACAACATCTGTTTGAGCGACGCTCGTTCCGATACTCTGTCAATGAAATTGTCTTTAGTCGCAAGTGTGCCGTATTGGAAAGGAGATTCTATCATGAGCCAAGTAATTTTTATCCGTTGCAAATATACAAATTATACACAAATGTATAATACATTCTTGTATAAACCTTATCATTCGACCGTTATCTTCCCACGAACCGACAAAGGGTTCTTGTTGGTGTCTGGAGAATACTGCGGAAAGTGACCACTTTCCGAGGCCCAAAGAGGGACCATTTCCGAGAGGATTTTCCAACTTTCGCTAATACTTGGCAATAAAAAATCCAGAGAAACCCTCTGGATTTTGTTCTGAGTAGCCTACCCAGACAAAATATCGAACCTCATATCTGCTCTACAGGCATGGGAGACGGTATTGAGGAAATGAGACTCTGTCAAATCCTTGAAAATCAAGGCAGAAAAGGGCCATCACCAACACAGAAAAAGGTCCTTTTCAGCAATTTTCTCGAACCCCTATCCTATGCTTTTCTAATCGTATGATATTGCCACGATCAGGAGCTGATGTCCCTATGCTATTTGCCACGCCGAAATATGCAAGGCTCATAATAGTTTACACAAGAATAGCCATGTGTCGTGAACTACCCAAAAGCTAAAGACTTTTGGGCTTCTGGCTTCGCCGGCGGTTGCCTACCGAAGTAGGTCTTACACTGCCTCCACCAGTGTAATCGACGGTTCCCGCCGATGATCTGACATTCAATACACGAAGTCCTTCATTCAGGATATTGACCGCGGCATTTTTGTCGCGGTCGTGCTTTGTGCCGCACTCCGGACACGTCCAGCTGCGATCTGCGAGGGTGAGGCCGACGTTCTACCAGCCGCCCACGCTGCAGGTCTTGCTGCTCGGATAGTAGCGGTCAACCTTCTCGACAGACCTGTCATTCATCTCAGCCTTATACACTATCATCGCGACAAGGCTTGACCAGCCGGCATCGCTGATGGATTTGCCCAGGCGGTTCTTCTTCCCGCCTTTCTTCTTCGCCTCCATCTGCTTTACGCCGAGGTCCTCGATGCAGATAGTGTCGTACCGTTTCACGATGTCCGCGCTGACCTTGTGCTGCCAGTCCTTGCGGCTGTTTGCAAGATGCTCATGGATTGAAGCAACCTTCATGCGCTGGCGTTCCCAGCCGTTGCTGTCCTTCTGCTTCCTTGCAAGGTGCTTCTGGGCTGAAGCGAGTTTCTGCTCGTACTTCTTCGTGTATCTGTTGTTGTCGTAAGTCACACCATCGGAAGTGGTGACAAGGGATT
>JAGHSF010000060.1 GCA_018065985.1 Candidatus Cryptobacteroides choladohippi
CTTGATCTACTTCTGGACAGTGAAATTACGGAATCAATTCAAATCGACACGCTGCATTTTTGCTTATAACTAATTGTTAAACAATATATTACAAAGAACTAACAAATATTTCTTTGGACACTAGTGAAGACAGGATAGGAATGGAAGAACTGATTCCCAAAATGGAAATGCTCACAAAAATATTCCATGGTTATTATCCGATACAGGCCCAATATGATGGCGTACATAAAAGAATACCTGCATTGAGGTAAAACGGTAGTGTTTCATCGAGTGTGTCCGGAGTCCATTCCCGGCACTGCGCAGCATGCCGGGATGGCTTTTCGTCTGGCAGGACATGAGCCGTACCGGATAGGATATGACCACCTTGGAAACGTCCGCTCTGTCGTCAGCCTTTCAGAACGCATCGGTTGACAACGTCGTGGGAGCAGAAGTGGGAGTCGCCTCGGACTAACGTCAGTCTGCCGAGCGAGGAGAGTTCCGGCGCATGAGCGAGTCAAGGGGGATCTCCGGCTCTCGCACGTCTTCGGGTACCGGCATTCCCGAGAATGTGCCGAAGTACTGAACGCAGGCATCGCGCCACCGGCGGGCGTCGGCCTCCTGGACAGTCAGGCGTTCCTGCACTGCATTCCAGCGCTCCCTGTCCACATAGGGCCTGGCGCCTTCCCAGATCTTCAGGAAATCCTGCACCTCGGAAACACCCCAGTCGTAATGCAGGCAGAGTTCGTCCCAGAGGCTTCTGCCGCTGCTCATCCTGTAGTCCCAGGGCACATGGTGGAACCAGAGGAGCAGGTTCTCGGGGCAAGTTCCGATGTTCTCGTATTGCGAGCGGAGAGGCTCGGGATACTGGGCGGTATTGCCTGTGCCTGTGGCCTCGGTCCTGTCGAATCCTATGCCGTCGGCGGCTGCCTTGTGGCAGTATGCGGGTGCACAGTCGGGTCTTGTAGCCCCCTCCCATGGTCCGGGACCATAGTGGCTGCCGTTGCATAGCATGTGCGTTCCCAGAGGCATCTCGTAGTCCACGCATGCTTCGCGGGAGCGCATCATCATGTCCTTGACGGGGCGTATGAATTCTCTGGTGAAGCGTTTGCCGGAGCACCACCAGGGCTTGCGGAAGGTACCGCGCAGCCATTCCTCTGCGATCTGTCCGGGATCGAGGGTGGGATCCCATGCGAGGCGTCCGAAGGCGTACCAGTTTGCCTGTGAGAAGATATGACCGCACCAGGACGCGTCCTGGCCGGTATTGGCAACGCCGGCGATAGCCCTTCGGCAGTTTGATATCTGCCCGGTGCCGAACATGCATGCGAAGAACTCCTCCCACATTGTACCAAGGTACGTCAGATGCCAGCTCTGCCCGAGATACTCCTGCGTTATCTGCAGCTCGGGCATCATGTCTGTTTTTTTCAGGTTGAAGAACAGCGGGTTGATGGGTTCTCGCGGCTGGAAGCCGACGGGGCCGTTCTTTACCTGGACTATGACGTTCTCGCGGAATGTGCCGTCAAGAGGCATGAACTCCTCCACGTCCTGGCTGGCCATGTCCGGACTCTCCGGCGAAGTGACGGAAGTCCGCCACATGACGATTCCTGCACGCGTGGCCATGAGCCTTGCGATCATGTTGGCTCCCTGGGCCTGGGTGCGTCCGAAGTCCTGCGGGCCAGGCAGCCCCTCGGACGAGGCCTTCACGAGGAACCCGCCGAAGTTCGGGACCAGCTCATATATCCGGTCGACCTTTGCCTTCCACCAGTCGCAGACCCTTATGTCCAGAGGGTCGGCGGTGTCAAGATCGCCAAGGGCCATGGGGCTGGCGAAGTTGACGGCAAGGAACACATCCATGTCGTATCTTTCCAGAATCCTGGCGATGTTGGAAACTCTGTACAGATATTCCTCCGTTAGTATACCGGGGTCTGCGTTCACGTTGTTGAGCACCACTCCGTTGATGCCTATGGACTTGATGAGGCGGCAGTACCGTTCGATACGCTCCTTGGGAAGATCGCCTGTCCAGTTCCATATGGATTCCCCGGCATAGCCGCATTCCACCGTGTTGTCGAGATTGTCCCAGTGGTCCAGGATACGGTACTCGAAATAAGGCTCTCCCTGCGGAGCGGGCACGCCGCAGTTCAGCCATAATTCATCATTGCCATTGGAGCATCCGACGGCAATGAGTGCCAGTATTGACAGCAGTATTCTGTTCATCTGTTTCATGGATTGCTTCGATGTTTCTGCTCCCGGCAGAAAGCCTATCTGCCTGAAACGTATTTGTGAAGAGTCTTTCTCACCGCACCGGGGCCTGCGTAGAGCTCTTTCACCATGCCTTCGATCTTTTCTCCGAGACCTGCCTCGTAGAGGTCGAGACCGAACACGTCGCTGCGGCTGAAGAGGGTTTTGAGGCAGCTCCAATCCTGCCCGGGCCTGCCGAGCTCGAGGGGTGCCACCACAGCCTGCAGTTCAGAGAGAAGAGGGTCGGTCGAGGGCTCGAACGGAGCCCCGTTGTCGTCGAGTCCCTTGAGGTAGCGGGCGTATCCTGCAAGCACGAGAGGGATGAGCACGAGGTTTTCCATGTCGAGACCGCGGGCGATGTATTTCCTGATGGTCTCTCCGAAGCGTATGGGCAGCTTCTGGGATGTGTCGGTAGCGATGCGCTGCGGTGCGTCGGGCATGAAGGGGTTGGGCAGACGCTTTCCTATGACGGTGCCTATGAACTCGTAGGGATTGAGCACGCCCGGGTCGGTAACCACGGGCATGGCCTCTATGTAGCCCAGTTTCTGGATGAAGCTGCGTATGTCGTCATCGGCCATCTCGGCGGAGATGAGGTCGTAGCCGAGCATGCAGCCGTAGATTGACATTGCGGTGTGCAGAGGGTTGAGGCATGTGGTGACCTTCATGGTCTCCACCTTGTCGACGGTCTCCCTGGTCGTGTAGAGTGCGCCTCCAAGCTCGAGCGGAGGCCTTCCGTTGGTGTAGTTGTCCTCAACCACAAGGTACTGCACCTCCTCGGCATTCACGAAGGGGGCTGTGAAGGTCTTCTTTCCGGTGATGATGGTGCCGTTGTCCTCGAAGCCGTCGGCGGCTATCATCTCCTGCACCTTTGCATGGGGGCGCGGGGTGATCTTGTCGATCATCGACCACGGGAAGGTTACCTTGCTTCCGTCTTTCAGGTAGCTGACGAATTCTGCCGGTACCAGCCCTTCCCGGGCCCAGGCTTCGGCGTAGGCGAGCACGCCGGCCTTCAGCTTGTCTCCGTTGTGCGAGCAGTTGTCGGTGCTCTGGAGGGTGACGGGCAGTGCCCCGGCCTTCCAGCGCTCGAAGAGCAGTGCGGCCGTCTTTCCCATGGCAAGAGCGGGCTCAAGGCCGCGCTCCAGGTCTGCGGGATTCACAAAGTAGCCCTTCTCGGTGATGGTGAAAGTCACCATCTGCAGGCTGGGGGCCCTAAAAATCTCACACAGGCGCTCCCAGTCCCCTGCGAACTGGAAGTCGGCCTTGAGGCTCTCGGTCACCGATGCGATGACCTTCTTCTCAATGGTGCCGCCGGACTGCAGGCTCACCAGGAGCGAGAGGTTGCTGTAGGGGCGGTAGGCCTTGTCGATGATTTCGTAGTCGAAACTTTCCGCAACGATCACGCCCTTGTCGTACCTGCCGCTGTTCAGGGCGTCGTTGAGTATTGCGGCGTGGAATGCGCGGAAGATGTTGCCGGCACCGAAATGCACCCATGTGGGGGCCTCGAAGGTGTTCTTTCTTACGGCTTCAATGTCGAATTTCGGGAGTTCGTAGCCTTTTGCCTCCCACTCTGAGCGGTCGAATCCCGGTGTGAGTATCTGGTTGAGTTTCATGGCTTCAATTCTTGTTGGCAAGTTCGTCTTCAACTGCTGCCATCATGCCTGTGACCTGGCCGAGGGCGAGCATCCGGCCGTAGAATCCGTAGCCGGGATTGTATCCTCCGTCGGCATCGCCGAGTATGTCCTTTCCGTGGTCCACGCGCATGGGCAGGCCGATTCCGCCGTTTGCGTTGCGGCGGCGCTCCTCTTCGGTGAATATGCGGCAGAGCTCCACAAGATGGGCACGTCCGCCCCAGTGGGGAGCCTCGATGAAGTTGCCTCCGCCGAGGGTCTGGCATGAGCGCAGATGGATGAAATGGGTCCTTGACGCGTACTTGTGCGCCATTGCGACGACGTCGTTCTGTTCGCCGGCACTGAGCGAGCCTGCGCAGAATGTAAGGCCGTTGTGAGGGTTGTCAACAGCGCTGAGGAACCACTCGATGTCCTCGTCGGTGCGTACGATTCTCGGCAGACCGAGAACCTCCATGGGGGGATCGTCGGGATGCACGCACATGTTGATGTCCCATTTCTCGCACACCGGCATGATGGCGTTGAGGAAATACTTCATGTTTTCGCGCAGGGTCTCCTTGTCTATGCCCCTGTAGAGCTCGAGCAGGCCCTTGAACTTCTTGATCGGCTCCTTGTCGCCTTCGGAGATGTTGCCGTTCACGAAGCCCTGGGTCTTTACGATGATGTTCTCCACGAGCTTGTGCCTGTCCTCGGCGGTCATGGTCTTGTCCATTTCATTCACCTTGGCGACAATCTCTGCGGGGAAGTCCTTCTCGGCGCCCTCCCGCTCGAGGATCTTGATGTCGAAGTACGCGAAGTTGGCGTAGTCGAAGAAGAGGGAGGTGCTGCCGTCGGGCCAGGGGTGCTTGAGGTCGGTGCGTGCCCAGTCGAGGACGGGCATGAAGTTGTAGCATATGGTCTTTATGCCGCACTTTCCGAGGTTCTCGAGACTGATGATGTAGTTCTCGATGAGATGGTCCCTTTCGGGACCGGCATACTTGATGGCCTCGCATACGGGAAGGCTCTCGACGACTGACCATCTGAGACCGTATGACTCTATGTAGTCCTTGAGGTCCATTATGGCCTCTTCAGTCCATATTTCTCCGTTGGGAATGTCGTGCAGGGCGGTTACGAGGCCCTCGACACCAATCTGTCTGAGCATCGGGAGAGTGATCTTGTCCTTCTTCCCGAACCATCTCCAAGTCTTTTCCATATTCTTCCTGTATATTATATCTGTATCTTCTGATCCTTTGTGGTGTCGAACTCGAGGTCCTTGCCCTGATAGCGGACGCGCAGTTTTCCGCCGAGTGTAGATGTTATGGTCGCACCCGTGAGCTTGCCGTCGCTCCACTGCATGTCAACCACGAATCCGCCCCTTGCACGCAGGCCCCTTGCGCTGCCTTCAGGCCATGCCGAGGGCAGAGCCGGCAGCAGTTCCACAACGCCGGTATGGCTCTGCAGGAGCATTTCCGCGATTCCGGCACATGCGCCGAAGTTGCCGTCGATCTGGAAAGGCGGGTGCGCATCGAAGAGGTTGGGATAGGTCCTTCCGGAGTGGCCGCCGTCGTAGAGAGGCTTCTTGCTGCCATCGGCGTCGATGAGGGAAAGCATGTTGCTCAGGATCTTGAAGGCGTGGTCACCGTCCTTCATCCTTGCCCAGAAGTTGGTCTTCCATCCAAGGCTCCAGCCGGTAGCCATGTCGCCGCGCTGCAGGAGAGTGTTTCTGGCGCCCTCGAAGAGTTCCGGAGTGAGCACGGGATCTATCTGGTTTGACGGATACAGGCCGTACAGATGTGAGATGTGCCTGTGCTCGTCGTTGGGATCGTCCCAGTCCTCGATCCACTCCTGAAGCTGTCCGTGCCTGCCCACCTTCATGGGAGGAAGCTTGGCTATGGCTGCAGCGGCCTCGGCCTGGAAATCATCGTCAACGCCAAGTATCTTTGCAGCCTCGAGTGCGCTTGAGAGCGCGTCGAAAGCTATCTGGTTGTCCATGGTGCATCCGGCTGTGACGGCGGTGCGCTTGCCAAGTCCGCCATGCTCGGGGCTGACTGAAGGAACCACCACAAGGTAGCCGTGAGGGTCCTCCTGCATGTAGTCGAGGTAGAATTCGGCAGCGCCCTTGAGAACCGGGTACCACTCCTTGAGGAAGGCCTCGTCGGGTGAGTACAGGTAGTGCTGCCAGATGTGCGTGGCAAGCCATGACCCGCCGTTGGGGAACATGCCCCAGTGGGCGCCGTCAACAGGGCCTGTGATTCGCCACAGGTCGGTGTTGTGATGGGTTACCCAGCCTCGGCAGTCATACATCTTCCTGGCTGTCACGGCACCGGTGACGCTGAGGTCGCGCACCATCTCGAAGAGGGGCTCTGCGCACTCGGTCAGGCCGCATACCTCTGCAGGCCAGTAGTTCATCTCTGTGTTGATGTTTATGGTGTACTTGCTGTCCCAGGGGGCCATGAACTCGTCGTTCCATATGCCCTGCAGGTTCGCGGGCTGTCCGCCGGGCTGCGAGCTGCTGATGAGCAGATACTTGCCGTAGTTGAACATGAGCTCCACCATTCCCATGTCGTCGCTGCCGCTGAACCTGTCGAGGCGCAGCTCGGTGGGAAGTGCTGCGTTGGCGCCTGCGGGCAGGTTGATGGCGCTGCGGCCGTACTGCTCATAGTATGCGTTCACATGGCGCTTGCGCAGGGTGCTGTAGGACATCCCTGCTGCGGCAGCAAGGCGCTTTGCGTTGATGGCGTCGGGGTCGCCGCTCACGTCATGGTAATTCACGTAATTGGTTGCGGCAGAAATCAATACGGTAGATTTTCTGCTTCCGGTCACCTTGATGGCGTTGCCATCTGCCTGGGCCTTGCCGTCGCCTTTCACCAGAACGGCGATCTTGGCTGTAAGTGCAGGTGCCACGCCTTCATGCTCCACTCCCTTTACTGCTGCGACGAGGGTACAGCCATCGGCGCTTGTCTCGAACTCGAGCTCGGAGTCGAAGGAGATCCTGAAATCAGAGGGCTTGCTGCTGCCGAGCTGCATCACCAGCACCTTCTCGGGAAGGGAGGCGAACACCTCGCGGCTGTACTCTGTGCCTTCTGAGGTGAAGCTGCTCTGCACCACTGCGTTGCGGAGGTCGAGGCTGCGCCTGTAGTCCTGCTCCTGGCCGATTCCGTCAAAGTCGATGAAAAGGCTTCCGGCGTCGAGGTAGCGCATTCCGTGAGGCCCCAGGATGAAGTCTTCGTCGATTATTTCAGCTGCTTCCTCCTCCTTTCCGGCGAAGATGAGCTGGCGTACCTCGTCAAGCCTTGCAAGGGAACGGTCGCTGTTGCAGTTGTAAGGGCCGCCGCTCCAGAAGGTCTCTTCGTTGAGCTGTATCTCCTCACGTGCCGTGCCGCCATATACCATGGCTCCGATGTTCGAGTTGCCTATAGGCAGTGCTTCCAGCCATGCGGTGGCGGGGCCGTTGTACCAGAGAAGTTCGTTGGGGCCGGCCTGCTGCTCGCTTTTCGAGCAGGCGCCCATACATGCCAGTGTGGCAATAATGAATAGTATCTTTTTCATAATCAGTGATTTACTGTGTTTTAGCCATTCCGGACACCGGTTTGCGCCTGCCGTGGCGTGGTTGGTATGCAGAGCAGAGCTTGTGCGTATCCGTGTTATGTATGACAAAGATAGTTTCTGCATTTCAAAGACCAAAACCAAATGCAGACCTTTTTGCAACAATTTTTTCAATAATACCGTAAAGATTTCTTTTTGTGCCTGTAAAAAATGCTATTTTTGTGCCGCATTATGTGTCAATCACTTATGAAAACAAATATTAACGGCTACACAGCCCCCGAGGTGGAGCTGGTGGCAATCGAGGAGACGGCCGTGATCTGCCAGGCATCCCTGCAGGATTACGACTACGAAGATGAACCGGGATGGTTCAACCGCAATTAATATGGAGAAGAGAGTTATGAGACATTCAGGAATCATTCTGCTCTTCGCAGCAGCAGCCCTCCTTGCAGGATGTGCAAAGGACGGCAATCTCAAGGGCACAGCCAATGGCGAGCCCACAATCTTTACCGCCACTGTAGCCGGAACAAAGACAGCGCTCTCGGTTGAAGGCGCTGCCGGAAAGCTCGCCTGGGAAGAAGGCGACGAAATCAGCATCAACGGTGTGGCCTATGTCGCAACACCGGATCCGGAGAACCCTGCAAGGGCCACTCTCGCACCCAAGGGTGCTGAGGAGGCCGAGCCCGTGGGTGGAAAGTACTATGCCACCTATGCCTGCGAGTTCGACGCAGCGGAGCAGAGCGGAGTCCTGCCTGCAGTACAGGTCTACAATGAGAACAGTCTTGCAGGTGTTGCCCCCATGTTCGCCGTAAGCACCAGCACCGAGCTGAGTTTCGAGAACATGTGCTCGCTCCTTGAGATCACCCTCAAGGGCGACGCTGAAATTGCAGGCATCACCCTTTCTTCAGGCAACCTTCCCTTGAGCGGAGAGTTCATCATCGACGAGGAAGGTCTGTTCCTGACAGAGGAGGCCACATCCGTGACCCTCGATTGCGGTGGAACCAAACTTGTACCTGACGGCGTAAGTTTCTACGTTGCAGTGCCTGCCGGCTCATACTGGCAGCTCAAGATCGTGGTCACCGACACAGATGGCAAGGTCTGGAAGATCGTCACTCCCTCGTATGCCGAGGTTGAAGGAAACAAGATATATCCCCTCACCTTCTCGCCCGAGTTCGAGGAAGACATCTTTGTCAGCGGTGAGTATGCTGTAAACGCCCAGGGCGGCAAGGTCAGGTTCGTGAAGGGCAACCTCGTCTGCGAGAATGGTGCATATTCCATAGCTGCCAGCCAGACCGGAGCAGGTTCCCTGTTCTCCGCCAATGAGTTCGGCGCAATCGATCCCAAGGCCGTATCCAGCGAGCCTGTCAGGACCCTTTCCGCAGAAGAATGGGACTACCTCCTCAAGAATACCGACAAGGTCAAGCTGTTCGAAGTTGAGGGCCACAGCGGTGTCATCCTCATCCCCAACGGAGTGGACTACACAACCGAGACCGCATGGAGCATCCTTGAAGAGAACGGTGCGGTGTTCATCCCTGCTGCAGGCTATGCGTACGGCGATTCAGCCGTGTGCGGCCAGAATGAGGGCGGCAGCTACTGGACAGCCGGCGGCAACTGCTTCGACTTCGATGCCTGCAGCATCTACGTCGGAAGCGACGCTCCTGCCACAATCAGGCAGTCAGTAAGATTTGTTGTTGACGTAAAGGAATAAGGAGGACGGAATCATGAAAAAGATTTTTGCAATAATCAGTGCTCTCGTATTGTCTGCAAGTGCTTTTGCAACCCATTACAATTATAATCCTACCGAAATCACTTCCTTCAACATTTCTGACGATAGTGTCGGCAGTTCTTACGCATATACCATCACGGTGAAGCAAAGAGGCAAGAACGGAAGCTGGTATGATTCAGAGGCAACCTTCTATCTGTATCCTTCCTCTCATTCCTTTGTGGGTGAGTTCATGGTATCAGACAATACACTGGACAGTTACTCATATGTATACTACAATGGTGCTACCCGTCCTTTTATCGACTCTGACAGTTATTGGACGTCAGATAACATGACCGTAATCTCCATCACAGACAATGGAGACGGCACTTACACCTTCGGCGGCACTGTAATCTGTTCTAACACCAGCGGTTCAAACGCTTACCGCTACCAGTATAGCGACTATCAGTTTGAAGTCAGCAAGCCTGATCCCTACGAGAACGAGCCTTCAGAAAAGAAGAGTTTCACCATCTCTGAAAACAACATGTATGTATATTCTTCAAAGGGTGAAACTCCGATCGAAATGTATGCATGGAACCTCGACAACTATGCTGACATAGACCTTCTCTTCAATGTCGCTTCATTCGACATCCCTGCAGGCGACTACGAGATCTCGGCAAGCGGAGAACTGGGCACAGTCATCGCCGGAGACGGCACTGCAGCCAAACCTTCCTGCTACCATGCCGCCAACTGGGAAGCTGAATATTACCTGGTTTCAGGAACCCTGACGGTTTCCTACGCCGACGGCAACATGAACATCAGCGGAACCGCAACCACGGCTCATGGCTCTACTGTAAAGATCGACATCAGCGGAAAGGATCCCTTCGGCCACGCTGTCGTCAGCCCTGTGATCTACGAGGCCAACGAGGATGGCGTGACCGCCACCGCAACAGGTCTCGACGTGGATTTCACAGGTGATTCAGTCACCATAGACGGCACCGTGACGATAAATGGAAAGAGCTATACCGTCACCGCTATCGCCGACCAGGCATTCACGGGAAAGAGCGGCCTCAAGAACATCGTGATTCCCGCTACAGTCGAGACCATAGGCAAGGCTGCATTCAGCTTCTGCACAGGCCTTGAAGGCATCGAGTGCCAGGGCGCTGCCGCCCCCGCAGCCGGAAAGAGCGCATTCTACAAGATCAACCCTGCCATCTCAGTGGTTGTTCCCGCCGCTTCAGTCGATTCATACAAGGCCGCTGACGGCTGGAAGATGTTCACAGGCATCTCAGGCAGATAGCAGCACAGGCTGAATATCATAAAGCCGGCACCCATGCGAGCAGATCGTGCGGGTGCCGGCTTTCGTGATAGCAAAAAGATTGCTATTTTAGTGTTCCGAAACAATTTTTCATATGAGCAAGATAAAAGCAGGAATAAGGTCGCTCAGGGTAAGGGCGACGCCGCTGGTGCTTTCGGGAATGGCCATGGGCATTTCCGTTGCCTCCCTGGAGTACGGCATCCATATCCCCACTGCAATATTCCTTGTACTCACTGCCGTGTGCCTGCAGTTCGTGTCCAACCTTTCGAATGAACTCGGCGACTCCCTGTCGGGCACTGACGGTGCAGACCGCGAGGGCATGCGCTACTCCATCCAGAGCGGCGAGCTCACGCAGCTGGACCTCAAGAAGATGATAGGCCTGTTCATAGCGCTGTCCTGCATCTTCGGACTGCTGATGATATGGTTTGCATTCGGCACTTTCCTCAGCCTCGAGGCCGTATTCTTCATAGTTCTCGGGGCCTGCGCCATCGTGGCTGCAATGCGCTATACCCTTGGCAGGAACCCATATGGCTACAGGGGGCTGGGAGACATCTTCGTGTTCATATTCTTCGGGCTGGTCGCCACCTGCGGAGGCTATTACATGTGTACCCGGGACCTTGCGGTCTGGAATGCACTGCTGCCTGCATGTGCAATGGGCTGTTTCAGTGTAGGTGTATTGAATGTCAATAATATAAGAGACATGAAGACTGATGCCGCCACGCGCGTGACCATGGCAATCCGCATGGGTGAGAAAGGCTCGCGCATGTATCAGACCCTGCTGATCGTCCTCGGCTGGACCTTCATGCTCGCGTGGGCCGCCACGGTCGCAACTTCACCCAGGGCCTTCATCTTCTGCGTGACCCTGCCGCTTTTCGTGATGCACGTTGCGGGAGTATGGAAGGGCAGTGGACACCAGCTCGACAAGATGGTGCCGCTGCTGTCGCTCAGCACCTTCCTGCTGTCAATCCTGACCTTTGTCAGGTAGGGCTACTTCCGTGCAAGATAGAGTGTGCAGATTCCGCAGGTCATGGTCTTGAATGTGACTTCGCGGAATCCTGCTTCCTTTATGCGTGCCGCCATCTCTTCGCCCCAGATGAAGTTCTTCACGCTTTCGCGGAAGTAGATATATGCCGTGGGGTCGTTGCTGACGGCCTTCCCGACCACGGGCATCAGCCGCGAGAAGAAGATGTCGTAGGCCCATCTGACGAGAGGGTTCCCGGGGTAGGAGAACTCCAGGATGGCCAGCTGGCCACCGTCGCAGAGCACCCGCTGCATCTCTGAGAGCCCTTTGTCGAGGTCGGAGAAGTTGCGCACTCCAAAGGCGCAGGTCACGGCATCGAAAGAGCCGTCCACGTATGGCATCTCAAGGGCGCTGCCTTCCTGAAAGTCGATGCGCCCGCCGAATCCGGCGGCCTCGGCCTTGGCCTTTCCTATCTCCATCATCTTCGTCGACAGGTCGAGTCCTGTGATGCTGTCCGCCTTGCCGCGCTTCAGAATCTCCAGAGACAGGTCGGCGGTCCCTATGGCCACGTCCAGAAGCCTTCCGGCGGGTTCCAGGGCCTTTACAGTCCTGCGGCGCCAGGATTTGTCTATGTTGAGCGACAGCAGATGGTTGAACCTGTCGTACGTTCCGGCAATTCTGTCGAACAGCTGTCCTATGTTGTTTTTTTCCACGGCAGCAAATTTAATAAATACCCCTTTACCCGAAGACCAGGCAAAGGGGAAAACATGTGAAAATTTCGTCTATTCCGTAAATGCGACGGAGAAGTCGAATATGGTGTTGAAGTTGAATTCACCAATCTTCGCCGGCTTGAATACTATGGCATATTCGCCAGGAGCCATCTCCGCCTCGATGAGGAACGAATTGTCGCTGATCTGTTCCCAGAGGAATTCCACTCTGTCCAGTTTCTGCGTGTTGAATCCGTTGAGGGTGGATCCGCGGTCATATACTCGCCTGTTCTTGTCGACCTCGAGGGGAACTATGATCATGTTGGCGGGGGTCATGGTTGCCACGAACACGTCATACATCTTGAGAGTCTGCTTGATTGCCTTCTTCTCGGGATCGATGACGAGGATGAACTTGCCGCTTGCGATGGTGTCGGAAGTGATGCCCTTGTACATGAACTTGGACTTTCCCACCTCTATGCCGAGTATATTTGTGTTGCTGCTCGACTGAACGGCCCCAACGGGGGTGAGCAGGATCTCCTCCTCTCCATTGATTGCGTAGAGGCCGGGCTCGCGCTCATCCATCTGGGCAAATGCGCTGGCGCATGCGGCTGCCAGCATGATGCATACTGTAAAGATTTTTTTCATATCAATTTTTTGTTTCAATTGTCACTGGTCCAATAAGTCCTGACGCCTGCAATACGGTGCTGCTACCATGATCGTGCCAAGATTTACATATCCACGGCCAGGTTAAGGCCTATCTGAATCCTGTCAGCGGGTATTTCAGCAGACTGGAGGGATGCGAAGCCTGAGCCTCCGTTATATGACACCCGCACGCCAAGCCTGGTGGTGTAGGGCAGCCAGAAGAGGTTTCCGAGCACCACGTTGAAGTATGCGCCGGCGCTGAGGAGATTGCCGCCCTCACCGTTGCTCCTGGAGTAGACGAGAAGGTCGGCGAAGGGCCTCAGTTCAAGATTCCGCACATATGCGAAGGCGCCGCAGATACTCCAGTCCAGAGATGCGAACGGCATCACGTATTCGGCGCTGTACATTCTGCACAGGGGGTATGAGGCGAGCCGGTAGTTCACTTCCTGAGACACGAATCCGCGAGGCCTCATCTCGATGCAGGGCTCGCACAGCATGCCGTCGTCAAGGCGCCACTGAATCTTTGCACCAAGGCGCAGGCCGTGGGTTGGCCAGAGCCCGGGCACGTATCCGTACGCTGAAAGGTAGATGTCGGAGCAGTACAGCCCCTCCATCCAGGGACGTCCGCAGTAACCGCCCTCCAGTCCCATTCCCAGTCTGGGAAGCACGCAGGACGAAGGCGTCGAGCCTATCACATAGCCCCTCAGGCTGGCATTGACCCTGTGCACTGGCCGGAATCCGCCTATCTCTACGGTTTCCGTCCTGTCCTTGAGCCTGTAGACCATGCGGCTGAGGTTGTCTGAGTTTACGCCCAGGCTGAGCTGGGGAATCAGACCTCTGGTCACGCCTCCGGAACTTATGCTCAGCGGAAGATATGTCCTCAGCACCGCATTGGCACGAGGCTTTCCGTTGCCCGTCCTCTCGATGCTCATCGTGTTTTTCTCCTGGCTGTAGGTGCAGACCATGGCACTGGCCTCGGCACCGGTCACGGTGGCGTCAAGCTCGAAGACGGGATACCATCCGCGGTAGTTGAACTTCATGGTCAGCGACGGCTCCCAGCTGCTGAATGACCTGCCGAGGAGGTTGAGGCCTATGCTGCCGTCAGATGTTCCGAGTTCGTTCTGGAAGAAGGCCGTGGCACCGGCGCTTGCGGAGACTGTGATGTCTTCGAAGCTGATGGATCTGATGGCGTCGGAATCCACGAATACGGGCGCCCAGGAGTGCAGGTGCACAAGGTGCCTGAGCTTGCTGTATCTCTCCGGCTCGCCTGTGGTGATGGTGTCGGATGGCCACATGCTGCATCCCGGGTCGTTGGCGCTGAGCTTCTCTGCCATCGGATATTCATGCACTCCGCTCCACTCCACGGGCTTTCCCTCAGGGGATGAGGTACGGTAGAGCATGCGCCCGTTGACTCCGAGCTGCGCGTAGTACAGGTCTTTGCCGCTGAAGCAGTAGTCCGTGGCTCCCACAGGAGAACTGGTCAGCTGTCTCAGGGTCCCGTCAGAGGGGTCCAGGCTGTATATCTCATCACTGCCGCCCTTGTCGCTGACAAATGTCAGCAGGCCGCCGTTCGAATCGAGCTGCTTGATCTTCAGGTGCTGGGGTGCAAGGATCTCGACCATGCCGTCTGCCTTCCAGAGCCCTATGCCCTTGCCGGTCAGTGCGCTGAAATACAGCTCTCCGCCGCTGGTCCAGGCAGATTCCAGGATCTGCCACCCGTCAGGTGCGCAGATGTGCTGCTGCTCCTGCCCGTCTGCGGTGCTGAAGACCGCCAGGGCGCTGCCGCCCTTCTCGGGATATTCGGTGGCAGCCACCAGGCTTCCGTCCGGTGAGGGTGAGGGATTGTACAGTTTCCTGCCCCTGACGAGGGTCTTTCTGCTCCTGCCGTCGCTGCTCATCAGGACGGAGCACGACTTGAGTTCCCAGCGAGGGTCGCTGCGGTACTCGCTCCAGTAGAGCCTGCCGTCGGACGATGCCTTGACGTGGGAAGCCCCTCCGCCTATCCTCACGGCCATGGTTTCCTTTCCGTCGCTGCCTATCCTGACTATCATGGGAACCTTGGTGATGCCGCTCCTGACTGCGTACATCTGCCCGTCCAGCACTGCAGGAGACGTGTATTCGGTGAAATAGAAGCTTTCCTTTGTCAGGGTGTCGGCCTCGGTGTACGGTGCCCTTGAGGCGGCCTCGCTGCTCCACATGTGCCCCAGAGAGTCGGCCAGTGCAGACCAGGCGTCGTCGAACTTCATGCCGGTGATCTCCCTGACGGTCTTTTTGAGGTTTGCCGGGGCCCAGCCGTGGTGCTCCATGATTCTGCCATAGAAGCGCCGGGTGAAGTCGGGGGCATCGAAGAAGGTGCGGAAGCCCGCATTGGTGAGGTATCCTATCTTGTAATGGTCGGGGGTGTAGTGCCGCAGCGACCCGAATCTCCACTTCCAGTAGTTCCTGGTCTGGCCCTCCGCGAAGCTGGCCCGCATGTACTCGGTGAAGTCTGCCGTGCGCCCGCGCCCTGAACTGCTCAGCGCGGTTTCGGCAACCACTGCGTCGCCCTCGAGAAACACTGGACCGCCGTACACGGCGCAGAGTGCTCCGGGAACCATCTCGCCAAGGAGGATGTTTGCCCAGCGGAAGCACTTCGCGTTGCCCAGCTGCATCTGTGCCGCGTGCCTGGACTCGTGTATGGCCAGCTCGGTCTCCCAGACTATGGCCTCGGGGGCGTATGCTTCAGGCACAGTGTAGAGGTCCATTCTGCGGGGGGCCCAGGTCACCATTCCGTTGGCAAGCGCGGTCTGCGTGTGCAGGATTACCGGCAGCGGCTTCCTGTAGAACTGGTTGGTGCCGAAGCCTATGCTTCCGCTGACGGGACCCTTCACCCTTTCGAGCTCGATGGCGTAACGTCTTGCAAGAGAGTCCATGCCGCGCGGATAAATCACTCTGTAGCTCTCTGTGCTGATACTGTTCCACCTTGTCGATCCCCGATCGGTTCCGTTGGAATAAAACTGCGCATGCCCCGTGAGGGAAGTCAGCAGGGCCATGGCAAGAAGGGCTGAAATTCGCAGCGCTTTACACATAATGGATACAAAACTAATGATTTTTGGCTAACTTTACCCGACTTTGGTACAATTATGGGGAGAAGGACAGTTTTCATGTTGATGGCCATTCTTGCTTTGTGCTCGTGCACCGCACGCAAGACGGCCCAGGTCGTATACCGCAGCTTTCCCAAGCTGACGGTTCCGGCGATGTACACCACCGAGGAGGATATGATAGAATATGCCGCCGCGCATTTCTGGGACACGTATTTTGCCCAAAGCGGGGTCACCGATTCGGCCGCAGTCCTGGGTGTGCGCAAGGCGGAGCTCGAACAGGCCCTGTCGAACTACATAGAGATTCAGGACAACCTGCCTCTGGCGAAGGCACAGAAAAACATGGCGGAGCTCTTTGCCAAGGTCGAGGCCTGTCAGCAGGCCGACACAAGCTCGCTGTTCTACCTGCGTTTCACCGAGATGGTCGAGAGATACCTCTACGATCCCAATTCCCCAATGCGCAACGAGGACCTCTTCCTTCCCTTTGTGCAGAAGCTTGCCGAGTGCCCTTTCACCGACACCCTGATGCGCACAGGCTACCGCTACATGGCCCGCATGTGCTCTCTCAACCAGACCGGATCGGTGGCTCCCGATTTCACTTTCAAGGACGCCCGCGGCCGCATCCACAGCCTTCATGGCGTAAAGGCCGGCTACACCATGCTGTTCTTCTCGAATCCCGGCTGCGATGCCTGCAGGCAGATGGCCGAAGATGTGGATTCCTGCCCGTCTGTGAGCAGGGCCATAGCCGACGGCAGGGTGGCTCTGGTCAACATCTATATCGATCAGGAGATCGACAAGTGGCGTGAGTATGAGCCCAGCTACCCCCGCAGCTGGATTACGGGCTATGACTGGCAGTTCACCATACGCACCGATCAGAGCTACGATGTAAGAGCCATACCTTCGCTCTATCTGCTGGACTCCGAAAAGAGAGTCATCATGAAGGACGCGCCCACGGAGCGTGTTCTGAGATATCTTGACATGAAGTTGATGCAGGGCAGACAGTGAGACTGTGCGAAAGTGCTTGAGAAATTCCCAATATTGTGTTAAATTGCGTTGATTTATCAAAAATATCTACCTTATGGCAACTATCAGGAGAAAACTCTGGGGCAGAGCGCAGGACGGCGCCGCCATATACAAGTACATACTCACCAATGAAAGCGGCGCGAACGTGGTGCTCAGCAATATCGGCGCTGCAATCGTGAGCATCAACGTGCCCGACAGGGACGGCAGGCTCGCCGATGTGGTGATCGGCTACGGCAAGCCCGAGAGCTATTTCGGTGACGGTCCATGTGCCGGCAAGTGTCCCGGACGTTTCGCCAACAGGATTGCCGCCGGCAAGTTCACTCTTGACGGTGTGGAGTACACCCTCCCCATCAACAACGGTCCCAATCACCTCCACGGTGGTCCCGAGGGGATCCAGAACCAGGTATGGGAGTCACGCAAGCACAAGGGTGGCGTCGAGTTCAAATATACCGCAGCTGACGGCGAGATGGGATATCCCGGCAACCTTACCATCGTTGCCCGCTATGAGTGGAACGACAGCAATGAACTCCAGCTCACCTTCAGCGCCCGCTGCGACAAGGCTACCGTGATCAACCTCACGAACCATGCATACTTCAACCTCAACGGCAAGGGTTCGGTGCTCCAGCACTATCTGAGGCTCAACGCGTCAGAGTACCTTCCCACAGATCCCACGCTCATCCCTCTTGGCGAATCTGAGCCCGTTGCAGGCACTCCCATGGACTTCATCAACGCAAAGACCCTGGGACGCGACATCAAAAAGGATTTCCCTGCACTGAACCACGGTAAGGGCTATGACGCATGCTGGTGCATAGACGGATACATGCCCGGACAGCTCCAGGAAGCTGCCGAACTGTGGTCAAAGCGCAGCGGCAGAGTGCTCAAGGTATTCACCACCCAGCCCGGCGTGCAGGTCTATACGGGAAACTGGCTCAGCGGATGCCCCACCGGAAAGCGTGGCCGCATCTACAATGACTACAGTGCAGTGGCCATCGAGTGCCAGCACTATCCCGACAGTCCCAACAAACCCGAGTACCCCAGCACCGTACTCCGTCCCGGAAAGGTATTCCACGAGGCAATAATCTTCTCATTCGGCATCAAGTAATGAAACAGTATCTCGACCTCCTCAAGGAGATTATGGACAACGGCACGATCAAGACCGACCGTACCGGCGTAGGCACAAAGAGCATATTCGGACATCAGATGCGCTTCGACCTGAGCGAGGGCTTTCCCCTCCTCACCACAAAGAAGGTGCATCTGAAGTCGATCATATACGAACTTCTCTGGTTCATCAGCGGCGACACGAACGTAAAGTATCTCCAGGACCACAAGGTCACCATCTGGGACGAGTGGGCCGATGAGAACGGCGACCTTGGCCCGGTTTACGGCCACCAGTGGCGCAGCTGGCCCGCACCCGACGGCCGCAGCATAGACCAGCTCTCGCAGGTGATCGACATGATAAGGAACCATCCCGACTCCCGCCGCATGCTCGTATGTGCATGGAATCCCGGAGAGGTCGACAAGATGGCGCTTCCTCCCTGCCACTGCCTGTTCCAGTTCTATGTGGCTGACGGAAAGCTCAGCTGCCAGCTGTACCAGCGCAGCGCCGACACTTTCCTCGGTGTGCCCTTCAACATCGCATCATACGCCCTGCTGACGATGATGATCGCCCAGTGCTGCGGCCTGCAGCCGGGTGAGTTCATCCACACCACCGGCGACACCCACATCTACCTCAACCACTTCGAGCAGGTACGCGAGCAGCTCTCAAGGGAGCCCCGCGCTCTGCCCTGGATGAAGCTCAACCCCGACGTGAAGAGCGTGTTCGACTTCAAGTATGAGGATTTTGAACTTTCGGATTATGACCCATGGCCGGCAATAAAGGCCCCCGTAGCAGTATAAACAGATGGAAAAATGTCTTATCGTGGCCATAGGGGCCAATAATGAGATAGGCGTCAAGGGTACCCTTCCCTGGCACCTCAGCGAGGATCTCAAGTATTTCAAGCGCGTCACCAGCGGATGCCCCGTCATCATGGGGCGCACCACATACTTCTCCCTGCCCTTCAGACCTCTGAAAAACCGCAAGAACATCGTCCTGAATGCAGGCGGCGATCCCATTCCCGAGGCAACCTGCGTATACTCCTTCGAGGAGGCATATGCTGCTGCCGGGCCTGCAGAGAAGTGCTTTGTCATGGGCGGTGCGTCAGTGTATCGTGCAGCAGTGAACGACATGGACCGGCTTTACATCACCCATGTCCACGCAAGCATCCCCGAGGCTGATGCCTTCTTCCCCGCAATCGACCCTGAAATCTGGAAGGTCGAGTCCCGTTCCGCCGTTTACAAGGACAAGGAATGCGGATATGAGTTCCAATTTTTCGTATATACAAGGAAGTAAGAAAAATTATACCTATCTTTGGCACAATTAGTTAGAAGGTAGGTATTGTCTTATGTTCCCAAAAAAGGAAAAATTCGGAGGAAAAGCTGCGTATATTCTTGCGTTGGCCGGTTCGGCGATCGGACTGGGCAATATCTGGCGTTTCCCCTATATGGTAGGGGAGCACGGAGGTGCAGCATTCATCATAATCTACATAATCTGCTCATTCCTCATTTCCCTGCCAATCTTCCTTTCTGAGGCGGTAATCGGCAAGGTCTCCGGCCATGGCTCATACGAGGCTATGAAGAGGCTTGCGCCAAACTCTGCCTGGAGGGGCCTCGGCATGATGGCCGTCATAAGCAGTTTCATCATACTTTCCTTCTACTGCGTGGTAGGCGGATGGTCTGTCGACTATTTCGTCCGTTCCATCGCGGGAACGATGAGCGTCACCAGCCGTGAGAGCGCTTCGGCCCTGTTCGGCAGCGTGGCAGGCTCTGTATGCGAGCCTCTGACCGCCCACCTTTTCTTCCTCGGCATCTCGGCCGTCATCATTGTGCTTGGAGTGAAGAAGGGAATAGAAGTCTTCTCGAAGATCTCTATTCCGCTGTTGTTCGTGATGATGGTCATAGTCACCGTATACTCCATCTCGCTTCCCGGTGCGGCAGAAGGTGTCAGCTATCTTGTAAGACCCGACTTCTCAAAGATTGACGCATCGGTTGTGGCGAGCGCCCTGGGCCAGTCTTTCTTCTCGATGTCGCTCGGTGTGGGAATGGTTGTGACCTATACCTCATATTCCAAGGACTCGGGCATAGTGAGTGCCGGAGCATGGACGACAGTCTTCGACACCCTGTTCGCGGTAATAGCCGGATTTGCAGTGATGCCTGCAGTATTTGCGGGAGGACTTGAGCCCGAGGCCGGCCCGTCGCTTGTCTTCGAGGCTCTGCCCTATGTTTTCGGGCAGATGGCGATTGACATGCCTGTCTTCAGCAGGATAGCCACAATCATATTCTTCTTCTCGATACTGCTTGCAGCGCTGAGTTCGTCGATATCCCTGTTCGAAACCTGCGTGAACCACGCAATGGAACACAACAAGTTCAGCCGCCGCAAGGCGACCCTGCTGGTCCTTGTGCTTACATGGGTGCTCGGCGTGCTCTGTTCTCTGTCGTTCGGACCACTCAAGGACGTGAAGATCTTTGGCGAGAACATCTTCGGATTCTGCGACGAGCTCACGTCCAACTATCTGATGACTCTCGGTGCCCTTGCATTCGCAATCTTCGTGGGCTGGAGGATGGACTGGCAGAAGGTTACCGGCAGCGTCGGCAGGTTCTTCCATTTCATGATCAAATGGATAGTCCCTCCTGCCATTCTCACCATCTTCCTCTCAAGTATTCTCAGTTAGCCGTCCGCCGGTCATTTCTCATCGTGTCCCTCTGACGCAAGATACACGAAATGCTCATAGCGTCTCGTGGCGGTTTCGGTGCCTTTTGCGAACAGAGTCTCAGCATTCTCCGGGAAGCTTCTGCGGAGGGAATTGTACCGTACCTCCCCTTCAAGGAAGTCCGTGTACGGGATGGATGGTGCCTTGGAGTCGAGCTGGAACGGATTTTCCTTGCGCGGGTCGTATCTGTACAGCGTCCAGTAGCCGCTCTCGACGGCGCGCTTCATCTCTTCCTGAACCTTGTGCATTCCGGCACAGATGCCATGGGATGCGCAGGGGGTGTAGGCGATGATGACAGAAGGTCCGTCATATTCTTCCGCCTCCCTTATGGCCTTGATAAGCTGTGCGGGATCGGCACCCATTGCAACCTGGGCCACATAGACATTCCCGTAGGACATGAGTATGGCGCCGAGGTCCTTCTTGGTGGTCTTCTTTCCTGACCATGCGAATTTGGCCACAGCTCCTATCTGGGTGGCCTTGCTGCTCTGTCCTCCGGTATTGGAATACATCTCGGTGTCCACGATGAACACGTTCACGTTCTCTCCTCCGGCCACAACATGGTCGAGACCGCCGAAGCCTATGTCGTAGGCCCAGCCGTCGCCTCCGAACATCCAGAATGTCTTTTTGGCGAGCATGTCCTTCTGCGAGAGTATCGTCTTCGACATGGGGTCGTCGCTGCGCATGAGCTCGGTTATGAGGTTGTCGGCTGCCTTGCGGGATTCCCTGGTGTCTTCGAATGAATCGAGCAGGGCCTCGCAAGCCGCCTTCAGGCTGCCTGACGACGACTCTGAGAGAGCCTTGACGTCCGACTTGGCAAGAGCCCTTCTCTGCTTGACCGAAAGTGCCATGCCAAGGCACAGCTCGGCATTGTTCTCGAACAGGCTGTTGGTCCATGCCGGACCGAATCCGCGCCTGTTCAGGGCATACGGAATGCCCGGCATCGCAGAGCCCCAGGCCTGGGAGCATCCGG
Source organism: Candidatus Cryptobacteroides choladohippi (assembly GCA_018065985.1). GTDB lineage: Bacteria > Bacteroidota > Bacteroidia > Bacteroidales > UBA932 > Cryptobacteroides > Cryptobacteroides choladohippi. Next base: position 21,571 of record JAGHSF010000060.1, read on the forward strand.
TGGCGTTCGCCCAGTAGACGTGGTCGCCGAACAACTGCGTAAGAAGTTTGGCATAGGGTGTTTCCCCACAGCCGGCACATGCTGCCGAGAACTCGAGAAGCGGTGTGCGGAACTGGCTTCCCTTGACTGTGTACGGGTCGAACAGGTCGCCTTTCTCTGAGACGGTCAGGGCGTATTCGAAGTTCCTGCCGTCCTTGTCTTCGCTGGAAACCGGCCTCATCTCCAGAGCACCTGCCGGGCAGACGCTCTCGCAGCTTCCGCATCCTGTGCAGTCGAAGTCCGATACCGCGAGCGCGAAATGGAGCCCCTTTGCCCTGCCTGTTGCTGGAATGGCTGCAAATCCTTCAGGGGCGGCCTTCAGCTCGGCGTCGTCGAGAAGATACGGACGTATGACTGCGTGCGGGCACACGAGGGAGCACCTGTTGCACTGTATGCACTTGTCCGCCTGCCAGAAGGGAAGTCTCACGGCTATGCCGCGTTTCTCGTATGATGTAAGTCCGAGCTTGACGGTACCGTCGATGTGCTTGAGGAAGTTGCTTACAGGCAGGGTGTCGCCCTTCTGCCTGTTGACGGGGATGAGCACCTTGCGCACCACTCCGGGCAGATGCGAGATGTCCTGGCCCGGATCGAACGGCAGAGAAGCCCACTCCGGCTTCACCTCCACCCTGCGAAGGCGTACGGCTCCGCTCTCGATGGCGGCGATGTTCCTTGCCACCACAGCATCGCCCTTGGCGAAGTAGGTCTTTCTGGCAGCCTCCTTCATGGCCTCTATGGCCCGTGTGCTGTCCATTATTCCCGAAGCGGCGAAGAATGCCGCCTGGAGCACTGTGTTCGTATGATTGCCGAGCCCGAGTTCGAGTGCTATGGAGGTGGCGTCTATCACATAGAACCTGATGTTCCACATTGCCAGACCGCGCTTCACGTTGGCAGGCAGCCACTTTTCCAGTTCTTCGTCAGACTTGCTGCAGTTCAGAAGGAAGGTGCCGCCCTCCTTGAGTTCCTCGATCATGTCATAGACTCCGACGTAGGTCTGGTTGTGACATGCCACGAAGTCGGCGGACTTGACGTAGTATGAACTCTCGATCGGACTGTCGCTGAACCTCAGGTGCGAGATGGTCACACCGTATGATTTCTTGGCGTCATATTCGAAGTAGGCCTGCCCGTATTTGCCTGCCTGCTCGCTGACGATATGGACGGTATTCTTGTTGGCACCGACGGTTCCGTCGCCGCCCAGCCCCCAGAATTTGCAGCAGTACACACCATTGTCCGACTTGACGAAAGGAACGCGTTCAAGGGAAAGGTGGGTGACGTCGTCGTTTATTCCTATTGTGAATCCTTTCACGGGATTCTCCGATGCGAGGTTGGCAAATACGGCGAGGATCTGCCCGGGGTCGGTATCCTTTGACGAGAGACCGTATCGGCCTCCTATGACCTTGATTGCACGGCCCGAGGTGCAGACTGCGGTGCAGATGTCTTCAAAAAGCGGTTCTCCCATGCTTCCGGGCTCCTTGGTCCTGTCAAGCACAGCCATTCTCCTCACCGTATCCGGAAGCACCTTGAAAAGATGCTCCGCACTGAACGGGCGGTAGAGATGCACCTGGATGAAGCCTGTCCTGGCACCGGAGGCATTGAGCTGGTCCACAGCTTCCTTGACCGTTCCGGAGACGCTGCCCATGGCCACCACAACGTCGGTGGCATCGGCTGCGCCGTAGTAGTTGAACAGGTGGTAGTCGCGTCCGGTGATGCGGTTGATGTCCTGCATGTAGTCCTCCACTATGCCGGGGAGGGCGTCATAGACGGGATTGCAGCCTTCGCGTACCTGGAAGAAGATGTCGGGATTCTGCACCGTGCTCCTCATCAGAGGATGCTCGGGATTGAGCGCGTGGTTATGGAACTTCTCAAGGGTCTGCAGATCAATGAGTTCGTGGAGCTTGTCAGTGTCGATCATCTCGACGGTGCTGATTTCATGCGAGGTACGGAAGCCGTCGAAGAAATGCATGAACGGAGTGCGGCCCTTCAGTGCTGCCAGATGAGCCACACCGGCCAGGTCGACCGTTTCCTGTACGCTGCCCGAGCAGAGCATGGCAAAGCCTGTGTTGCGGCAGCTCATCACGTCGGAATGGTCTCCGAAGATGCTCATCGCATGCGTGCCCACGGTCCTGGCGGCAACATGTACCACTACGGGAAGCCTCTCCCCGGCGATGCGGTGCAGCACGGGTATCATCAGCATCAGGCCCTGGCTGGATGTGAATGTGGTGGCCAGGGAACCTGTCTGCGCGGCGCCGTGCACGGCCGCGATGGCTCCCGCCTCAGACTGCATCTCGGTGAGCACGACAGTCTGGCCGAAGATGTTCTTACGCCCCTGGCTCGCCCATTTGTCTGTCAGTTCCGCCATGGGGGAAGAAGGCGTAATGGGATATATGGCAGCTATCTCTGTGAAATCGTATGCAATGCTGGCCGCAGCCTCGTTGCCGTCAATGGTTACAATGTGTTTTCCCATATCATTTCCTGTTTAAGCCGAGTTTCTCGACGAAGTGTTCTCTCATCTTGTATTTAAGCACCTTCCCCGCTGCATTCATGGGGAAGCTTTCCACGAATTCGATGTATCTTGGAACCTTGTGGGTTGCAAGGCTGGCCGTTATGTATCCGCGCATCTCAGCTTCAGACACGCTGCATCCGTCCTTGAGTATGATGCATGCCATCGCCTCCTCCCCGTATTTGACGTCCGGAATGGCAATCACCTGAACGTCCTGCACGCAGGGGTGGGTGTATATGAACTCTTCGATCTCCTTGGGGTAGATGTTCTCTCCACCGCGTATGATCATGTCCTTGAGGCGTCCCGTGATATGGTAGTTGCCGTTCTCGTCGACGCATGCGAGGTCGCCCGAGTGCATCCAGCCCCCGGCATCCACGGCTGCTGCGGTGGCATCGGGCATCTTGTAGTAGCCCTTCATGGTGTTGTAGCCCCTTGAGCAGAACTCGCCGTTCTCGCCTGGTGCGGCTGGCAGTCCGGTTTCAGGATTGACCACCTTGCACTGCACATGCGGGAAAGGATAGCCTACCGTGTCGCACCTCACGTCCAGGCTGTCGGTCCATGCCGACATGGTGCATCCCGGCGAGGTTTCGGTCTGTCCGTACACGCTCACGATGCCTCGCATGTTCATCTCGTCGGGCCGGGCCGCGCGTCTCATGAGTTCGGGCGGGCATCCGGCACCTGCCATGATTCCGGTTCTCATATGCGAGAAGTCCGTTTTCCTGTAGTCGGGATGGTTGAACATGGCTATGAACATCGTGGGCACGCCGTTGAAGCAGGTGATATGCTCGCTGTTGATGCATGCCAGCGATGATTTTGCGGAGAAGTACGGCAGGGGGCACATCGTGGCACCGTGGGTTACGGACGCGGTCATGGAGAGCACCATGCCGAAGCAATGGAACATGGGCACCTGTATCATCATCCTGTCGGCAGTCGAAAGTCCCATCCTGTCGCCTATGCACTTGCCGTTGTTGATAACGTTGTAATGGGTCAGCATGACTCCCTTCGGGAATCCTGTGGTGCCTGAGGTGTACTGCATGTTGCACACGTCGTCCGGGCTCACCTCAGCCGCCATGCCGGTAACCGTTTCCAGAGGCACAAGGTCCTTGCGCTCCATGGCCTCCTCGAAGGACAGGCAGCCTTTCTGCCTGAACCCTACGGTGATGACGTTCCTCAGGAACGGAAGCCTCGAGCAATGCAGAGGCTCCCCGGGCACGGTGTCCGCAATCTCGGGACAGAGGCCGTTTATGATGCTTCTGTAGTCGGAGTCCTTGCCGCCTGCCATCATGACAAGCGTATGCGTGTCGGACTGCCTCAGCAGATATTCCACCTCGTGTGACTTGTAGGCGGTGTTGACGGTCACCAGCACGGCGCCTATCTTCACCGTGGCCCAGAATGAGATGTACCATGCCGGGACATTGGTTGCCCAGACGCTGACCTTGCTTCCGGGCCGCACGCCCAGAGACACCAGCGCTCTGGCGAAGTTGTCCACATCGTCCCTGAACTCGGAGTATGTGCGTATGTAGTCCAGGGTCGTGTATTTGAAGCAGTACTGGTCGGGGAACTCGGCCACCAGGCGGTCCAGCACCTTGGGGAATGTCAGGTCGATCAGGTCGTCCTTGTCCCAGATATACCAGCCTGTACCGTCGTGGTTGGGATAGAGCTTGTCCGTCCTGCGGCTCCTGGCGCGCTCGAAGCGCTTCATGTAGTTTATGAAATACGGGAAGATCACATCTCTGTCGGGCATTTCCGACATCCAGTCCGGCTTCCACTCCAGGGACACGAATCCGTCGTAGTCGATGGACGAGAGGGAGTTGATGACCTCGGCCACGGGGAAGGTGCCTTCTCCGATTATGCAGTACCTGCCGGCATCGTCGCTGTCGCGAAGGTGCACGTGGCGGACGTAACCGCCCAGATTCTTTATGGATTCGTACGGGCTTTCCCCACAGTCGCGGTAAGGGTGATGGACATCCCAGAGGACGGCAATATTGTCGCAGGCATATTCGTCGAGGAGAGCCCTGAGCTTCGAGGTGTCGGAGAACACTCCGCTCGTCTTGATGAGGAGCGTCACGCCGTACTGCCCGGCCATACGGGCGAGAATGTCGAGATTGCCCCTTATGCCGTCATGGTTGTCTTCCCTGGCGTAGAGGCTGACATACGGTATCTGCGCGGCATCTGCCAGCACCATCATGGCCTCCGCCTCGGAGAGTGTCCGGTCGGAATCCGAGGATATGTCGCAGGAACTGTCGAGGCACGGGATCGAAAGGCTCTTCCACCTGAGATTCCTGCTGGTCCTGGTGACTGAATATTTATGGAAAGGCCCTCCTGCGCCCACATATTCCGGGTTGCGCATGATGTTGTAGGGCTCTATTCCGTCGAAGCCCATGTCCAATGCGCAAGTCAGCGCATCATCCCATCCGAGGTCTGCCCAGCCTCTTGTCGAAAAGGAGAGTTTCATTCCTGGCCCTCCCCGTAGACGATTTTGTTGATTGCATTCAGGTATGCAAGGACTCCGGACGCCACAATGTCCTTCGAAACGCCCCTGCCCGAGTAAAGCCTGCCATTCTGCCTCAGGCGAACTATGGTCTCGCCCATGGCTTCGCGGCCTTCGGTGACGGAGCGCAGCTGGTAGTTGTCAAGTTCGTAATGGCAGCCGATTATGTTGTCGATGGCAAGGAATGCGGCATCGACGGGGCCGTCGCCCATGCATACGCTCTCGAGGGTCTCATCCCCTTTCTTGAGCCTGATGTGGCAGGTCGGCGTGATGGTGTTTCCCGTGTTGATGAGGAAACTTTCCAGGATATAGGTGGGCGGCACCTGGAACGCCACTGATGCGATGATGGCGTCGAATTCCTTGGAACCTATGGATTCGTTGTCTGAGGCCAGCTGCACGAAGGCGTCGTAGACCTTGCGGCCGTCCTGCTCGCCAAGGTTGTAGCCAAGCCTGCTCACTGCTGCGAGGACGTCTTCCAGACTGTCGTGGACTGACAGCCTGAACTCTTCGTCGGAGTATCCGGCAACAGGCTTGCGTGTCTTCTTGAGGCTGCCTTCGCACATCTCGTGGATGCGTGCGCAGATATGGTCGATGGCAGTAAGCCCCACATCGCAGCTTGCGCCGCATGTTCCGGCCTTCATATTGAGGATGCGGGCGAATCTCTTCAGCGAAGTGGTGTAGTTTCCCGTCGACTCGACCCTGACTTCATCGGCCCCGGCCCTGACAGCTGCAATGGCGCAGGTGTCGGCGATGTACATCTCGTTCGAGCAGAAGACTCCCAGCCTTACATCGGCAGGAACGGCATTCCTGACCATCCTTATCCTTTCCTGGAATTCATCCTCGAGCAGGTCGCCCGCCACGTCGGCGACGGTGACTATGCCGGCTCCGGCCTCGATGGCCGTATGTATCGATTCAAGCAGGAAGTCCCTGTCGCTTCTGGTGAAGTCCAGGGCGACGAATTCCACCTCGCCGCAGAGGGCGGCGCATTCCGACACTCTCTTCCTGATGAGGTCCAGGATGCCGTCCGGCTTCTTGTGGCAGAGGTATTCCATCTGGACGGTGCTCACGGGCACGGGGACGGAGAGCCTTGGATGTGATGCTTCCTTGAGTGCATCCCAGGTGACTGCAGGGCTGTCGGGGTCGAGTATGTCCAGCGGTACCGAAATGGTGCTGCCGGTGACCGCCGAGGCCAGGGACTTTACCAGAAAGTAATCTGACTTCCCGTTCCTGATGGGGGAAGTCTCTATCACGGAAACGCCGAGTTTGGAAAGCAGGCGCGCCATCTCTATCCTCACCCTGAAAGGTATGGTCACGCCGCTCTGCACCCCGCAAAGGTGCAGTGTCATCTCATTTATTGAAATCCTGTGTGTCATACTGCCAATATTTTACAAGCTCCATATGATATCTGAAAAATCCTCCCCGGCATGGCCTGAGAGGATTTTTATCATACATACACAAAAATCAGCCCAAGCCTTCTGTTTTCACAAAAGGGATAGACCGAGGAACAAATTATTGCTATTAATTGTGTACATCTTCGAAAAAGCAGGCCGAATGTAAGGATAATAAATGTAAATGCCAAGCGATTCAACGGATTTTCCGCAGAATAATTACTAAATTTGCGTGATATACAAACTGACAGGTATGGCAAAGAGCAAGGAGGATACCCCACTTCTCAAACAGTATTTCAGCATAAAGGCCCAGCATCCCGAGGCGATACTCCTGTATCGTGTCGGCGATTTCTATGAGACGTATTCCGACGATGCGGTGCTTGTGAGCAAGGTGCTCGGCATCGTTCTCACACGGCGTTCCAACGGGGACAAGGGCGACACTCCCATGGCAGGATTCCCTCACCACGCACTGGAGAACTATCTCCAGAAGCTTGTGCGCGGCGGCTACAAGGTGGCGATCTGCGACCAGCTGGAGGACCCTGCCCTCTGCAAGAACAAGCTCGTGAAGCGCGGCATCACCGAGATCCTCACCCCGGGCATAGCTTTCGGAGACGGCATGCTCGAGTGCAAGGAGCACAACTTCCTCTGCGGTCTGACCTTCGACGGTCCCGAATGCGGAGCAGCCTTCCTGGACGTCAGCACAGGCACATTCCAGGTGACGCAGGGCAGCACGGAATACATTTCCACCCTGCTTGCCAGCATGCAGCCCAGGGAACTTGTGGTTCAGCGCGATGTGCTGCGCGCCGTGAAGGAGAAGTTCCCCGACCACTATGTCAGCTCCCTTGACGAATGGGCATTTGTGCAGGAATCAGCCGTTGAGAAACTCTGCAAGCAGCTGAGGGTGAACAGCCTGAAAGGCTTCGGAATCGACCGCTACCCGCTTGCGGTATGCTCCGCCGGCGCTCTGGTGTACTACCTTGAGCAGACCGAGCATACGGGACTTGGCAACATATGCAGCATCCAGCGCATCGACGAGGGCAAGTTTGTGTGGATGGACAAGTTCACCTTCCGCAACCTCGAGATCTTTCAGAGCAATGCAGGCAAGGACGGTGTGTCGCTCGTGGACGTCATCGACCGCAGCTGCTCTCCCATGGGAGCCCGACTGCTGCGCGAGTGGCTTGCGATGCCTGTCATGGAACCTGCGGAGCTTGAATCGCGCTACAGTGTGGTCCAGTTCTTCTACGACAACGAAGAGGCTCTCGCCTCGATCGAGGAGCACATCTCTGAGGTGGGAGACCTGGAGAGGATCATCGCCCGCGCGGCCAACGGAAAGATACTTCCCCGTGAGGTGATGCAGCTGGGCAGGTCCCTGAGGCGCATTACCCCCATACGCGAACTCTGCACCGGAACCGGCATCGAGGCCCTCGAGAGGCTTACCAGGGGCATCAAGAACACCGACGCCCTGCTGGAACGCATCCAGAGCACGATGTCAGACAGCCCCGCCGCAGCCCTTGGCAAAGGCGACATCATCGCCCCGGGCGTCGACAAGGAGCTTGACGAACTGCGCAGCATCTCCAGAGGCGGGAAGGACTATCTGCTGCAGCTGCAGCAGCGTGAGATCGAAAGCACTGGAATCAGCTCGCTCAAGATAGGCTACAACAATGTGTTCGGCTACTATATCGAGGTCCGCAACTCATTCAAGGACAAGGTTCCTCCCGAGTGGATACGCAAGCAGACCCTGGTGAGCGCCGAGCGCTATATCACCGACGAGCTCAAGGAATACGAACAGAAGATTCTGAGCGCCGAGGCGACCATATACGAACTCGAGAGCCGGATTTACGGCGGCCTGGTGGCCGACATCCAGAAGCGCATACGCGACATTCAGGAGAACTGCCGCATAGTGGCCCAGCTCGATGTCCTGCGCGGATTTGCCCGTCAGGCCATTGATAGGAACTACTGCCGCCCCGTGGTCGACAAGAGCAGCGTGCTGGACATCAAGGCCGGCCGTCACCCCGTGATCGAGACCCTCATGGCCCCGGGCGAGGAATTCGTCCCGAACGACCTCTTCATGGACAGCAAGGGCGAGCAGATAATGATCCTTACCGGTCCGAACATGGCGGGAAAGTCGGCTCTTCTCAGGCAGACGGCCCTCATCGTCCTGATGGCGCAGATAGGCTCGTTCGTGCCTGCCGCAAGCGCGCATATGGGTTTCTTCGACAAGATCTTCACCCGCGTGGGTGCCACCGACAACATCTCCCGCGGCGAATCCACCTTCATGGTGGAGATGCTCGAGACCTCGATGATCATGCACAACCTCAGCTCCCGCTCGCTTGTACTGCTCGACGAGATCGGCCGTGGAACCTCGACCTATGACGGCATGAGCATAGCCCGCGCCCTCGTCGAGTACATCCACAGGTGGGGCCGCGGGGCAAAGACCCTGTTTGCTACGCACTACCACGAACTCAACGACCTCGAGAACGAGTACCAGCGCGTGCACAACTGGCACATTGCCGTGAAGGAGGAGGGCAAGGATGTGATATTCCTGCGCAAGCTCGAGCGTGGCGGCGTGGCACACAGCTTCGGTATACATGTGGCCCGTCTGGCCGGAATGCCGCGCGAGGTCATCGACAGTGCCGAAAGGACTCTGCGCACTCTGGAGGCCAAGGAAAAGAACATGGGCGCCATGTCCATCGAGGACGACGGCTCCATGCAGCTCAGCTTCTTCCAGCTTGACGACCCGACACTGGGGTCGCTCAAGGAGAAACTGGAGAAGGCCGACCTCAACAACATGACTCCCCTGCAGGCCTTCGACCTGCTCAGAGAGATGAAAAAGGAATTGGGAATATAAAGAATACAGCATAATATTATGGCAGATATCATATTGGGCATTGAATCATCCTGCGACGACACTTCTGCCGCCGTCATCAGGGACGGGTACCTTCTTTCGAACGTTATCGCCTCCCAGGACGTGCACCGCTGCTATGGCGGAGTCGTCCCGGAACTTGCATCCAGGGCGCATGAACTGAACATCGTGCCCGTCGTGAGCGAGGCGCTGAGCCGCGCCGGCGTGAGTGCGTCCGAACTTACTGCGATCGCCTTCACCCGTGGCCCCGGCCTTCTGGGTTCCCTGCTGGTAGGCACGTCGTTCGCAAAGTCCCTCGGCCTTGCCCTGGACATCCCCATCGTGATGGTCAACCATCTTCAGGGGCACATACTTGCGAACTTTGTCAGGCAGCCCGACAAACCCGTGCGCGAGCCTTCGTTCCCTTACCTGTGCCTCCTTGTGAGCGGTGGCAACTCCCAGATAGTCAGGGTGGATGACCCTCTGCACTTCGAGATTCTGGGCCAGACCATCGACGACGCGGTGGGAGAGGCCTTCGACAAGTGTTCCAAGATGATGGGTCTGGGATATCCCGGCGGCCCCATCATCGACAGACTCGCAAAGCAGGGCGATCCCCTGCGTTTCAAGTTCGCAAAGCCCCACATCGAGGGCCTGGACTACAGCTTCAGCGGCATCAAGACCTCGCTGCTGTACTTCGTGCGCGACGAGATGGCAAAGGACCCGGAGTTTATGGAGAAGAACAAGGAGGACATATGTGCTTCCTTCCAGAAGACCCTTATCGACATCCTGATGGACAAGCTCGTCAAGGCTGCAAGGCAGACCGGAATCAAGGAGATCACCATAGGTGGCGGCGTGTCGGCCAACAGCGGTCTCCGCTCAAGGATAGAGGAGGAGGGAAAGAAGCGCGGCTGGAACACCTATCTGCCCGAATTCAAGTTCACCACCGACAATGCAGCCATGATAGCTATTGCCGGCTATTATCACTTCCTGGCGGGCGAGCGTGCATCGCTTGACGTCGCACCGGTTTCAAGAATGTCTGACTTTTAGCATGAAGCGTCTCCTCATAATCAGCTACTATTGGCCTCCCACCGGAGGGTCCGGGGTGCAGCGCTGGGTGAAGTTCAGCAAGTACCTCCCGGAATTCGGCTGGCAGCCGGTCATATACACTCCCGAGAATCCAGAGCAGCTCGCACGCGACGAAAGCCTGCTCGCCGACGTTCCGGAGTGCGCTGAGGTCATACGGACGCATATCTTCGAACCCTACGACATATACCGCAGGTTCACCGGAGCCGGGAGCGGTTCCGCGTCGGAGGTCAATCCCCTGAACGCGCAGAAGAAGAGCCTGAAGCAGAAGATCGGCGTGTGGATGCGCGGCAATCTCTTCGTGCCGGATCCCCGCAGAGGCTGGGTGCGTCCGTCAGTGAGGTTCCTCAAGAAGTACCTCAGGGAGCATCCTGTGGATGCCGTCGTGACAACCGGCCCGCCGCAGAGCATGCATCTCATAGGGCTCGAGCTCAAGAAGGCAACAGGCCTCAAATGGATAGTGGACTTCCGCGACCCGTGGACTGAGATGTTCTACTTCAAGCACCTCAAGCTGTGGCCTCTCGCGAAGTGGCGCCATAAGTGCCTGGAGCAGAAGGTCCTGGACAATGCCGACGAGATAATCAGCGTCACGCCTCTCGTGCAGGCCGATTTCCAGAAGAGGACAGCTACCCCGGTGCATCTCATAACAAACGGTTTCGACGAGGACGACTTCGCCTGCGGCACACAGCCGCATCCGGATACTTTCGACATAGTGCACACCGGCCTCTTTGCAAGCGACGGCAACCCCGTGAACCTCTGGGACGTGCTGGCATCGAAGTGCGAGAAGGACGAGGGCTTCCGCAACCGCCTCCGCATACGCCTGGCCGGCAAGGTGGACGATTCCATAGTGGCTTCGATACGCAATTCCATCCTGGCCGGCAATCTCGAGCTGCTGGGCTATCTGCCTCACAGGGAGACGGTATCGCTGCAGCGTTCCGCCTCTGTGCTGATGCTCCCGCTCAGGCAGGAACCCGAATACCGCAAGGTTCTCCCAGGCAAGATATTCGAGTATCTTGCAGCCAGACGCCCCATCCTTGGCATAGGTCAGAGCGACGGGGCCGCCGCCAGGGTGCTTCATGACACACAGACCGGTGATATGTTCGAATGGGACAACATAGCCGACGTCCGCGCATTCATAGACACAGAATGGTACAGGTTCATCGAGGGCGACAATGCCCCCGTTGGCAAAGACATCTCCAGATATTCCAGAAAGGCCCTTACGGCCGAACTAGTCAAGATTCTATGAAAAAGAAGATAATCGCATTTGCCGGCATGGTGCTGGCCTTCCTGCTGCTTGCCTACGGATTCGTGCCTCAGGTGCTCGGCGGCAAGATCGTGAACCAGAGCGACATCTCAGGATGGCAGGGAATGTCGCATGAGATGATGGAATGGAACGCCGCCCATCCCGATGACCAGACAGCCTGGACGGAGTCCATGTTCGGCGGAATGCCCACCACTACCATCCATGCGTCAACCAAGGGCGACTGGACCCAGCCGCTCTATGATCTGCTTCTGACCGGAAAGCGCCCCGCAACCTATCTTTTCATCTCGCTGCTCGGTGCCTTCCTGCTGATGCTCTCGCTGGGCATAAGTCCGCTTCTTGCGGCCGGTGGTGCAGTGGCGGTGACCTTCTGTGCCTACAACATGCAGATCATCCAGGTCGGCCACAACACCAAGATGCAGGCGATAGCGTTTCTGCCCTGGGCTCTGGCCGCACTCATATTCACATACCGCAAGGCCCTGACCTTCAGCTCGTCAGAAGGCCAGCGACCGAAGGGAGCCGGGGGGGCGTTATGGCTTCATTCCACATTTCTCGGCTCGGCCCTGTTCGGTCTCGCCATAAGTTTCCAGGTGAAGGCCAACCATCCTCAGATCACATACTACCTGGCGCTGGTGATCTTCATCTATGCGCTCGTGATGCTTGTGTGGATGCTCAGGAATTCAGAACGCCGCCGCGCTCTCTGGAAGCGTTTCGCGGTGGCTTCGGCCCTGCTGCTGGTGATGGGATGCTGCGGAATCGGCACCAATGCCATCAAGCTTCTGCCGACCTACGAGTATACTCCGTACTCGATGCGCGGCGGCACCACCGCATCTGCCGATGGCACAAAGGAGAGCAAGGGACTCGACCTGGACTACGCCACGGCGTGGTCATACGGGTGGGAGGAGCTTCCGAACCTCTTCATCCCCAACTATAACGGCGGCGCCTCGGGAGGTGCCGTAAACCCCAGGAAATCGGAAACCTACGCCCTGCTCAAGCAGGCCGGTCAGCCGAATCTCCGTGAGGTGGCGAAGAGCCTCCCGCTCTACTGGGGGCCCCAGCCTTTCACTGCCGGTCCCATGTACATGGGTGCAGTGACCATCTTCCTGTTCATCTTTGGCCTGATGTACTACAAGGGCCGCAGGGAGCGCTGGTGGATACTGGCCGCAACCGTTCTTGCGGTATTCCTCTCTCTGGGTTCGCACTTCCTCTGGTTTACCACCCTGTTTTATGACTACGTGCCGTTCTACAACAAGTTCCGCACGGTATCGATGTCTCTGATAGTCCTGCAGTTCACCCTGCCTGTGCTTGGCTTCCTTATGCTCGACCAGATTGTCAGGTCAGGGAAGGATGCCGCAGCCCTGCGTCGCGAGGTGCTTACTTCGGGGGCAGTCACAGCCGGACTGTGCCTGCTGCTTGCCGTGCTGCAGAGCCTGTTCGGAAGTTTCACCGGAGCCGTGGATGCCGGCCAGCCCGACATTCTCGCCGATGCCCTCTCGGCCGACCGGCGTCAGCTCCTGTGGGCCGACACCTGGCGTTCGATACTGCTTGTCATATGCTCGGGAGCCCTGCTTTTCTGGGGTGTGAGCGTGCCCGCATCGGCAAAGGAGAGCTTTGCAGGAAACCCCGAGCTCCGCAGGAGACGCCGTACCACCGCCGCTGTGCTTGTGTGCCTGCTGCTTCTGCTCGATACATTCACGGTGGGCAGGCGCTACCTCAATGCCGACCATTTCGTGAGCCCGCGCAACTTCCACAGCCAGTTCGAGAAACGTCCCGTGGATGAGATCATCCTGAAGGACACGGATCCGTCGTACCGTGTGCTCGATCTCACCGTCAATGTCTTCAACGATTCGCATCCTTCCTACTGGCACAAGAACATAGGCGGCTATTCGCCTGCCAAGCTTCAGCGCTATCAGGAGTTCATCGACGCCAGCCTCATCGACGAGATAAACTCCCTGTACAAGGCGCTCGGCTCCGCTTCAACCGTATCAGAGGCGGAGGACGCCCTTCCCTTCTGCCCGGGACTTGCCTCCATGAACTGCCGCTATATCATCGTCGGCGAGGATAACTACCCTCTTACCTACAGATATGCGCGCGGCAATGCCTGGTTTGTTGACGCTGCCTCAGGAGAGGCTCAATCCGGTACTTCTGTAGCGGGAGCAGGCTCTCCCGGAGAAGCTTTCACCCGATTGTCCGCTTCGGAGGAAGAGTCTGCCCCGGCAGGGATAATACTGACTGACTATGCCCCCAACTGCTTGAAATACAATTATTCAGCCGAAAAGGACAGTAAGGTCGTATTCAGTGAGGTCTATTATCCCGAAGGCTGGACACTGACAGTTGACTCAGAGCAGGAAATCCCCATCGAAGTGTATCCCGGAGATTCGGAAACTCCGGGCGGACTGCTTCGCTGCGCCAGCGTTCCTGCCGGCAGCCACACTCTCGAAATGCGCTTCCAGCCCCAATCCTATACCATAGGTGAAGGCGTGTCAAGGGCAAGCAGCATGGTTCTCATACTGATGGTGCTGCTCTCCGTTGCCGGAGCTGTAGTGTTCAGAAAGGACTAATCCTGGAATCTCAGAGTGAGGGCCACGAAGTCCTCGACGCCAAGGCGTTCGGCCCTGAGGTCGAATACCGGGTCGCTCGTGTCCATGCCCTCCCTGATGAGGGGCTTGAGAGCATTGCGCAGCGTCTTGCGGCGCTGGTTGAAAGCTGTCTTGACAACAGTCCTGAAGAGTTTTTCGTCGCAGCCGAGACTGGTGCGCGAGTTCCTGCGCAGCCTGATCACGGCCGACTGCACCTTGGGGGGAGGGCAGAATGCGCCGGATCCCACGGAGATGATGTAGTCGATGTCATACCAGGCCTGCAGCAGCACGCTCAGGATGCCGTAGGTCTTGCTTCCCGGCTTCTCGGCTATGCGTTCCGCAACCTCCTTCTGAATCATGCACACCACCTCGGGGACGAGGTCCTTGTCCTCGAGAATCTTGAAGAAGATCTGGGATGAGATGTTGTAGGGGAAGTTGCCTATCACCCTGTATTCTCCCGGGAAGACCTTTCTCATATTGAGGCGCAGGTAGTCGGCTTCCATCAGTTTGCCCTGCATGCCTGCAAAGTGGGTCATAAGGTAATCCACGCTCTCCGTGTCCACCTCTACCATCTTGAGGTCAAGATCTTCACGTTCAATAAGATACTGGGTGAGAACGCCCATGCCGGGGCCTATCTCAAGAACATCGCGGACGTCGCTGACGGTGAGCGCACCGACTATTGTCCTGGCTATGCTCTGGTCGGTCAGGAAATGCTGTCCGAGGGCTTTCTTTGCACGTACTTCCATACGCTATCCGAGTTTTTCCGCAAGCCTGCCTGCGAGTTGTATGAACGCGAGGCCGTCCGGGCCGTTGCCAAGTGCTGCCGGCTCGCCGGAGTCGCCGCATTCGCGTATGCTCTGTACGATGGGAATCTGTCCGAGCAATTCCACTCCGAGCTCGGCGGCCATTTCGGCGCCTCCGTTCTTTCCGAAGATGTAGTACTTCTCGTCGGGGTGCTCCTCAGGGGTGAACCAGGCCATGTTTTCCACAAGCCCGAATATGGGGCGGTCGATGCTCTTGTTGCGGAACATGTTGACGCCCTTCTCGACGTCGGCAAGAGCCACGGTCTGAGGTGTCGTGACAATGACGGCACCCTCCATGGGAATATCCTGCAACAGGCTGATGTGGATGTCGCCGGTTCCCGGGGGCATGTCGACAAGAAGGAAGTCGAGTGGTCCCCAAGCTACCTGCAGAATCATCTGTTTCAAGGCGTTGCAGGCCATGGGGCCGCGCCAGATGAGAGCCTGCCCCTTCTCGGCGAAATAGCCGATGCTCATCCACTCCACGCCGTATTTCTGAAGGGGAACGATGAGTTCCTGCTCCCCGTTCATCACTGCTTCGGGCTGCTCGCCCTCGGTGGCTGTCATGACGGGCACCGACGGTCCGTATACGTCGGCATCGGCGAGGCCCACACGGTAGCCGAGGCGGGCCAGGGCGCATGCGAGGTTCACAGCCACCGTGCTCTTGCCAACGCCGCCCTTTCCGGAGGCTATCCCTATGATGTGCTTGATGTCCTTGATCTGTTCCTGGTCGAGGTTGAGAGTCCTTTTGGCGGTCTTGGGCGCCTCTGTGACCACGGTTTTCACCTCAGCCTCGACATCTTTCCCGAAGTCGCGGATGAGAGCGGCCCTGGCGGCCCCCACAAGGTATTCTGTGAGAGGGTCCCTTTTCTTGGGGAAGGCGAGGGTGACGGTGACCTTGTCTGCCGATATGTCGACCGACTGCACCATGCCGAGCTCCACGATGCTGCGGTCCTGCTTGGCCGGATGCTGCACTGAAGACAGTGATTCAAGTATTGCTTTCTTATCCATAATCTATTGATTGTCAAATAATGTGGGTTCCAGGGCTGCGGGGTGGAAACTCTTGCGGTGGTAGGGCGTCCAGCCGTATTTCCTGATGGCTTCGATGTGCTCGCGGGTAGGGTAGCCCATGTTCCTTTCCCAGCCGTACCCGGGATAGCGGGCGGCAAGTTCGCGCATCCTGTCGTCCCTGTATGTCTTGGCAAGCACAGATGCCGCGGCAATGCTCGCGAATCGGGCGTCGCCATGTACGAAGGTGCCGTATGGAATGCCGTCGAAGGGGCGGAATCGGTTGCCGTCGATGAGCAGAAACTCAGGCCTTACGGAAAGACGGGCAACCGCCCTCTGCATGCCGGTGACGCTTGCCCACAGGATGTTGAGCCTGTCTATCTCCTCGGCCTCCACGGCTTCCACGGCCCACGCGACGGCCTCTTTCTGGATGACCTCGCGCAGGATTTCCCTGTCTTTCCTGCTCATCTGCTTGGAGTCGTTGAGCAGCGGGTGGTGGAATGATTCGGGAAGTATGACTGCTGCCGCATAGACGGGGCCGGCGAGCGGTCCGCGCCCTGCCTCGTCGCATCCGGCTTCTATGCGTCCGTGCTCGATACAGCTCTGAAGATTGATTTCCCGTGGCATAAATACGCCACAAAGTTAATCATTTTAAGTTGACTCATTGCCCAATCTCAAGTTTATTTGCTTGAGTGTGCGGATATGGTCCTCGTCAGCTTCGACCAGCTTGCGCAGATGTTCCACTTCATTCTGGAGCTCTGCAATCCTGCCTTCATATTCCCCGACCAGACGCAGCCTCTGCTCCTCGAGTCTTGCCCTGAAGTCGTCCTGTCTGAGCAGAGCGTCGCCGTCCAGGGGATCATGGCCGAACAGAAGGTATTCTTCTGTCGTGAGAAGGAATTCAGCAACCTTTTCCAGCGTGTCGATGTTCAGATTCTTGTTCCTGGCGTTCTCGAGATTCACGATCGAGTTGCGGCACAGCCCCAAGGCTGCCGCCATTTCATCCTGACTGATTCTGCCACCTGGCCTCAGTTCCTCTCTTTTCTGTCTGATTCTTTCACCGATTGCAGCTTTGTCCATGGAGCTCTTCTTTGAAGTTCCCAAAGATATTCAGCGTATTTCTGATACGATGACAATAAAACTTGTGCATAGTAGGTCAAAATTGTGCAAATGACATAAAAAACTTGAAAATCTGCGTCGTGCCGATTGCCTTTTCTTGCCTTTTTGCTGCAGACTGCACACATTTGCCGCAAAAAGTAAACATTATGTGTGCATTGGACAAACAGTATTTCCGCTTCTGGCGGATGATGGAGGAGGGCACCCTCTCCAAGGACGGAAAGATCGATTTCAGAACAGCCTGCCGGAGACTCCGCTGCAGCCCTGCCGACCTGGACGAAGTGCTTGTCTCTGAACTTGGAATCGACGGTGACGAGGTGGTCGAACTTTATTTTGGTAATGGCTGCAATTTTTATTAGATTTGCGAACTACACTAGTAAACAAGTAAACCAAAATGAAAGAGTATTCAACCAAAGACATCCGTAATGTGGTGCTCCTCGGCGCCACAAAGTCAGGAAAAACCACATTCGCTGAAGCTATGCTCTACGAGGGCAAGGTCATTGACAGAAGAGGTTCTGTCGAGGACAAGAACACGGTTTCAGATAACAATGAACTTGAGAAGCTCAACCAGCGCTCAATATATTCCACCCCTCTTTATGCTGAGTTCATGGGCACCAAGATCAACATCATCGATGCTCCCGGCGCAGATGATTTCGTAGGCGAGACATATTCTGCAATGGCAGTATGTGAGTCGGGTGTCGTTGTTGTAAACGCCCAGCAGGGTGTGGAGGTAGGTACCGAGAATATCATCCGCATTGCAAACAAGAAGAAGTTCCCTCTCATCTTCGCCGTCAACCAGCTTGACCACGAGAAGGCAGATTGGGACAATGTCCAGGCTACCATCAAGGAGGCTGTGGGCCCGAAAGCTGTATATGTCCAGTTCCCTGCGAATCCCGGTACCGGCTTCGACGGTTTCGTGGATGTCCTCATGAACAAGTACTATCATTTCACGGACGCAAACGGCACCCGCGAGGATCTCCCCATTCCCGCAGAGCTTGCAGACATGGCAGAGGAATACCGTCAGGCTCTCATCGAGAAGGCTGCCGAGTATGACGATACCCTCATGGAGAAATTCTTCGAGGTCGGCGAGCTTACCGAGGATGAGATCCGCAAGGGTCTCAACATCGGTATCATCTCAGGTGAGGCATACCCTGTATTCTGCGTCAGCGCACGCAAGGATATCGGCGTCAAGCGTCTCCTTGAATTCACCAAGAACGTCGTTCCCGCACCTACCAGCGATGATTCCGCTCCTGCTTCCCTCTTCATCTACAAGAACGAAGTCGAGCAGCACCTCGGTGAGGTTTCATTCTTCAAGGTCATGAGTGGCACCATCAGCGCAGGCTTGGACCTCGAGGATCCCTCGACCGGCAACAAGGAGCGACTCTCTGCAATCTATGCGGTTGCAGGCGCAAAGAAGGAGTCTGTTCCCGTTCTCCACGCAGGAGATCTCGGTTGTGCCGTGAAGCTCAAGAACAGCAAGTCCGGCACCACCCTTTCACTGCCCGGTTCCGGTGTTGTATGGCCCAAGGTCGAGTATCCCGCTCCCAAGTTCCGTTGTGCAATCAAGGCCAAGGTACAGCAGGATGAGCAGAAGCTCGGCGAGGCTCTCAAGAAGATCTCGTCAACAGACCCTACCGTAATCGTCGAATATTCAAAGGAACTCCGCCAGACCATCCTCAGCGGCAATGGCGAGCAGCATATCAATATCGTGAAGTGGCTCCTCAACAACGAGTACAAGCTTGATGTCGAGCTCTTTGCACCGAAGGTTCCCTACCGTGAGACCATCACCAAGGTGGCTACCGCACAGTACCGTCACAAGAAGCAGTCAGGTGGCGCCGGCCAGTTCGGTGAGGTGCACCTTCTCGTCTGCCCTGCAGAGGGTGAGCTCAATACCAAGTTCAAGATCGACGGCAAGGAGACCCAGCTCAATGTAAAGACCTCAGAGACCATGGAAATGGAATGGGGTGGAAAGCTTGAGTTCTACAACTGCGTTGTCGGTGGTGCGATCGATCTCGGCTTCATGCCTGCAATCCTCAAGGGTATCAAGGAGAAGATGACAGAAGGTCCTCTTACCGGTTCATACGCCCGCGACATCCGCGTGTTCGTATATGATGGTAAGATGCACCCGGTTGATTCAAAGGAAATCGCCTTCATCATCGCAGGCCGCAATGCCTTCAAGGAGGCTTTCCGCAATGCCGGTCCGAAGATTCTCGAGCCTATCTATGACGTGGAGGTAATGACTCCCGCAGAGTATCAGGGCGCAGTGATGTCCGATCTCCAGAACCGTCGCGGTATGCTCGGTGATATGGGCGCGGACAAGGGATTCGCAATCCTCAAGGCCCGCGTTCCTCTTGCAGAGCTTTACAGATATTCCACAACCCTCAGCTCCCTGACATCAGGTTCGGCTACGTTCTCAATGACATTCGCTGATTACCAGCCCGTTCCCGCAGACGTTCAGGACAAGTTGCTGAAGGCATACCAGGAGACCGAAGAGGAAGAATAATCCGGTCGGTCCGCTATACCTGCATCAATATTCGGGGTACCGGGAATCCGGTTGAGAAACACCCGTCGAACTTGATACGGTCAATACCGTCGTAAGGAAATGAATGCATTTTTACTGGCAGTGGTTCTGCCTGTGCTGGTCCACGATGTGGACACCCTCAACAGCGTTACGGTCACGTCATACGCCGTTTCTCCGGATGCCCCGGTTGCGGTGACGTCGGTGGCGGCTAAAGAGCTACAGGCGCAGAGTCCACAGAAATCGATACCGATGGCTCTTGAATTTGAGCCGTCGGTATTGTCGTCCAATGAGGGAGGAACGGGTCTTGGATATTCCAATCTCCGGATCAGAGGCGTCGGTGGCTACCACACCAACGTCACTCTGAACGGAATCACCCTCAACGATGCCGAGTCGCAGGAGGTGTTCTGGGTGAACATCCCGTCTCTTGCGAACATTCTTTCACAGGTGCAGGTCCAGCGGGGCTTGGGGACCACGTCGTGCGGTCCGGGAGCATTCGGGGCCAGCATCAATATGTCCACTGCCACACCGGAGGAAAAACCGGATGCGCATCTGGGCGTGGGATACGGTTCGTTCAACACCTGGACACCCTCGGTGTATGCCAGCACAGGCCGCAGCCGACACGGTTTCTATCTGCAGGCAGCATATTCCTACAATTCCACAGACGGCTATGTGCAGAACGCTTTCGCCCGCGTGCAGTCCATTTTTGCATCTGCAGGCTGGGTTGGGACCAGAGATTCCTTCCGGATACTGTTTCTTCAGGGCCGGCAGCGCAGCGGTATCACCTGGAACGGGGTTCCGTTGGAGATATACTGGCACAACAGGACCTGGAATTCTTCTGTCGGCGACACTGATAATTTCCGCCAGAGCCATATCCAGGCCAATTATATCCACGATTTCGGCGGGGGAATTTCGTGGAATACAACGCTCAATTACACAAAAGGTTACGGCTATTATGAAATAGATGGCGCAAGGGATGTGCTCGACAACAATCTGTGGGTGCTGAGGATCCAGTTGGGTGTTGACAAGTCTTTCGGAAAATTCACGGCCGGGGCATACCTCTCGTCATATGGCTGTCTGCATACCGGCACTGGCTATTCCAATGACGCTTCGAAGAGAGAGATTGACCTGTTCGCCAGAGCGGAAGTTCCATTCCTGGATGTTTTATCATCATATATCGATGTGCAATATCGCGGAGTTCTCCACAAAATGAAAGGCCCCGACGAGTATATGCAGAATCTGGATTTCGATCTCGGCTACAACTTCTTCAACCCCCGTCTGGGCTTGACCTGGACCCCGTCTTCCCGTCACAGGTTGTTCGTTTTGCTGGCATACGGCAACAGGGAGCCGGCCAGGGCTGACCTCCAGGCCAATGCCTCTGCACGGTCCGAGCATCTTACGGACTGTGAGGTGGGGTATGAGCTGAATATGTCCTTCCTGAAAGCGTCTGTCAACGGATACTATATGTATTATATGGATATGCTTGTGGAGACGGGGCTTCTGGACGCTGGAGGTTATGCCATCAAGACCAACATTCCGCATGGTTTCCGGCTGGGGCTGGAGATTTCGGCCAAGGCAGATCTGGCGAAGTGGTGCACCATAGAGGGCAACGCCACCTTCAGCGGCAACCGCACTTCCTTCGGTCACGACATCCTGCTCAGCCCTTCGGCGATGGGAATGGCGGGGATAGTCTTCCGTACCCCGTTCAGAACGGAGATTTCATACCGCCACAAGTTCGTAGGAAAGCAGTTCTGGGACAACAGCGGCGATGCCGGCCACGTCATTCCTTCCTACAACATTGCGGATGTTTCCATCACCCAGAGAATAAACCTTCCCGTCATCCCGAACAGCGTCATCCCGGGATCCGACCCGGGATCTCCTCCTCGCCGCGTCAGGATGTCACTCGGCCTGCACATACAGAACCTCTGGAACAGGCAGTATTTCTCCTATGCCCACGCTTACGGAGTCTTCCCCCAGCCCCCTCTCAACTGCCTGCTGAGCCTACGCTTGGAGTTTTAGCTCCTCTCCGTCACCCCGGGCTCCATCATCCCGGGCTTGCCCCTGGATTCCGGCCCGCAATCCAAGACGGTGTGTCAGGAACAAATATTTTGCCGCCTCGGAAAAACAAATTATCTTTGAATGTCAAATGTCATTCGTATGATTATCCTCGAACAGCAAATTTCAATTGAGCAATTGACGGCAATCTCTGTCGGATTGTTTGGAGATATGGTCAAGGCTGTTGCAGATGTTGCAAACAACAAATTAGCCATTGACGCTGAACTTCATTCAGATCTCGAGCGGCTGCTTCTTGAAAATGGTTCAAATCAGGAGGATTTATGGGGATTGAATCTCTATCCTGAGATGGAAGGAGAGGATTTCATTGAATTCGACTCGCTGATCAATATCCGTCCCAGACTGAATAACAGGAGTCGTTATGTGGAAAGTGCGGAAGTCAGGGAGAGAATCACGGAAATTGTCAACAGTTTTATTGTCAGATAGTCTATGGAAAATTGGACGATAGATGTGGAACGATGGGCGTCTATGCCACTTATGGAGCAGATGGCAAACATCGGCAGCGAAGTGGGACGAACCAGGAAGTGGCTTGGAAAAGATAAACCCCAACTTGCAGAGAGTGCCTATTATCGTGGTTTGGAGCTGGTGGATGCGACAATCAAGTTTGGGCGAAGCAATATGGTATCCAGATCGTGTCTTCTTTCGGAATTATGCCGCGCAAGAGAGCTTTTTTCCGATGCATTTCTGAATTGCGACCTTGAATCAATGAGTTATCTTGAGAAATTCTTCGGACAGTTCGCTTCTGCCATCAGGCGGTAAGCTTCGATTCCCGGACCGTTAC
>JAGHSF010000031.1 GCA_018065985.1 Candidatus Cryptobacteroides choladohippi
TGTCTGTAGGCAAAGAAAGATTGCGACTAATCAAGTCGTAAGGCAGTTCTTCTTGATGAAGAGCTATCACGGATTGGAATGTTGTTCTGAGGCTCATAAACTATTTTTTGCAAAGATAAGACTTTCCGATAATTTAGGAAATATTAACAGATATCTTTCCGATAATTTAGGAAAGATGGTACGCTCTTATCGAAATAATCTTGGCCCTGAAGTCAATAGATCAGAAGTGTGTCTGAATCACTGCTGTGTAGTGCGCTGTACTCCCTGTTGAGTTCGGCGAGTTCTTACTTTCCGTCAGAAAATGCGTTTCCTGCCTTCTCTCCGAGTGCGATGTAACTCATGTGGCAAGGCTCGACGCTTTTCTTCGCAAGTCTGGAAACTGCCTTGGAATCAGCCGATGGGTCGGCGGTCAGCGACACGAGCAGACCGACATTCTGAACATCGACTGCATCGGGGATATCCACTGCGAATGAGATATGAGCCGAACGGGACGACACCTCGACGTAGCTGTCAGTAAATTCACAATGAGGCACGGAAGGCTCCGGCTTCCTGCAGCATACCAGAGCCAAAGCCGAAAGAGAAAGAAGCAGTAGACTATTTATTCTCATTTCTCTATCGTGTGTCCTTTGAACTTGACCCACTCGTAGGCGCCGGTGTTGTCCTGGCTTGCGATATGGGTACCTATGAACATAAGATTCTCAACGCTGACGAAAATTCTGAACACGGCTTCATCAGGGCCGAACTGGGTCTGGATGCTCTTCTGCTCCACGCCGTCGATGATCCAATGTACGAGATATTTCCCATCCACCAGGTCGAGCTTGATTCCGAACTCATGCCAGCCGGGCTTGATCCTGGCATAGGTCGAAGTGGTCGGGAAGTCCTGATTGGTCATGCACGCCACGAGGTCGCCCTCGCCTGCACCTACAGACTCACGGGCCTCGTCACTGCCCCATCCGCACTCGAAGTCGATCTCGTGATGGTCGTCGCAATAGATCCATGAGCCGACGCTTGTCCTGTCGCCAGGAGCGACCTCAGGCACGTATGTCTTCCATGAATACTCGCCGTCGATGTAGATCTGGGGAGCGAACAGCTTCGGACGGTCCATGGTATTTGCCCTGGTAGTTATGTAGAGGATGCCGTCTTCGGCACGGAAGGCCTTGACGGTGGACGTGTCCTGATGAACGTATGTCCAGACGTCAGCGATCTGCTGCCCGGTCCATTCCTGCCGCACGACATCGTCGCCCTTGCTGCATGAAACCACTGCAGCGAGCGACAGGATGGCAGTCATCAATATAGTGTTCTTCATATCCTTAGAATAGTTTCTTGTCGGTAGTTCTCTGATCCTGCAGCAAAGGTAGAAGTTTTCCTGATACCTTGCCATCGCGGCGCAGTTCTATCTGCTCACGGACCCAGCTCTCCTGGGTCGTGTCGACGTACTCGTCGTATGGCTTGCCGGCTCCGAGGCGCGTGGGCCAGAGCAGGGCCTCGTCAACGAGCGAGAGCGCCTCCTTGTAACGGCCCCTGTCACATGTGGCGGCAGCGAGGTGCAGCTTGATGTGGCGGTACTTGTTGTGGCTTCCGCGCATGCCCTCGAACGGGAGATAGGTGATCCTGTCGATTATCTTCTCTGCATCCTTGAACTTGCCAAGGCCGATGTATGCATCCATGAGGGCGTCGCCAACCTGGAAATTGTCGGGATGGGCCGCATAGTAGCCCTTGAGCAGGCTCGCAGCCTCGGCATACTCCCCTCTTGTGTTCAGGTCGACTGCCAGCAGACGGCGGTAGCGTACCGATGGATCGAGAGCAAACGCCTTCCTGAGGTCGGAACTGTCCTTCGTGAGTGAATATCTGTAGGCATAGAAAGGAGCGTAAGTGGCATCGTCACCCGCCATGAGCTCCGCTGCCTCAGCCTTGTAGCCGTAATGGTCCTTGAGAAGGGCGAGCAGGTAACGTCCCTGCCAGCCGGCACCGTTCTCATTCGCCCACTCGAGCATCCTTGCAGACTCGGGACGGAACGGGAACGCATAGTCCATAGGCTGCGCAAGTGCAGGAGCAATGGCAGAAGCATCTCCGTTCAGGCAAGCCTGCCAGAGTGCGGTAAGCACGTTCTGCTCAGCCGCAGCGAGAATCTTCGAAGCCTGTGCGTCAAGGCCTATACTGTGGTAGAACAGCGCAATCTCCATATAGTCCTCCCAGGGCAGCTCCTCCTGGAATGTGGCGGCCAGCGCGGCGGCATCGGATTCGCCCCTGAGGAACTTCACCGCAGCAGGAAAATGGCTGAGGGGGTCGATGCGTGCTATCTCATCTTCCGACGCGGCATCCATGCAGCAGAGCAGCATCAGCGCGGTGATGTTGCGGCCGTTGGAATAGAGTGCCTTGCGGGCATAGTCCTCGGCAATCTCGCGGTCTCCCCTGTTCAGGCGGATGCGCGCAAGCTCGGTATAGCATGCGGAGCGCAGAGGGCCGTCGACGATGGCGGCGACCTCCAGGCGGTCCATTGCGTCAAAGTCCTTGCCAAGGGCAGCGGCGGCAAGGCCACCGAAGTAGCCGGCCTCGGCATTGTACTGGTCGATGGAGAGAGCCTTGCTGGAATACTCGTAGGCCTCTGAATATGCCATCCTGTGGTTGAGGAGGGCTGCCTTGAGGCAGAGAGCGTCCATGAACAGGGCGTCCTTGGCAAGAGCGGCATCCACGGTCTTCTCGGCATCGGCGAACATCCTGAGGCCCATCAGGTCATGCGCAAGCATAGTGAGTCCCTCGGCACTCTGGGAGTCGAAGCCCTCCACCCGGCTCTGCGGGCGGTCGACCTTCTCGTCCTCGGCCTGCCATAGTATGCGACGGCCGGCCTTGACGACGGCGGGAACGCCATTGACCTCCAGAGAGAAAGGTGCTGACGGCTTCAAGGCCACAGTGCTGCTGCTCAGCACCTTGCCCGTAGCGTCAGCCACGGTAAGCGTCTCGTTCAGCGGCGTGAGAGGATATATCGCAATGCTGCCGTCCTTGACGGAAACGGCCGCGTCGAGCGTCACATTGTCGGCAATGCCTATGCCCTGCGCCGGCAGCCAGTAGTCAGACCATTCGTCAGTACCGTAGGGGCTGAAGAGTATCTGCCTGTAGGGGGTGTCGTTGCAGCATCCCACCTCGTTCTGGTTGTAGAGTCTTCCGCTCTGCATCTCAACATACTGGGGGCGGTTGTCGGTAAGGAGGTCCACCCAGATGTTACCCTGGTCGCTCTGTGCCCAGGTGAAGTACTTGCGGCCCAGCTTCTCGTCGCGCAGCGACCAGTGCATCGAGGCCCAGTCGTCTGAAGGATAGTAGGCCCCGAAGAAGGACTTGTGCGAGCCTATCATGTGGTAGGACTTGTCCTGGCCGTATGCCTGGTTGCTGAGGATGGAGATATCGGCGCCCTGCTCGTTTACAGGGTAGGTCTCGATCTCGCCCATGTGGCCGATAGCGTTGTCGGCAGGATAGACGAGCACGAAGTCGTCGGATGTCTCGACTGCGGAGTTTGCCCATGAATAATAGGGCTGCCATTCACCGCTCAGGTTATACCAGATGGAGCGCGTGCGGCAATATGCCGCGTCCTTGGGCAGGTTGACCTCGATGGTCCAGCGACTGCGGCTGGTCATCTCCAGCACGCCTATGTAGCAGCTCACGCTGCCGTCGGCCTTGTATTCGGTGCGCCAGTCGACAGGCGTCGCACATGAAGGCGCGTGGCCTATGACGCCGTAGTTGAACTCGATTCCACCGCTGGTCCAGGGCCCGCGTAGGGAGATCTCCCTGAACTTCACGACGTCGTTGTCGTATACAAGTTCACGGCCGGCCGTCTTGTCATATATTGACCAGACCTTGCCGCCAATCTGGGGGAAGATCTTGACCCTCAGATAGGGATTCTCCAGCACCACCATCTGCCATGCCTGCTGCACGGGCTCGATGGAGAACTGCTGGAACCTCCAGTACGGGTAGATCTTGCCCGTCCTGGCAACGGGGTCGGGGTTCCCGAAGGGATATGTGGTCATGAGGGTGTCCTTCACTGTGATGGTCTGCGCCATGAGAGACAGGCCCATGCCAATGGATACAAGCGTAAATAGCAGCTTCTTCATATCTAGTTGTTGCTGATCTCGAGGTTGGTGACGGTGCTCTTGAACTCCCCTGCCGTCTCAAGCGGGAACACGAGGGTCTGCATGCGGACCTTGGCACCGGCTTTTGCCTTGGCCTTGATTCCTGTAGAAAGATTGATGTTCTCAGCCAGGACTTCAGCGGCGATCCTGAGCTCGCCGTCGGAGGCAGGATATACGACCCTGACCTTCTTTGCGAAGGTGAAAGGCTTTTCCTCAGCATGGATGCTTACGATACCGGCAAGGCAGGCTGAGACGGAGGCTTCCGTCATCGGGAAGGTGATCTCGAAGGCGGCCAGCTTGCTGCAGTCCATGGCCAGGTTGCGCCCCCAGCTTATGTCCCTGATGACGTTCTCCTCGGGGAAACCGGCCACCGAAGCAAGATGCAGCATGGTGGTGTAACTGTCGTCAAGGTTGCCCGCTCCGAAGTTGTACACACCTCCAGGCAGGCGGCCGAAACTTGCGATCAGATTCCTGCACACGGTCCGCACGTCTGTCACTCCCCTGTGTTCGAGGGCGGAGGCCTTCATCTGCCGGCCTTCGGCCTTGGCTGAGAGCATGTTGCTCACATAGTCCTGATGAGGATGCTCCGCATCAAGAGGCTGGCACATCCATGTGAGCCTGAGCGCCTTGGCTCCCGGCAGGATATCGAGCACCCGCCGCTCCATCAGGAGCTTGTGCCGGCCGTAGACATTGTTGGGCTCGAGCTCCAGGTCCTCCTTCAGCGGGCCTTCCACCATGCAGCCGCCATACACCTGATCGCTGCTCATGACAAACAACTCAGCACCGCATTCCCTGCATGCCAGGGCAAGGTTCACCGGTGCTTCGACGTTGACCGCCATGGACTCGTCGGGATGTTCCTTCGCATAGCCTGTGGACGAGATTGCCGCACAGTTCACCACCACGTCGGGACGGCAGGAGCGCAGCGCATCTGCCACAGCCGCACGGTCGGTTATGTCAAGGTTCCCATGGAAGAATCGGACAACTTCGCAGCCGTCCGCCTCAAGCATATTGCAAAGGTGCCGGCCAAGAAAACCGCCGGCACCTGTAATCATCACTTTCTGCATTATTCAGTCCTTCCGGTATACGCGTCGATTCCCGAGCGGTCGATGACAGACTCGAAGAACCTGGCGGATGCCTTGTTGACCTCTTCGCGCCAGGGCTGGGGGCCGCCGGCAGACTGCACAACCCAGAGGATGAGTTCTCTGGTATGCCAGTTGACGATGCAGTTGGTGCCCCATGCGCCACCATGGCCGAACCATTCGCCTTCTCCATCAACCTTGGGGGCAGTAAGTCCGAGAGAGTATCCGTCGAATGCTTCGGGACGGGTGCTCACTGCAAGTATGGACTTCACCGTTTCCTCCTTGAGGATGCGGACTCCGTTCTCACCTACGCCCAGATTCATGAGCATCTTGTAGAACTTAAGCTGGTCCTCGGCTGTGGTCCAGAGGCCGGCACCTGCCGATGCGAACACGTGTGAATCGTTGTAGGGGCGCTGCTGCTGACCCATCTCCTCACGCCATTCAGCGGGTGCATTCTCCTTATACTCATAGAGTTCCACCTTCTTTGCAATCTGCCTGTCGGTGGGCCAGAACCAGCTTGACTTCATTCCCAGAGGGTCGAGGACCTCCTGCTTGAGGTACTGCTCCCACTTCATTCCGGTAACGACCTCCACAACAGCGGCACCGATGTCGATTCCAGTGTTGGAATAAGCCACCGATGTGCCGGGTTCGAAGAGAATGGGAGATGCTGCGGCAATCGATGCCACCTGCCTCAACGGAGCGCCGCCGCTCCAGCCACCGCCACGCACGTCATTGCGCTTGGCGCTGATCTCGAACGGGAAGCCGCCGGTATGGTTGAGAACCATTCGAATGGTCAGGACATTCTTTGCCTTGTGGAGAGTCTTGACTCCGTCCTTCTCGCCGTCGAGCACCCAGAGCTCTGCAAACTCGGGAAGATACTTTGAGACGGGATCGTCAAGGGATATCCTTCCCTCCTCGACAAGTTTGGCGATGGTGACACCGCAGAATCCCTTGGTCTGCGAGCACTGCATGAATGCACTGCTGAGCTTGATGGGACGCTTTGATGCGACATCGGCATATCCTATGCAGCATGTCTCCTGCATGCCGTCCTTGTAGAATACGCTTATGGCGCCGGGCAGCTGGCCGCTCTGCACATAAGGTGCGAGCACGTCATATGCGAAATGAGTCTTTGAATCCTTCGGCTTGTTGCCGGCAAATGCAGTCATGCACGCAAGCATTGCGACTGCCAGAATGGTAAGTTTCCTGAATGTCATGGTTATCTGTTATTTATTCGTGAATCCGATCATTTTCTCATGGATATCCGGTCAGCGCTGTTCCGGCGCCATCCAGAGTTCGAGCTTTCCGCCCTTGAGGAGTTCGGAGGCGGGAATGCGCATCTCGGACAGTTCCCGGCCGTTGAGGACGGCCTTCTGGACGTATACGTTGTCGGCTGAGGAATTGTGGGCCTCTATGACGAAGTCCTGGCCACGGCCGTAACGGCCGCCGAGATGGATGGTGGTCCTGGGATAGAGAGGGCTGACAATCTCGTAGACGGGATCGACACTGCAGCCGCCGTCAATCTGGAAGAGACCCATGGCGGCCATGACGAACCATGCGCTCATCTGGCCCTGGTCCTCGTCGCCCAGCCATGCGTTGGCAACCCCATAGCCGTAATATCTGTCCAGTATGGCGCGGGTCCACTTCTGTGTGAGGTCGGGACGGCCCACACGGTTGAAGAGGAACGCGAGCTGCATGCTCTGCTGATTGCCCTGGACTACGGGATACTGGCTGAAATTGTCGCCGGGAGCATTGAAGCGGACAGGATAGCTCTGGTTGAAGCCCCAGTCGAGCTTCTCGATGAACTTGTCACGGCCGACGTAGGAGGCCAGCCCTTCGACATCCTGAGGGACGAAGAAACCGATCTGCCAGCCGTTCGACTCGGTATATTCGGAATAATTGCCCAGAGGATCGAAGTCATCGACGAACTTGCCGTTGACATCGCGGAGATGGGCACATCCGTTGGCGGGGTTGATGCCGTTGCGCCACCAGCCGCCGCGTTCGTTGTACTCCTTGTAGATGTCCTCGTGGCCGAGAGCCTTGGCGAACTGGCCCACGGTCCAGTCATCGTAGGAATACTCGAAGGTGTTGGAGCAACGTCCTACAGTGCAAGGTACATAATGATATTTCAGGTAGACGCCGAGGTCTTCGTTTCCCTCCCAGCCGCCGCAGACCGGCGTCAGAGGAGAGTTGACCTGATGTATCATGGCCTTCAGGGCAAGCTCCGCGTCGAAGTCGCGTATGCCCATCTGCCAGGCGGCAACCATCAGAGGAATCTCGTGCTGGGCCTCCATCACGGGGATATACTCCATGCCGGCAGGACCCTTGGAGAGGAATCCGCAATACTTGTAGAGATCTATCTGGGAGCGGACCCAGCGTGAAGCCCACTCGGGCGTCACGAGGTTCCAGACCTGATTGAGGTTCCACATCGAGTTCCAGAACGCGTCGCAGCCGAGGGCGCGGTCGTTGACCGGATCATCGAGCTTGCGCACCGCCTCTGACGGGTCGCGCCACTCGCCATTGACATCGCTGAAGGTATTGCGGGTCATCGAGTGGTAGAGATTGGTGTAGAAACGGACCTTCTCCTTGACGTCGGAGGTCTCGATCTCCACGCGTCCGAGGATGTCGTTCCATGCATCCTTCTGCGCCTGCACCACGGCGGAGAAATCCCAGCCGCAAGGCTTTGTGATCTCTTCAGCGAGGTTCTCGCGCGCATTCTCGAGGCTCACGAAGGAAATGCCCGTACGCACCTGCACGACGGGATGCTCCCTGGTGTCGAACTCCACAAAGAAACCGGCATCCTTGGGGCCATAGGCCAGGAAATCAGCGCCGTCAGACACTTTGCCGTCGACCCAGTGGCCACTCTTCCTGACCGGGGCGTCGAACTCCATCGAGAAGTAGATGACATAGTCCTGGATTACGAAATCGGAAGAGGTCGGAGAGACCTGGGATATGTAGCCCTCTATGCAATTGTCGCTGACCTGGGTGATCTGGGGACGGGTAAGGTCGTAGCCGTATTCCGCGGGAATCTTGAAGTCCACCATGATGCGGCCGTCCTTGTCCTGGGGATAGGTGTAGCGCATCATTGAGCTATGGGTGGATGCGGTGGCCTCGAGCAGGATGTCGTAGTCGGTCAGGCGGACGCTGTAATAGCCGAGGGGTGCAGTCTCTGTGCTCTTGTCGATGCGGGAGCGGTAGCCGCTGTCGGGGTCATTCTCATCACCTTCCTTGATGATGAGCGGGCCGTTGACAGGCAGCATGCCCAGGCCGGCCATCGTCCATTCGTGGATATGGCTCATGCATGCAATATTCTCGATGGTCGGCTGATAACCGCCGTTCCAGCCGCTGTTCTGGTTGTTCGGGCTGAGTTTGACCATGCTGAACGGCATCCAGGGCCCTGGCGCGAGCATCCAGCGCGAGTGGCCGGAGCCTATGCGGGTGTCCACATAGTCGGCAGGTGTCTCGAATGTGCGCTCGGGGCCGCCGTTGAGGTCATATTCCGCAGAGCGCACCTTTGTGAGGCGCTCAGTAGCCTTCTTCGATGCCAGCGTGACGCCATTGCCCTCGAGGCTGACGCAGTCATATTCGACCCAGGACCCGGAGAGAGGGGCGATGCAGATATGGTTGTCGCCGCGGATAAGGTCGGCCGTGGAGAGAGGCATCTCGAGCACGCGGCGGCCGCTGCCGGCCTTGACGTCGTAGTACGACGGGCGGCCGTTGACGGTGACCTTGATGCGCACGTCCTCGTTTGGATTGGCGCGGACAAGCGCGATTTTCAGAACGGCGGAAGAGTTCTTTGCGAGCCTGCTGACGCCGAAAATGATATTGGTCTGGGGAGAGATGGTGCTGGAGTTGCCGCAGCCTCCGACGAAGGCATCATTGATGCCGGCCTGAAGGAAAGGGAAATCCACCTTGGCGTCGGAATGGCCGATCACGAAGAAGTGATCCTCGAAGAAAAAGTCGTTCTTTTTGAAATCATCGAGCCTGGATGCATCCAGAGCAAATTCGGCTGAACTGCCGTCCTCGGAGCCGATGGTCCATATGAGAGAGGAGGGCGAGGCCATGGCTGCGACTGGAAGAAGCAGTGCAGCAGCAGCCATAGTGATGGTCTTTCTCAATAACATTACAGTGAAATAATTTTTGTAAATGTAATCATTTTCCGTCAATTACTTTCGGAACGATACCGTATCCGGACAATATATCCTTTGAATTGGTTCATTTACCAGATATTCGCTATCTTCGCAAAACGTAAAAGAGAGCCCGAATGCCCGTCATTCACATAACATCACTTTCAACTCCCGGAGTGGAGATATTCTCGTCCCTGACGGAAGCCCAGCTTTGCGACATGCGGCTCGTCGGGCACGGGCTCTTCATCGCCGAGAGCGGCAAGGTCATAAACACGGCGCTGGACGCCGGGTGCATCCCGCACTCGCTCATCTGCGAGGAAAGGCACCTTGACGGCATTGCCGCACAGGTGATCGCAAGAGTCGGGGACATACCCATCTATACCGGCAGCCACGAGATGCTGCAGCAGCTGACGGGGTTCCCCATGACAAGGTGCATCCTGTGCGCCATGCGCAGACCGGAACGGCCGGCACTTGAAGACGTGCTGAAGGATGCGCATCGCATAGTGGTGATAGACAGCGTGACCAACACCACCAATATCGGTGCGATCTTCCGCTCCGCGGTGGCCTTGGGCGTGGATGCGGTGCTGCTCACCAGGACAACCTGCGACCCCTTGAACCGCCGCGCCGTGCGCGTATCCATGGGAACCGTGTTCCAGGCGCCCTGGACCTGGCTTGACGGTCCGGTCAGCAGCCTGCACGAGTTCGGATTCAAGACCGCGGCCATGGCCCTTACAGACCAGAGCATAGCGCTGGACAGCCCGGTGCTGAAGACCGTCGACCGCCTTGCCCTGGTGATGGGGACCGAAGGCGACGGCCTGTCACATGATGTCATATCCGAGGCGGATTACGTGGTGCGCATCCCCATGAAGAACAATGTGGACTCGCTGAATGTCGCCGCTGCAGCCGCAGTGGCCTTCTGGGAACTGCGCAGGGGCTAGGATGGACACGATTCTTGGGATAGTGTTTCTTTTTGCGTAACTTGCGGAGCTTTACAAAAACATAGAAGAAAATGAACTTATTCAGACATTGTCTGCCATATCTGGCTGCTGTAGCGATGCTCGCAGCATCATGCTGCTCGGAAAAAGGCTTGGAACAGGAATTGCGATTCCACGACGGAACATTCCGCATAGCCCATGTGTGCGATATGCATTACGGATGCACAGACACGGCCAAACTTGCCCGCATCAAAGAGATGGTGGCGAAGACTGTCGAAGACGAGAAGCCGGATCTCTTCGTTCTCACCGGCGATGCCGTCACAGGAAGTGATGACGCGCACAAGGGATGGCTCGACATGATAGAGATATTTGACGGGACAGAAATTCCATGGGCTGTGGTATTGGGCAACCATGACGCAGAAGCCAATGCCGGTGTCGATGGCGGCGTCATCTTCTCATACCTCTCCGAAGCACGGAACATCGTCAATGTGCGCGGTGCGGCAAAGGTGTTCGGGCATGGCAACAAGGCTCTTCCCATCCTTCACGAGAAAAACGACTCCGTGGCAGCTGTCGTGTACTGCATCGACTCCAATGACTACCCGACCACCGAGGGGCTGAAAAGGGTTTCATATTACGATGTCATCCACGACGACCAGATCCAGTGGTATGTTGACGAAAGCAACAGATTCAAGGCGATGAACGGTGGCGTACCTGTTCCATCGGTAGCCTACTACCACATATGTCTGCCCGAGTTCCTTGAAGTGGCACGCGACCCCAACCATCATGGCAAATACGAGGAGCGCTGCTGCCCTGCCGACATCAATGTGGGATTCTTCGGCAAGGTCCGCATCCAGGGCGACATGATAGGCATGTTCGTAGGGCATGACCACACCAACGACTTCGTGGGCATGTATCAGGGAATCGCCCTCGGCTATGGACGTCAGTCCGGTGTGGAGGACGAGAACGACACCAAGGCCCCCATGGGTATGAGGATCGTGGAGCTGAAAGAAGGCAAGAGAGAGTTCGACACCTGGGTATATACCGCAAAGGGCGGCGAAGAGGACAAGTGGTACTACCCTTCCGGCCTGTCATCGACATACGAGAAGGACATGCTGCCCTCACAGGATGTAAAGACATCCGGGAACGGTGTCAGATATGTATATTACCAGAACGAGACCGGCAAGTGTCTCGACAGCGTCAATGACATCTGCAAGCCTGCAAACAAGGTCGCTGAAGGCATCACTGAGAAGATCGACCTCAGCAAAGCCCAGAGAGAGGATTTCTTCGGCTTCGACTTCGACACTTATGTGAACATACCGGAGAGCGGAGCCTGGAAGATGACCCTTTCATCCGACGATGGAAGCATACTCTACCTCGACGGCAAGCTCTTTATCGACAATGACGGAAACCACGCAGGTGAAGGCATTTTCCGTTATCTCGGTCTCGAGAAGGGCCTCCATCACATCCAGATCAAGTACCTCGAAAACAACGAAGGCAACAGAATCACCGTGAAGCTCCAGGGCAGGAACTACCCTGAGATGGAGATTCCTGCCGACTGGCTTTTTCTTCCGTAGCGATCCGGCTCCCTCAGCGTAATCTGAACCTGACCGTTCTTATGCCGAATCTTGGCATCGAGATCCTCAGTGCGGAACCGCTCCCAAGGTCTTCACGGACACGGCCATCCAACTCGACCAGCTGTGCGCTGCTGAAGCTGAAGCCGGGCATTACCGTGTGTTCACGGGAATCACCCTGTGCGTTATAGAGACGCACATAGAGCTCGTCCCCCTCGCAGTATGCAGTTACAAGCTGCCATCCGGTGCCGGAAAGGTCGAGAAGAGATCCTTCCGCCTCAAGCTTCGGCCTGCCGCATATTGCAACAGGGGCCTGTCTCCACTGCTCATTGGCGATCTGCACCTCATCCTCGTCCCATGCGCCCGCATGAGGCAGGAGCGCGTAGTTCACGGTACTCGGGCCATCGACATTGTATCGGTTCCTGCTGTAGCCGCTGCCAACGAACTGGACAGTCAGTCCAAGCGGGAAATCCGGCCCATAGGTATACGAGGTGGTATGGTCAGTGAAGAGCGCAAGGCTGCCGGATGCTGTCTCGAGGTCCACCCAGTTGAGTGCAACCACGTGCTTCAGGTCATCGAAGCTTGAGAATTCGGTCGTCTCGAGACGGCTCGCGCAGACGTCGAAGGGGGCATCCTTGCATATCGCGCCCTTCCCGACGGTCGGGAAGGTCAGATTCATCTTCCTGTGTGCATTGTAGTGCGGGGTCTTCCATGTAAGGCGGTTTCCGGAGTTGTCATATCTGTCGCCGTCTTCCGGTTCAGGACTGCCGATAAGCGGCGCAGGTCCCTGCCAGTCGACGGTCAGGCTGCAATCGATCAGCGGGCTGCCCGCAGTGAGGCTTATGGTCTGGGTGTACGGCACACCGTCAATGTGGCCCTTGATGCTGACAGAGGCGCAAACCGCTCCGGAGCAGAGCTCGGTCACCTCCGCCGGGGTCTCATCGCTGCCGTGCCTCTCTCCCCTCTCGGGATAGTAGGCCGACAGGCCGTTGAATGCAAAGCCGGAAGCCTTGCCGACTATCTCCCTTCGCGTCCTGAGGTCCTTTGCCGAAACGATCGAGCCGCCCTTTGACGGGTCGATGGTGATGCAGAGAAGGTCGTTGGAAAGTTCGACATTTCTGCCTTTCCTGCGTACCTTGCAGGTGTTGTGGCCCGTGCCGGGCTGCTCATCGAGCGTGAAGGTGGCCCAACCGAATGCGGGGAGCTCGGCGATGAACACAAGGCTGTCGGCAATCCTCTGGGAAGGGAGCAGCTGTCCGCCCGCATCGCGTACTGCATTGAAGCGCCGGTCTGCCGCTATGCTGATCCTTCCTTTCCTCGCCGTTCCACCGGTGTTGAAGACGGTTATGGCGTCCTCTGAGGCATCTGTGGTGCTTTCAAGGGCTGCCGAGCGTGTCTTGCGGCAGTAGAACTCAGTGCCGGCAGTCCAGGTCCTGGCCCTGTCGACCCAGCGTCCGAGGCATATCCAGCAGTCATGATGCTGCGAAAGGAGAAGGCTCTCCCATGCATTCTGAAGGTCAGCCTCAGGATAGGTATACCCTGATGTGAGGCGTGCGATCGAAGCGAGCTTCTCCGTCTGTTCCATGCTGTTCTCGGCATGGCGCACCATCCTGGCCAGGCGCTGCAGAGGCTGTGCTCCCCATGACAGCGACGGGTGCATGTCCTCCTGGCTGTAGGTACCCGCCACGGCCTTTTCGACCGGTGCCACATTCTTGAAATACTGGTTCCAGAGTATGTACTGCGGCTCTGCGTATTCGGGCGCGCTTACGAACGGGCACTCCTCCTCCGGCCTGATGTCCATCCACGGGCCAGTCTCCCAACCGGCATCCTGGTAGGTCATGCCGATGGGGTGGGTCATCCCCTCCTCAAGGCAGGCATCGACGTAGGCCTTGGTCATGGAGTGGTCCGCCGAACTCCAGGCGCAGTAGGTATCCAGTGTCGCGGCCATGTTTCTGGGAGAGTTCAGGATCCTGGATTCACCATCAGGTCCGATCCACCACTCCAGCTCTGCGTCCCTCTGGCTGAACCAGCCGCCGAACAGTGTGTCGGGGCATTTGGTTGAGCAGTACTTGAATCCGAGAGAAGACAGAACGGTAGGCAGAGACGAGGTGAAGCAAGGCTCAGCCGTGACATATGTGTTCACCTCGAGCCCCGGGAAATGCCGCTGCAGGGTCTTCATTCCCAGAGTCATCTGGCGTATCATGCTTTCCCCGCTGATGTTGTACATGTAGGGCTGACCGAATGCGGGATTGGTGTACTCCACACGGCTGCCGTCAAGGACCATCTCGCGGAAGCGGACATATCCTTCCGGGTCGTACATGGCCACCATGTCCCAGGTCGAGGGCTCGAGTTCCAGGCCGATCTTCCATTCGGGAACGGCTTCGAGGTATTTCAGAATCACTTGCGTGAACTGTCTGGGATAATGCCCATAAACACCGCCGTGGTATCCGTCGACGAAGTATGACTGGGACTGTTTCATCTCCGCCGTGATACGGGACGGGGTCCCCTGGGCGTCAGCAAGGAATGCGCCTGCGGCCGCAAGCGCCAGTGTGGTGAGGATTTTCTTGAACATGATCATATTATTCATTGCTACAATACCATCAGCAGTGTACCTGCCGCTATCAGAATGCACCCTATGGCGCTCTTTACGGTGATGGTCTCATGAAGGAAGATCACCGCAAGGATTATGGTTATTACGATACTCATCTTGTCGACCGGCACCACTTTCGAGGCCTCCCCGATCTGAAGAGCCTTGAAATAGCAGAGCCACGACGCTCCGGTGGCTAGTCCGGACAGGATAAGGAACACCCAGCTCCTGGTGCTGATGGCATCGATTCCGCCCTGCGACTTGGTTATGAATACCATTCCCCAGGCCATGATCAGTACCACGATGGTGCGGAGTGCAGTTGCCAGGTTTGAATTGACCCCTTCTATTCCCACCTTGGCAAAGATGGAAGTGAGGGCTGCGAACAGCGCTGAGAGCAGCGCGAAGACCAGCCACATGTTACTTGTCATAAGATTCTTCATATTAATATGTGTTATATCCTGAGCTGCCGGCGCAGGGATTACGCCAGCAGCAGAATCAGCAGTTGCGCCGATATCACGCGGATGAACATCGAGAGGGGGTATACGGTCGCGTATGCCTCCGATGCCTCATCGTCATCGACTATGGAGTTCGCGTAGGAGAGGGCCATCGGGTTGGCCATTGCCGCGCAGAGCATTCCGGCATTCTGCGCATAGTCGAGCCCGCACCATCTGCTTGCCACATATCCGCATACCAGGACCGGGATGAGCGCTGTTGCAAGGCTGATTCCCACCCACAGAAGTCCCTGCATGCAGAGGACGGTCGAGAAGAAATTGCCGCCGGCACCCAGGCCGAGGCACGCCAGGTAGATGACTATTCCCATCTGGCGGAGCATGAGGTTCGCGCTGCGGGTGGTGTAGGTCGAAAGGTGTATCCTTGAGCCGAATGCGCCCATAAGGATTCCCACCACCACGGGGCCGCCCGCGATACCAAGCTTGATCGGGGTGCTCATGCCGGGAACTGCGATAGGAATGGCACCAAGTATGACGCCCAGCACGATTCCGATGAACAGAGCCACAAGGTTCGGGTTCTTCAGCACCTTCTCCTCGTTGCCGAGGATTTCGGACACCTTCGCTATCGCGTCAGCCTCGCCCACGATGGTGAGGCGGTCTCCGAGCTGCAGGCGCAGTCCCGGATAGGCAACCAGCTGTATGCCGGCCCTGTTGATTCGGGTGATGTTGATGGCGAAGGAGTTGCGCAGATGGAGAGAGCCAATCTTCACGCCGTTGAGCTCCTTGCGGGTCACAAGTATGTGCTTTGATATGAGGTCGCTGCCGTCGATCGAATCCCAATCGATGTCCGGCCGGTTCCAGTCGGTCTTCTCCTGCTCGCCGAAGATGGTCTTGAAGATGTCGATGTCGATCTTGCGGAGAACGGCAAGGACATGGTCGTCTTTCTTGAGCACCGTTGCGGATGAGGGAATGGTCACCCTCCCGTCGCGCCAGACCCTTGAGATGATGAGGTGCTTGTCGGTCAGGGCGGCAACGTCCTTGATCGACATGTCGAATATGGCCGGATTGCTCACGTGGAATTCGGCAACGTAGGTCTCTCCGTCAGGATCGTGCCTGTTGACACCGATTTTGGAGGAGAAGACGAAACGGAGTATGATGGTACAGAGCAACACGCCCAGAACTCCGAGGGGATAACCTACAGCACAGGCTGTAGCCATATTGTTGGCTTCCTGGACCTGCTCGGGATGGACGTCAAGCAGCGCCTGCTGACCGGCACCGAGCATGGGAGTATTGGTTACAGCGCCGCAGAGGAGTCCCATTCCGTCTGAAAGGCTCACGCCGAAGATCGCGCATACGGCGAGCCCGAACACGGTAGTGAGCACTATCACCATGAATCCCAATATGTTAAGGCGTATGCCGCCTTTCTTCAGAGAGGAGAAGAATCCGGGGCCCACCTGGATTCCAAGCGCATACACGAAAAGAATCAGGCCGAAATTCTGGGCAACGGCAATCATGTCCCAGTTGACCGATATGCCAAGCCTTTTGCAGACATGCCCGGCTATGATGCCGGCAAAGAACACCAGCGTTACGCCCAGGCTGACGCCCTTGAACCTTATCTGCCCGAAGGCAAGCCCGACTGCACATATGATGGACAGCAGAGCCACGGACTGCAGATACGAAGGCTGCGTGAATATGTCGACAAGCCAGTTCATCTTCTATTTCGTGCTTATTTCAAAGTTTCCCTGAAGCCTGATATCCTCGGAAGAGGATCCCACATGAACCTCGAACTCACCGGGTTCCAGAACAAACTGCATCTTCTGGTTCCACAGCTTCAGGTCGTCAGCCGCAACATGCATCACGACCCTGCGGGTCTCTCCACGCCTGAGGTATATCTTTTCAAAGCCCTTGAGCGCCCTGACGGGGGTCGTGACGCTGCTTACAAGGTCGCTGACGCGCAGTTCTACCGGAAGGGAACTGTCCTGATACGGGAGGACGGCATTCTGGCCATGAACGGGGAGGCAGAACGTCAGACTTATGACAAGCAAATTAAATGATTTCAGTTTCATATCTTCTATCAATAGTTCGTTAATTTTATAAAAGTTACGCCGCGGCGCGAACGCCGTAGAATAAAAGTTCTTTGAAATCAGTGTTATTTAATCGCATGTTCGGAGATTTTCCGGACATTGCAATAAATCGATCC
>JAGHSF010000026.1 GCA_018065985.1 Candidatus Cryptobacteroides choladohippi
GAACAAGACCAAGTACATCGGCACCGACGAGAACTGGGCCAAGGCTGAGCAGGCCATCATCGACGCCGCCGCGAAGAAGGGTCTCAACACTGTCGTTGAGCTTGGCGAGGCTGCATTCTACGGCCCCAAGCTTGACTTCATGGTCAAGGATGCCATCGGCCGCGAGTGGCAGCTCGGTACCATTCAGGTGGATTACAACCTCCCTGAACGCTTCCAGCTTGAATTCACTGACGCTGACGGAAGCAAGCAGCGTCCTGTTATGATTCATCGTGCACCCTTCGGTTCCATCGAGAGATTTACCGCCGTCGTGCTCGAGCATACTGCAGGTCATCTGCCTCTCTGGCTTGCTCCTGATCAGGTGAAAGTGTTGCCAGTCAGCGAGAAATATGCAGAATATGCTGAAAAAGTTTGCAGTTTGCTGAAAAATTCCGAAATTCGCGCCTCTGTCGATTCCCGCAATGAGACATTGGGCAAGAGAATCCGTGATATCGCGGCACTGCGAGTTCCGGTTCTTATGATCGTCGGAGAAAAAGAAGTTGCAGAGGGTACCGTGTCAGTGCGCCAGGAAGGTGCGGACAAGGGCTCTATGAACATAGAACAAGTTATTAATTATTTAAAGTCAGCGATTGCTGAAGAATTATCTTAATGGCAGCACCTTACAGACCGAAGCCTTCGTTCAAACCCGGAGCACGTCGTCCAGATCCGCATACAGCGCAGAAGAAGGACGAGAACGAGTTGAATATCAACGAGGAAATCAGCGCGGCGCAAGTGCGTCTCGTCGGTGACAACATTCCGGAACCGGGAATCTATCCGATTTCAAAGGCTCTGAAACTTGCGGACGAACTGGAACTCGATCTGGTGGAGATAAGCGCCAAGGTCGATCCTCCCGTGTGCAAGATTCTGGATTATCAGAAATACTTGTACCAGCAGAAGAAGAAGGCCAAGGAGATGAAATCCAACGCCGCAAAGGTGGTCATCAAGGAGATCCGTTTCGGCCCGAATACCGACGAGCACGACTTCCAGTTCAAGCTCAAGCATGCTCGTGAGTTCCTTCAGGAAGGCTCAAAGGTAAAGGCTACCATATTCTTCAGAGGACGTGCAATCATGTTCAAGGACCAGGGAGAGAAA
Source organism: Candidatus Cryptobacteroides choladohippi (assembly GCA_018065985.1). GTDB lineage: Bacteria > Bacteroidota > Bacteroidia > Bacteroidales > UBA932 > Cryptobacteroides > Cryptobacteroides choladohippi. The sequence continues at coordinate 1,129 of JAGHSF010000026.1, forward strand.
CAGCTGCTCCGCTTCGCCGTTGAACTTGAAGAGTTCGGACGTGCTGAGAACATGCCTGTTCTCGAGGGCAAGAGAATGAATATGATGATTGCCCCGAACAAAAAGAAATAGTCCGCCTCGGGCGGTAACAATAAACAACAAACAATAAAAATTAAAAACAATGGCAAAGCTTAAAACCAACTCCGGTGCCAAAAAGCGTTTCGCGCTTACCGGATCGGGAAAGATCAAGAGGAAGCATGCTTACCACAGCCACATCCTCACCAAGAAGACCAAAAAACGTAAGAGAAACCTGGATCACTTCGCTCTTCTGGAGAAAGCTGATCGTAACAGGGTAAATGAAATGTTGGTTCTCTAAAAGTATTGAATTATGCCTAGATCAGTCAACTCAGTCGCTTCAAGAGCGCGCCGCAAGAAGATTCTTAAGAGAACCCGCGGTAATTTCCTGTCAAGAAAGAACGTCTGGACAGTAGCAAAGAACACCTACGAGAAAGGTCTTACCTACGCTTATCGTGACCGCAAGGCCAAGAAGCGCAACTTCCGTGCTCTCTGGATCCAGAGAATCAATGCTGCCGCACGTCAGTACGGTATGTCATATTCTCAGTTCATGGGCAAGCTCAACGCTCAGAACATCGGACTCAACCGCAAGGTGCTTGCAGACCTGGCAATGAATAACCCTCAGGCATTTGAGGCTATCATCAATTCTGTAAAATAATAACGAAAGGTGGGGAAGAGGAAGAAGTTCCGCACAAAGAGCAAGTTCCTTAACTGGTTGCTTGACTGGCTTGATGCCATACTCTTTGCGGTAGTGGTTGTGACCCTGATCAACACGTTCTGGTTCCAATCATTCAAAATTCCCTCATCCTCGATGGAGAGCAGTCTCTACACCGGAGATCATCTCTTCGTGAGCAAATTGACATACGGCGCCAGAATGCCACAGACGCCCCTGACAGTGCCCTTCACGCACAACGTCATGTTCGGAAAGGAATCTTACAGTACAAAGATTCAATGGAAGTACAGACGTCTGCCGGGCTTCAGGGATGTTCGCAAAGGCGATTATGTGGTATTCGGTTTCCCTAACGGGGATACGGTGCTTCGCCGCTCGCCGGCTGAAGACTACCATGCCCTCGAACGTTTCTACGGAAGCGAACAGATCCGCAATCTGGGTCCAGTGGTTGTCAGGCCGATGGACAAGAAGGATCACTACGTAAAACGTTGCGTTGCAGTTGCCGGCGATACTCTTGAAGTCAGGAATGGCTTTGTATGGGTCAACGGCGAGCAGCAGGAGGTCTATCCCGGAGTCCAGTTGTCATATGTTGTCAAGACGAACGGCAATAAGCTGAATGCCAAGACAATACAGAAACTCGGACTCAATATTGAAGAGCTTTATTACAGCAATGCGCTGCCCGGTTATCCGGCAATGCCTCTTACTGCAGAGATGCTCTCCGCCGTCAAGGAACTGCCTGGTGTTGTAAGCGTCGAACCGAACCTGGAACTGGAGGCGGACTATCGCGAGATATTTCCCTTCACTGAGGATACAGGCTGGACCAGAGATTTCTTCGGCCCCCTGTGGATTCCCAAAGCCGGCGAGACGGTCAGGCTCACAACGGAAAACCTTCCGCTTTATGAAAGGATAATCTCAGTTTACGAAGGCGCCTCTGTGCAGGAGGCCCTCCAGGCAGGGGAATATACTTTCAAACAGGATTACTACTTCATGATGGGAGACAACAGGCACAATTCTCTCGACTCCAGATACTGGGGCTTCGTTCCCGAGGATCACATTGTCGGAAGACCTGCTCTGATATGGCTCTCAACAGACAACGGGTACAGATTCCCGAAGAATATCAGGTGGCGCAGATTCCTTAAATTTCTGTAGCATCAGTTTGGAAATCAGAAAATTATAAGCGATATTTGCAGCCCCGCGTTTTAGAAATAAAATAAAAAAGATAAAATTATGGCAAAAGTTTGTCAGGTAACTGGTAGAAAGAGAATGAAAGGCAACAACGTTGCCCATTCCAAGCTGCGCACCAAGCGCGACTTCTCTCTCAACCTCAAGAACAAGCGTTTCTGGAGCGAGGAAGAGCAGAGATTCATCACCCTTAAGGTTTCTTGCAAGGGTATGAGAATTATCGAGAAGAACGGTCTCGAGGCAACTCTCCGTGACGCTCAGAAGAAAGGATTGATTAACCTTGTTTAATTTTCAGAATTATGGCAAAGAAAGCAAAAGGCAACAGGGTGCAGGTCATCCTTGAGAGCATCGAGAAGGACGAGAATGGCAAGGCTATGGTATCTCGTTACATCACTACCAAGAACAAGAAGAACACTCCCACACGTCTTGAGCGTAACAAGTATCACGCTGGCGTAAAGAAGGTCACTGTTCACCGTGAAATCAAATAATTAAGATAGGAGATTAGAATATGGCAAAGAAAGCCGTCGCAACATTCGCAGCAAAGGCCGGTGCAAAGAGCATGGTCAAGTGCATTCGCATGGACAAATCCCCTAAGACAGGTGCTTACGTATTCACAGAGCAGCTTGTAGAGGCAGAAAAGGCAAAGGATTTCTTCAACAAGAAGTAATTTTAACCTAAGTATATAAATGAAGGCTCGGAAAATATCCGGGCCTTCATTTTGCTGTATAATTTTTGTATCTTTGCGTGTTATGGCATTCAGTTTCTTCCAGAAGATAGGAAGGGCTATCGCTGGCAAGTCCCGAGTGGACGACGATACCCTTGATGCAATAGAAGAGGCTCTTGTAGAGTCGGATATGGGCGTTGACACCACACTCAAGATCATCGACAATCTTGAGGACCGTGTTCAGCATGACAAGTATATGTCCTTCGACGAACTCGTTGACCTTCTTCGCAGCGAAATCTCAAAACTCATCGAACCCGCTCCTTCAGTCAAGGATGACGCTAAGCCCTATGTCGTGCTTGTCGTAGGCGTCAACGGTGTGGGCAAGACAACGACCATTGGAAAACTGGCGAACTATTATCGCAAACAGGGCAAGAAGGTGGTTGTCGGCGCAGCAGACACTTTCCGTGCCGCAGCAGTCGACCAGCTTGTCATATGGTCTGAGAGGGCCGGCGTCGACATCGTCAAGCAGCAGATGGGTTCCGATCCCGCTGCGGTTGCATACGATACTGTCAAGTCAGCCGTTGCAAAAGGCGCCGATGTCGTGCTTATCGATACCGCCGGACGTCTTCACAACCGTATCGACCTCATGAACGAGCTTACCAAGATCCGCAATTCGGTCCGCAAGATAGTCCCTGACGCACCGCATGACGTTATGCTCGTTCTGGATGCCAGCACAGGCCAGAATGCCTTCTCTCAGGCAAAGGAATTCTCGCGCGCAACCGACATCACCTCCCTGGTGGTGACCAAGCTCGACGGCACTGCCAAGGGCGGAGTGGTCGTGGGAGTGTCTGACAAGTACCATATCCCCGTGCGCTTCATCGGCACAGGTGAATATATCGATGATATCGAAGTCTTTGACAAAGACTCATTTATACAGAAACTTTTCAACCCGGAAGATTTAAAGTAGATATGAAGCTCAGTTACAATTGGCTCAAGGATTATCTGAAGTGTGACCTTGACCCGCAGCAGATTGCGGACGTGATGACAGGAATAGGCATTGAGGTCGACGGCGTGGAGCAGACCGAGGAGATTCCCGGTGGTCTCGCAGGCGTTGTCGTTGCCAAGGTCCTTGAATGTGAACCCCACCCTGATTCAGACCATCTGCATATCACCAAGGTTGATGCGGGTGCAGGTGAACCCCTTACGGTGGTTTGCGGCGCTCCCAACGTTGCCGCAGGCCAGAAGGTTCTCTTCGCACAGCTTGGTACGGTGCTCCCCGGCGATTTCAAGATCAAGAAGTCAAAGATCCGCGGAGTCGAGAGCTTCGGCATGATCTGCGCCGAGGATGAACTTGGCATAGGCGCCAGCCATGATGGCATCATGGTCCTTCCCGATGAGGCCGTTGTCGGCACTCCCGCAAAGGAATATCTGCATCTCAAGACAGAGGCTGTCATCGAGTATGAAATCACTGCGAATCGTGTCGATGCTGCCTCTCACTGGGGCGTTGCACGCGACATTTATGCTTATCTCAAGCTCAACAACATTCCTTGCGAGCTCTGCAGACCCGATGTGAGTGCATTCGCTGAAGGTGCGGGTGAAGGTTTCCAGATCGACGTGCAGGCTCCTGACGGAGCACCCCGCTATACCGGAATCACAATCAAGGGCGTAAAGGTGGGCCCCAGCCCCGAGTGGATGCAGAAGAGGCTGCTCAGCATAGGCAGCCGCCCTATCAACAGCATCGTTGATATCAGCAACTACATACTCTTCGAGCTTGGCCAGCCTCTCCACACCTTCGATGCAGACAAAATCGAAGGCGGAAAGGTCATCGTGCGCCGCGCCCTCGACGGCGAGACCATCAAGACTCTTGACGGAGTGGAGCGCAAACTCGCCGCAACCGACCTTGTGATTGCCAATGCGGCGGGCCCCATGTGCATCGCCGGCGTATTCGGCGGGGATGACAGCGGAGTCGTGGAGTCCACCACCAATGTGTTCGTGGAGAGTGCATACTTCGATCCCGCATCGATACGCAAGACCAGCAAGAGCCAGCAGCTGCAGACCGATGCATCCTTCCGCTATGAGCGTGGATGCGACCCTGAGATCACCATCTATGCCCTCAAGCGCGCCGTTACCCTCATCCAGGAGTGTACAGGCGGTACCGTCGTGGGCGGGATTCTCGAGAACTATCCTGAAAAGATCGAGCGCAGGCAGATCGAGCTTGACTATGACCGCATCGAGGCCTTCATTGGCCAGAACATAGGGCACGACGTCATCGAAGGCATCCTCGAGTCGCTGCAGTACGAGTTCATCGAGCGCCGCGCAAACGGTGCCCTCGTGGCAGCTCCCAGCTACATGGTCGATGTCTATCGCGAGTGCGACGTCGTTGAGGAGATCCTCCGAATATACGGATACGACAACATCGCCCTGCCAAAGCATATGAAGATGAGCGTGAATGCCACCCCGTGCCCCGAGCCGGAGGCAATCAAGAACCACATCTCCAACTTCCTTGCAGCCAACGGCTTCACCGAGATAATGAACAACTCTCTGACCAAGGGAGACTATTATGCGAACCTCAGTTCGTTCCCTGCAGACCATTGCGTGAGAATCGTCAACCCTCTCAGCCAGGATCTGAATGTCATGCGTCAGACTCTGCTTCTTGGCGGCCTTGAGGTTGTGGCATACAACGCCAACCGTCAGATCAATTCCATCAGGACCTTCGAATACGGCTCGGTATATCAGAGACTTCCCGAGAAGTCGGGCGAGACCGTCGAGGGATACGAGGAGCATCAGTGCTTCTGCCTCATGCTCACGGGTACCCCGGAGAAGAGCTGGCGCACCGAGGCTGGAAAGAGCAACTTCTTCCAGCTCAAGGGTTACGTGGAGCTCCTTCTCAAGCGCTACGGCGCCGACCTCTACAAGATGTGGATGGATGCCGCTCCTGCTGACGTATGGTCAGAGGGAACAGTATACAAACTCCCCGGACAGGGAAAGGTCGTTGCCACAATGGGACAGATCGCTCCCGCACTTGCAAAGCGCTTCGGCATCAAGCAGCCCGTCTTCGCCGCTGAGATCAACTGGCAGGTGCTGTTCGAACTCGTGAAGAGGGACAAGGTTGCATTCAAGGAAATGCCCAAGTTCCCCGAAGTCCGCAGGGACCTTGCCCTCCTGCTCGACGAGGGTGTCGGCTACGATGCACTTCGTGCCGCTGCGTTCAAGGCGGCAGGCAAGCTTCTCAAGCAGGTCGGCCTGTTCGATGTCTACCGTGGAGACAAGATACCTGAAGGCAAGAAGCAGTATGCTCTCAGCTTCATAATCCAGGACCCCGACAAGACACTTACCGACCAGGATACTGAAAGAGTTATGGACAGGCTTCTCAAGGCCTTCCAGTCACAGTTCGGAGCAATTCTGAGATAGCATGAAACGTTTCTCTGCATATGTCGTCGCTGCCGCGGTGCTGCTTGCGTGCATCGTGTCCTGCGGAAGCAAGGTCAGGATCATACCCGAGGCCAAACTCTCTCAGATATATGCCGAGATGTTCATGGCCGACGAATGGTTGAGAGAGCACCCGGATGCCCATAAGACCGCCGATACGACTCTGTTCTACGAGCCCGTCTTCAACAAGTTCGGGTATACCACGGAGGATTACATAGCTACGGTCGACAAGTACATGTACAAACCGGACGACTTTGTGAAGGTGTTCGAGAACGCAAAGGCGATACTTGACCGGAAGGCTCAGGAACTGCTTGACATGCAGGCTGTGATAGATGGCATCAACAATGCCAACAAGGCAATCCGGGGATACAGGGTCAAGGACTTCAATGCCGATTCGCTCATCTGGTCCGATTCGGCCATACTCTGGTACAGGAGGGACAGCGTGACACTTGACAGCCTGGCTTGTCCGGACAGCATTGCCGGAATCGACAGCCTCGTCCTCGACAGCCTTGCAAGGGTCGACAGCCTGGCCCGTCTTGACAGCATAGCCAATGCAGCGGAGGCTGAACTGCGGGCGAAGATCGAGAGGAAGGTCCACAGGGCACAGCATGAGACACGTGAAAGCGACAAGCCCGAAAGAATGCCTTCAAGAATGGCCAAGGCCCCAATGACTGAGTAAAGATGATAAGGGAGGAAACGGTATTCGGACCAATCAGGTCCCGCAGGCTGGGATCTTCGCTGGGCATCAATCTGCTGCCCACGAAAGGCAAGCTGTGCAATTTCGACTGCATATATTGCGAATGCGGATGGAATGATGACGGCCGGGAAGACAAGGCCATCCCTACTGCCGCACAGGTGCGTTCCGCTCTTGAGGACAAACTTTGCTCCTGCATGCTTGACGGCATAGCTATCGACTCCATCACATTCTCAGGCGACGGCGAACCTACCCTCAATCCCGAGTTCCCCGCCATCATTGACGATACCATCGCCCTGCGGGACATATATTATCCTCAGGCAAAGGTTTCGGTGCTGTCGAACGCAACCATGCTGACCCGCCCCGAAGTTGTGGCGGCTCTCCGGAAGGTGGACAACCCCATACTCAAGATCGATGCACCCACTACCGCGCTTTCAGCGAAGATCAACCGCCCATACAAGGGCTACGACACAGGTGCCACGGTCGAGGCGCTCAGGGCGTTCAACGGGGATTTCATACTTCAGACAATGTTCCTTGCAAGCGACGACTTCGACTCTTCCGACCCGGAGGTTCTGAACGGGTGGATGGACATCGTGCGCAGTCTGCGCCCAAGGCAGATAATGGTATATACGATAGACCGCCCGACTCCTCAGGCAGGCCTGAGAAAATTCAGCGCCGGGGAGATGCGATCCCTTGTGCAGCCGCTGATAGATGAAGGATTCGACATACAGATAAAAACTTGACTACATATGAAACTTTCCGAGAAGTACGGATACACTCCCGATGAGGAGATGATTGCAGGCAGCATTCAGTCCATTGCAGCTAATCTTGACAACATGAGTTCGCCGGACGCACTTGTCAGGTGCTTTTCCATGATGGACCTGACCACGCTGCATCCCCAGGATACGGAAGCTTCTGTCATCAAACTGGTGAACAAGACCAACGGCATTCCCGAGGCTTTCCCCGGCTATCCTCTTCCTGCCTCGATATGCGTGTTCCCCAACTTTGCAGCCACAGTGCGCGACAACAGAAACACCCCTCAGATCCATGTCACGACCGTGGCCGGCTGCTTCCCCGCTTCCCAGAGTTTCCCTGAGGTCAAGGTGATGGAGGCACGCCTGGCTGTGCGCAATGGTGCCGACGAGGTGGATATCGTCCTGGCACTCAATGCATTCCTTGCCGGTGACCATGATGCTGCATCAGATGAGATCAAGGCCGTCCGTGCAGCTGTCGACGAGGAAGCTGCAGCCCAGGGCCGTAGCGTTGTGCTCAAGGTAATACTTGAGACCGGGGTCCTCCGCATCCCCGAGCTCATTGCCGAGGCTTCGTTCCTTGCAATGGAAGCGGGTGCTGACTTTATCAAGACATCAACCGGAAAGGTGGACATCAATGCCACTCCGGTAGCCGCATATGTGATGTGCGAAAGCATACGCAAGTACTTCGAGGTCACGGGACGCAAGGTCGGATTCAAGGCGGCCGGAGGCATCTCCACCGCAAAGGATGCGCTCTGCTACTACTTCATCGTCTCCTCGGTTCTCGGAAAGGATTGGCTGAACAAAGACCTCTTCCGCTTTGGCGTGAGCCGCCTCGGAAACAATCTTATCGGTGCCATAGAGCAGAAGACCGTAAACTACTTCTAACCAATATTTATGAATATCAGAAACATTCTGTGCACGGTGATTGCGCTGGCCGCAGTCGCATCGTGCACCGTTGAGCATGAGCCCAGCGGCATCCGCGCTTCGGCGTATCCTCTTGTAACCATCGACCCTTTCACCAGCGCATGGTCGGCTGCCGACAATCTCTATGACTGTCAGGTGAAGCACTGGACCGGCAAGGATTTCCCCTTTGTGGGCATACTCACAGTAGATGGCACAGACTACAGGTTCATGGGTGACAAGATCAGCACAGTCGAGCCTGTCACCTCCGACAGAAGAGCCTGGAATGCGGTATATACCACCAGAAAGCCGTCCGGAGAGTGGATGGCGCAGGACTACGAGCCCAAAGGCTGGAAGCAGGGCGTCGGTCCTTTCGGCATTCTGAACCCCGATGTGCCCTACATGACGGAGTGGGATACCGACCAGATATGGTTCAGACGTGAATTTGTGCTCGAGGAGGACCTCTGCGACAAGGAAGTCGTCCTCAATTACAGCCACGATGACGATGCCATAATCTACATCAACGGAGTCGAAGTTGCCAACTGGGTCGACTCCTGGGCCTATGACGGGTATATGCCTCTTCCCAAGGAAGCTCTTGCCACTCTGAAGGCCGGCAGGAACGTGATTGCCGCCACATGTATCAACAGCTCGGGCGACGGAGTCATCGATGCCAACATAATGACAGTCTGCAATCACGGTATCCAGGCCTCATCTGCCGCTGTGCAGCATGGCGTTGATGTGCAGGCGACCCAGACCCACTACAGCATGAGCTGTGGCCCTGTGGACCTCAAGCTCAGCTTCATGGCGCCACTCCTGCTCGATGACCTTGATCTGGTGAGCCGCCCCGTCAACTATGTTTCCTACACCGCATCCTCCAACGACGGCAGGGCACATGACGTGAAGATCTCCTTCGAGGCGACAGGAGACTGGGCAAGGCATGCAGAGTATCAGGATGTCGACCTCTCAGCCGAGGAGGACGGTGAGCTTGTGTATCTGAAGGCCGGGACCAGGGAACAGAACATACTGGGCAGAAAGGGCGACCATGTCTGCATCGACTGGGGCTACTTCTACCTTGCAGCCGGGAAGGATGGGGCGAGCATCAAAGTCGATGCCCCGGTGATGACCCTCAGCCAGAACCTTGGACGCGTGAAGGGCGAAATCTCCGGCAGAATCATGGTCGGCTACGACGACATATGCAGCATACAGTATTTTGGCGAGAATCTCCGCCCTTACTGGAACCGGGATGGCAGCCATACCATCCAGGAGCAGTTCTCGCTTGCAAACGCTCAGTTCGAGGAACTTCGGAAGAAGTGCGATGCCTTCGACCGCAAGCTGATCTCCGATGCGACTGCCGCCGGCGGCAGGAAATATGCCGAACTCTGCGCCCTGGCATATCGCCAGTGCATAGCTGCACACAAGCTTGTGGAGTCTCCTGACGGCGACCTGCTCTGGCTCTCAAAGGAGAACGACAGCAACGGTTCAATCGGTACGGTCGACGTGACCTATCCTTCGGCCCCGCTGTTCCTGCTCTATAATACGGAGCTTGCGAAAGGTCTGTTGAACCATATCTTCCACTATGCCGAGAGCGGTATGTGGACCAAGCCTTTCCCCGCGCACGACGTTGGAACCTACCCTCTGGCGAACGGACAGACCTATGGCGGAGATATGCCCGTCGAGGAAGCAGGAAACATGCTTATTCTTGCTGCTGCAATCTGCAGGTTCGACAAGGACTACAGCTACGCGTCAAAGCATTGGGACGTGCTCAAGGTCTGGGCCGACTACCTGCTTCAGTTCGGCCTCGATCCTGACAATCAGCTTTGTACAGATGACTTTGCCGGCCATTCAGCACATAACACGAATCTTTCCATCAAGGCCATTGTGGCTCTGGCGGGATTCGGCCAGATGGCTGAGGGCGTCGGCGATGCCGAGCTGGCAGGGAAGTACACCGATGCCGCAAAGGCGATGGCTGCGGACTGGATGGGAATGGCCGATGCCGGTGACCACTACAGCCGTACGTTTGACAATCCCGCAAGCTGGAGCCAGAAATACAACCTTGTCTGGGACAAGCTGCTTGGCTTGAATGTGTTCCCTGCGGAGGTGGCAAGGAAGGAGATTGCCTTCTACCCTTCGGTTGAGCTCGAGTACGGTCTGCCTCTTGATGAGAGAAAGGAGTACACCAAGACCGACTGGATAGTCTGGACTGCAACCCTTGCAGAGAACAAGGCCGATTTTGAGCACTTTGTCGATTACATCTACAAGTTCGAATGCGAGACCGTGGACCGTCTGGCGATGTCCGACTGGATATGGACAGACAGGCCCGAGCACGTGGGCTTTACCGCCCGTTCCGTGGTCGGAGGCTACTTCATAAAGATGCTTCCTGTAGAATAATACGTAAAAACACACATTTCTGACGTTTTTGACGTCGGTAGAATTTTCGATGTCACCCTCACAGCCGTGTGGGTGGCATTTTTTGTAACATAAGAGATTATTGTCCTCTGAAACCGTTTCTGCTGCCGACCTTTGCGTTTGAAAAACAAGACGGCTATGAAAAAGTTACTGGTGTTTCTGCTCGTGTTTGCAACCACGTCATGCAGTGAGAAGTTCTTCCTCTCAAGAAGTGAGAATGTGGATATCCTGGGGGATCTCACCCATGATATGATAGTGCTGGGTGACCAGCTTGAGGACCCGTATTCCGTTGACAACATGACAAAGGCTCTCGAGTCCCTGTATCCTACGAAGGCCGGGCGTGTGGCCATGGACCCCACCGACCTGTATGTGCGCTTCCTGCCCAAGGATGAGGAGGAGTACGGAAGGCTGGAGGCCCTTGGGCTCCAGCTCCTGGATCATCCCGTGGATTTTGAGGTGAAAAGGGAGGGAGACTGGTACCATGACCCTGAAATACCTGATGATGAGATAACCTGGCAATATGCCGTTGTGCCTGTAGACTTCTCTTTCCCGGAGGGCTTGCGCTATGAGGTGTTGGATGAGTGTTTTATTGTGGATGGCAATGCAGCCACGAAGGGAGATGGTATCGATTGGGAGAAGGTTGAGAGGGAAGCCTACAGGCTTAGCGGCAATGAAGCGTTGCTCTCTCCCGAGACCAAGGCAGGAGAGGGCGTCGAAGGACCGTCTGGAAGGATTGCTATTATGGATCCCGAGGTGAGTGACGAACCTCTGGGTGTAAAGGGAGTGATGGTCTCCTGCAATTCTTTTGTGAAGTTTGCCAATGCGTATACGGACGAGGACGGGAACTACAGCATGAAGAAGAGTTTCTCGGGCACGCCACGCTACAGGCTGGTATTCAAGAACAAGAAGGGCTTCTCGATAGGGTTCAATCTGCTGCTGATACCGGCGTCGATGTCGACTCTTGGAAAGAACAGCCCCGCAGGTGTCGATGTGGTGATAAGTCAGAACTCTGAACGCAAGCTTTTCACCCGCAGTGTCGTGAACAATGCCGGCTACGACTACTACTGTTCCTGCGAGAGCAATGGCGTCAGGATCAAGACGCCTCCCACGAATCTCAGGATATGGCTGTTCCAGCGCCTGAATGCCAGCAGTGCAGTAATGATGCAGCAGGGCGCCTTTGTGGACGGTTCCATGCTCAAGGACTTTCTGGGTGAGTACATCTCGCTGGTGAAGATGTTCCTGCCTGACGTAACCCTGGGCCTCAAGAGTGCCAAGACGTATTCTGACGTATACAATCTGACAGTCCATGAAATGGCCCATGCAAGCCATTTCATGCAGGTGGGCAAGGCGTTCTGGGATCCGTACATCAAGTTCATCATGACATCTTTCGTGACCTCGGGCTTCGTGACTTATGGGGTGGGCACCGAGGCCAACCACGGATACTGCGAGGTGGGGGAGATGTGGGCCTATTATGTGCAGAGCCAGTTGTACAGAGAGCGTTACCCTGACACATCCGTGGTGTTCGGAACCAATTTCTGGTTCTCTCCCCAGATTTTCCTGTATCTTGACGACAGGGGACTTGACCGCTTCAAGATATTCAATGCGCTCACGAGCGACATCACAGACAAGGATAAGCTGCAGGACAAGCTGCTTAGCCTGTATCCGCAGATGAAAAGTACCATAAACCAGGCCTTTGGCCGATACAATTGACAACTATGAACAAACTTCTTATCGTTATCCTTTCCCTGTTCTTCAGTGCCGGACTGGCCGGTCAGGAACTTGCCGTTTCGACCAACCTGATCGAATATGTAAACCTGGGTACGATGAACATCGATGCCTCCTATGGCTTTGCCCGCCATTGGAGTGCCGAAGCGGGCGTGAAATATAACCCGTTTTCGTTCGGGGAAGGTGAAGATGCCCTGCAGAACCGACAGAGAACCTTTTCGGCAGGAGCCAGATACTGGCCGTGGCATATCTTCTCTGGCTGGTGGGTGGCCGGTCATGTGCGCTACCAGGAATACAATGCAGGTGGGCTGGTGTCTGAGGAGACATCTGAAGGTGACCGCTTCGGCAGTGCTGTCCAGGCCGGATATTCCTACATGATCTCCCCGCATCTTAATCTTAACCTTGGAGCCGGAATCTGGGCTGGCAGAGACGTCTATAAAGTCTATGCCTGCCCCAGTTGCGGCCGAGTTCTCGACCATGGTTCCAAATTCTTTGTACTTCCCAGCGACATTATTGTGGCACTTGCGTATATATTCTAAATATTTTGCTATCTTTGCATTCCAATCCTTGCGCGGGTGGCGAAATGGTAGACGCGCTAGTTTCAGGAGCTAGTGGGGTAAAACCTGTGTGAGTTCGAGTCTCATCTCGCGCACATTATTAAGGCTAAAGTATTGAGAATCAATACTTTAGCCTTTTTTCTTATCAAATTTTTGCCGACTTATGTTTTTTGTGTTATTATTGACAAAAAACGGTTGGTAAAATCACTGTAAATTGCTGTTTTCAGCCAGGAGAAAGGACATCTCACAATCGAACAGGTTCTGCTGATTCAAGAAGTGGGTGTCAGGAAGGATGAGCCTCGAGGAGATATCAGCCTCCAGTGGATACAGTACAAGGCAGTTGCACAGGTGGTTCGACGAATACCTTGATTCTTCACCTTCATGGTCCATCAATACGTCACAGCCCATATATCTTCTCATAGACGGGACATACTACTCAAATGATCATTGTCTCATTGTGTACAGGGCCGAGAACTTGAAGCGGACGCTTTTCTATAGGTTCACGACACGTGGGGACGATGACGAGATAGCGGTCGACTTGTTCAGCATAAGATCGCTCGGATACGACGTGGTAGGCATCACCACGCATGGCGGAGATGACATAATACGTGCTGTGCTTTTGCCCTTCATTGTACGTTCCCTATCGTAGAGAGTGACAACCGATGTAACAATGAAAGGCGAAGTGGCAGACTCTCGACAACGGCTCATATCTCTGTTGAATATTGATTCCCATTGAATTCTTTGCAATAATGCTTACCTTTGACATATAGGAGCATTGCTCCTCGAGGTACAATTCATCAATCAATATTCTATGAAGCATATCCTTGCCGTTCCGGCCTTGTTCCTGAGTCTGCTTGCAGGCGCCACCGAATTCCATGTATCACCTGCTGGCAGTGACGCGGCCGCCGGCACTGCATCCGCTCCGTTCAAGACCATCAACGCCGCGGCACAGAAGGCCATGCCCGGCGACACCGTGACCGTTCATGCCGGAGTCTACCGCGAGTGGGTCGATCCTTTCTACGGTGGGCTTGACGACTCCCGCCGCATCCTCTACCGTGCAGCAGAGGGCGAGATCGCCGAGATCAAGGGGTCCGAACCTGTGTCCAACTGGAAAAGGCGGAAGGATGGCGTCTGGGTTGCCGTCATCCCTAACGCGAGCTTCGGGAACTTCAATCCGTTCATGCAGCTTGTCGAGGGCGACTGGTTTAACAGTTTCGGACGGGATCACCACACTGCGGAGGTATATCTCAACGGGCTTTCCCTTTATGAGGTAACCGGCTATGAGCAGGTTGCCAGTCCCGAGCCCGTGAAAAGCCTGCGGGACCCGGACGGTTCGGTGCTTGTGTGGTATGCGGAAGTGGATGCTGACAACACCACGATATACGCCTGTTTCGGTGATGCGGACCCTCGTAAGGAATGCGTGGAGGTGACATTCAGGCCTACATGCTTCTATCCTTCCAGGGAGGGGGTCAACTATCTCACCATCAGAGGATTCCGTATCAGCCAGGCTGCAACTCAGTGGGGCGCTCCCACTGCCGAGCAGGTTGGTATGGTGGGTGCCCATTGGAGCAAGGGCTGGATCATCGAGGACAACGTGATAAGCAACTCCCGCTGCAATGGCATTTCCATAGGCAAGGAGGCCGCTACAGGGCACAACCTTTGGACTCAGAGAAATTTCGACGGAGCGACCGAGTACATCGAATGTACCCTCAATGCCATCCGCAAGGGCTGGGGGAAGGCAAACATAGGGTCGCACATAATAAGGAACAACGAGATCTGCAATTGCGAGCAGACGGGAATCTGCGGAAGCATGGGTGGTTCTTTTGCCGAGATATACGGCAACCACATCCACGATATCTGGGTGAAGTGCCAGTTCGACGGCGCGGAGATCTCCGGTATCAAACTGCATGCGGCCATCGATGCCCATATCCACAATAACCGTATCCACAATTGTCAGAAAGGCATCTGGATGGACTGGATGGCCCAGGGATCCAGGATTTCAAGCAATCTGTTTTACAACAATGTGCTCATGGATGTGTTCTATGAAGTGGACCATGGCCCATATGTGTGCGACAACAATATCATGCTATCGGATTGTGCACTATGGGACTGGTCGGAAAGCGGGGCCTATCTTCACAATATCATCGGAGGCAGCATTTTCATGAAGCCCGATGACAGGTATACGCCATATCATCTTGCCCATATGACCGAGCTCAAGGGCGTGTACAGGATCACAGGTTCGGACAACCGCTTCATCAACAATATTTTCTTCTTGGGGAACAATCCTGAATCGGCATATGGCCTGAATGCTTATGCCGATGCCGAGTGGCCGGTCATGGCGGAGGGAAATATGGAATGCCGAACCCCCGATGTTGCGGTAGAGGAGAATGAGAATGGGGTATGGCTCAGCATTGACGGCATGACAGCCGCGGAGGTCGGAGCCTTGCAGGACGGAAGCCGTCTTGGCTACGCAAAGCTGAGCAACTGCGCATACGAGAACGCGGACGGTTCACCGATCTGCATTGACAGGGATTACAACGGAACGCAGAGGCAGTCCTGTACTTTCGCCGGTCCGTTCGGTACGGCCACCGTCAGCAGGATAAAGGTGTGGTAGGATTTAAAATATTATAGATATGAAGAGATTAGCCATTTTATCATTGATTCTCATCAGCTCGGCAATTTGTGCCCAGCCGAAAACGGTGTGCAGCCCCGACGGGAGGCTGAAGGTGACTGTAACCGAAGATGCCATGTATTCGGTTTTGCTTGATGGGAAGACAATCCTCAATCCGTCAAGACTTGGCCTGAATACAAACAGAGGGGATTTCTCCGATGCAAGGATGACCGAAGCCGTGAACGGCAGGACCGCTTACGATTACAATATGAACAGCATAAAGAAAAGCTCCGTCAGGAAAGAGGCCAACACTCTGATCTGTACATTCTCGGATTCATTCAAGGTCGAGTTCCGGGTCAGTGACACCGACGTGGCTTTCAGATACATCATCGATAATCCTTCATGGGCTGGCATCACGATCCTTGAGGAGAAAACCACTTTCAATTTTCCTGCGCAGACTACCACATTCCTCACTTCGCAGTGCGACGCGATGAGCGGGTGGCGGCGCACCAAGCCGTCATACGAAGAACATTATGCCCTTGACAGACCGCTCACCGAAAAATCGGAATACGGTAACGGTTTCACCTTCCCTTGCCTTTTCAAGATAGGGGAAGACGGCTGGGCCCTCGTGTGCGAATCCGGCACATGCAGCCAGTACTGCGGATGCCGGCTTCTTGATTGGAAGGAAGGCGGTTTCCAGATCGGGTTTCCCATGCCTGGTGAGAACGATGGCCTTGGATCCGCAGAGCCGGCTTTCTCGCTCCCGGGCTCGACTCCATGGCGCACAATTGCCGTTGGCAGCACTCTTGAACCTGTTGCAGAAAGTACGGTCACCTGGGATGTGGCAGAGCAACTGTATGAGCCGGGTGCCGATTACAAGTACGGGAGGAGCACATGGAGCTGGTTGTTGTGGCAGGACGGGTCCATAAACTGGGATGACCAGGTTGCGTATATCGATCTTGCCCATGAACTCGGCTATCAGTATGTCCTCATTGACAATTACTGGGACAAGAATATCGGCCATGACAAGATGGAAGAACTCATCAGGTACGCCAACTCCAGAAATGTCGACGTCTTCCTGTGGTACTCATCCAGCGGCTACTGGAACGACATCTATCAAAGTCCCGTCAACCTGATGGAGAATCCGATTGTCCGCAAGAAGGAGATGAAATGGCTCAAGGAGAACAACGTCAAGGGTATCAAGGTCGATTTCTTTGCCGGAGACAAGCAGGAGACAATCCGTCTGTATGAGGCGATTCTCAGCGATGCAAACGACTATGGCCTGATGTGCATCTTCCATGGCGCGACTATTCCTCGTGGTTGGGAGAGGATGTACCCGAACTATGTGAGCAGCGAGGCTGTGCGCAGTTCCGAGAATCTTGTCTTCGGGCAGGAGGAATGCGATATCGAGGCGCAGAATGCCACGATACTCCCGTTCGTCAGAAACGCGACAGGATCAATGGATTTCGGCGGCACTATCCTGCACAGGCATCTGAGCAGGGACAATGAGCATGGAACACTGCGCCGCACTACCGATGACTTCGAACTGGCCACTGCGGTTCTCTTCCAGAGCCCTGTCCAGAACTTCGCCCTGGCTCCGGATGACATTGTGGCGGACTCCCTGGCCTATGCAGTCGATTTTATGCGTGAAGTTCCCGTCACCTGGGATGACATCAGATTCATTGACGGCTATCCCGGAAAATATGCTGTCATCGCACGAGAGAAAGATGGGGTATGGTATGTCGCAGCCGTCAACGCAGAGCAGACTCCTTACCAGCTTGATCTCAATGCCATAGCTTCAATGTTCAACTCTCCGGCATCGGTTTCCGTCCTGCACGGAGGCAGGAAATCGGAAAAGGTCATCAACTACAAGGCCAAGGCCAGGTCAAAGGCATACAAGTCCGGCGTCATTTCACTCACAGAGGGAGACGGCGCAGTCATAGTCATCAATTGATCTGTTCAAACACCTTGCTGTAGCAGGCTGTCTTTTCCTCCAGTCTCATCGGGAAGGCTCTGGACGATGATGGCATCCGCCACCAGCGCATATCCCTGCCGTACGCTGAAATGTCGGTAAATCCGCCCACCTGCGGAGGCACCACATCCTGAAGCCCTTCATTGTGCAGAATTTTCATGAACTCCTCGGAGGACTTTCCTCCGGTGGTGACGATTGTCCTGCAAAGGGGCATCGCGTCTAGCATGCCCCGTATGTCCGCCGGGCGCAGTATCACGAGGAACTCGTCGCTGGCGTTGCCCTTCAGTCGGCATACCCTCGATGCGGTGTCGAAGAAGGCGAGCCCCTTTTCCCGGCAGAGTGCCCTGACTCTGGTGCAGTCGAAGCCTTTCCTGCCCTCAGCAAGCAGATATCCGGAATCTCCGCAGTGGATGAGCCCCTGTATCCGCCAGAAGTCGTTCTGCGGATTGGGGTAGAAGAACTCCATTGACCAGCGTGCCCTGGGCGGCGGGAAACTGCCGAGAAAGAGCACCTTGCCGTTCTCCGGGAGGAAAGGCTCCAGTGGATGGTCCTCGGTGACGATGCTGCATCTGGCCATGTCCACTTTGCCGTTCCTGAAGGCTACCCCTTCGCCTTCCAGCCTTTCCATCTGCTTCACGGGACCCCCGAAGGCATAACCGCTGCCGAGGGTGCCGTCTGAGCAGACCACCCTGTGGCAGGGAACCTTTGACGGGTCGCTGTTGAGGTGAATGGCATTCCCGACGGCCCGCGCTGCTCCCGGGAAGCCTGCCAGCTCCGCCACCTGAGCATAACTGGCGACCCTCCCTTTCGGAATCATTGCCACGGCCTGGAATACTTTCTTCTGGAAATTGTCGACTTTCATAGACTTGATGAATTGCAAAAAGAGCACCGCTTTTGCGATGCTCTTTTGTAGTCCCTACAGGAATCGAACCTGTATTTAAGGTTTAGGAAACCTTCGTTCTATCCGTTGAACTAAGGGACCGTTAAGACGGATGTCTTACTCAGCGTCGTTCTTGACGATGATCTGACGTCCTCTGTAGTAACCACACTCGGGGCAAACGCAGTGATACATCACCGTTGCGCCGCAGTTAGGGCATGTTGCAAGGGTAGGGACGGGTGCAAAGTCGTGGGTACGACGCTTGTCTCTGCGTTGCTTGGAGATTTTGTGTTTCGGATGTGCCATAGTTAACTATTTTAAAATTTATTATTTGCTCAAATACTTTAAAGTTTCCTGATTGCAGTCCTCTTCGTTTTCGTGCACTCTCTGCATGGGAAGTGCGATACATACGAAGTCGTAGACGTCCTGACTTAGGTCGATGTCGTCTCCTTCCGGTACGTAAGTCTCTGAAAATTCGGTTTCTACGGGGATCTGAAGGTCATCAAGACATCTGTCGCAAGGGACGGTTACCGTGCCATCTATTGTGCATTCGACGTCAATTGTAACTCCGTGGTTGGTTACAAGAGCATTGACTTCCAGGTCGGCGTCGAGAATCTCCGAATTGTCAAATTTCTCAAAGAACTCATGGTCAGCCCGCCAGGAAAACTCGGTTTTACCCGAGGCTAAACCAATCAGTTTTACTATAAAGGGTTGCAAAGTTAATAAAAATTTTTCGTTTAACAATCTTCACTGTCGCTATTTCTTTTGCGGGCAAGAGGATCAAGGAGAATTTTGCGTATTCTCATGGCGTGAGGGGTGATTTCCACCATCTCGTCTTCCTGGATGTATTCGAGAGCTTCCTCAAGTGAGAACTTGATTGCGGGAGGCAGAATGATCTTCTCATCCGAGCCGGCAGCGCGCACGTTGGTGAGCTTCTTTGTCTTGCAGATGTTGATGTTGAGGTCGCGCTCGCGGGTATGCTCGCCGACTACCTGGCCTCCGTAAATGGGCTCGCCGGGCTCGACGAAGAAGCGTCCGCGGTCAAGGAGCTTGTTCATTGAGTATGCGATTGCCTCGCCTGTCTCGAGAGATACGAGAGAACCGTTGTTGCGGCGCTCGATCTCGCCCTTGAAAGGCTGGTATTCCTTGAAGCGGTGGGCAACGATGGCCTCGCCCTGAGAAGCGGTGAGCAGGTTGCTGCGAAGTCCCATGAGTCCTCGTGTCGGGATCTCGAACTCAAGCAGAGTGCGGTCACCGCGGGGTTCCATGTGCACGAGAGCACCCTTGCGGCGTGTCGAAATCTCGATGGCTGCTCCTACGAACTCCTCGGGAACCTCGATGGAGAGTTCCTCGATAGGCTCGCACCTCTGGCCGCCTATGGTCTTGTCGAGGACCTTGGGCTGGCCGACCTGGAGCTCGAATCCCTCGCGGCGCATGGTCTCGATGAGAACTGACAGATGGAGCACGCCTCGGCCGTAAACCACGAACGAATCGGCGGTGAGACCGGGCTTTACCCGAAGTGCAAGGTTCTTCTCAAGCTCCTTCTCGAGGCGCTCCTTGAGGTGGCGGGAGGTCACGAACTTGCCGTCCTTTCCGAAGAAAGGTGAGTTGTTGATGGTGAAGAGCATGCTCATCGTAGGCTCGTCGACTGCGATGGGAGGAAGAGCCTCGGGGTTCTCGTAGTCGGCGATGGTGTCTCCGATCTCGAATCCGTCGATGCCGACCACTGCGCAGATGTCTCCGCACTGAACCTGCTCGGTGGGAGCCTTGCCCAGTCCTTCGAATACCATGAGCTGCTTGACCTTCTGCTTCTGGACGACGTCGTAGCGCTTGCAGAGGCTTATGTTGCTGCCTGAAACTATGGTGCCGCGGGTCACGCGACCCACTGCGATACGTCCTACGTAGGGCGAGTACTCCAGAGATGAGATGAGCATCTGGGGTGTGCCTTCTACAATCTTGGGTGCAGGGATCTGCTCGAGAATGGTGTCGAGCAGGGGGGTGATGTCGGATGTGGGCTGCTTCCAGTCCAGTGACATCCAGCCCTGCTTTGCTGAGCCGTATACGGTTGCGAAGTCGAGCTGCTCCTCGGTTGCGTTGAGGTTGAACATGAGGTCGAATACCTCTTCCTGCACTTCGTCGGGGCGGCAGTTGGGCTTGTCGACCTTGTTGATGACCACGATGGGCTTCTTTCCCATCTCGAGGGCTTTCTGGAGCACGAAGCGCGTCTGAGGCATGCAGCCTTCGAACGCGTCGACGAGCAGCAGCACGCCGTCTGCCATGTTGAGCACGCGCTCCACCTCTCCGCCGAAGTCGGAGTGGCCCGGAGTGTCGATGATGTTGATCTTGACGCCCTTGTATATCACTGATACGTTCTTGGCCAGGATGGTGATGCCGCGCTCACGCTCGAGGTCGTTGTTGTCAAGGATGAGCTGGCCCAGATTCTCGGGCTGGCGGACCAGATTTGCCTGGTAGATCATGCGGTCGACAAGGGTTGTCTTGCCGTGGTCGACATGCGCAATGATGGCTATGTTTCTAATATCTTGCATACTATTATAAAATTCGTGCAAATTTACTTAAATATTGGGAAATTCATAATCAAAGAATATTGCTATATTTGTATGTTATGACCAAATGGCGTGTATTTTCCTACCTTGCAGCTGTTTTTATGGCTGTATCATGTGCGCAGTCGCCCCAGCAGCAGCGTGAAGTCTCTCCGCTGTTGCGCACGGTGCCCTCTGATGCCCTTGTAGTCATGGACTTCGACCGCTGTTCCGACGTATTCGCCTTCATGCCTGATTCGACATGTGCGATAGCCAGACTTGAACTGGGTCACCTGAAGAATGCACGCTGCGTCCTTTCCTATGTATATAGCGGCCGCCTGGAGCCGGTGCTGTCCATCGATGCAGGCAGGGCCCCTGCCGATACCACCGATTCCATACTTTCCCTTGTCGCCCAGGCTGACACCCTTGGCCTGCACGCCCGTTTCTTCCCGAACGGCTGGGCCGAAGGGGAGCGCTCCGCCATAATCATCACCCGTGCGGATGCAACCATGCCTGCCGTGATGAGGCACATAGAGGGCTTGACCTCGATCTATGACGCTCCCATGTTCAAGGAGGCGACGCAAAAGGCCGGGAATAGCCGTGGAACCATCTATCTTCGCAACTCCGGCCTCGACAAGTCGATTCCAAAGAGCTTCCTCAAGGGTTTTGTCGGACGCACGGAGCTCATACGCTTCCTTCAGAAGTCGGCCGACTGGACCGTCTTCGGTGTGAATTCGCAGAAGCAGCTGGATGTCGACGTGGTGTTTGGCCCTTCGATGGAGCATTACACCAATGCAATCGCAGACCTTCCCTTTGCCGAGAGCAGGCTCGGAAGCATACTTCCCGCCGATACCGACTTTGCCGTGGCGCAGCCTGTCGTCGATGGCTTCAGGGAGAAGTTCGAGGCCTATATGGACGCCAGCGTCAAGCTGACAAAGTATCGGAAACGCATCGACGAGATCAAGTCTGCATGCGGAAAGAGCCCCCTGGCATGGGAGAAGGAGCAGGATATCAAGGAAATCGCATTCGTGTGCAGGGCCGGGAGCAAGCTCATGCTGGCGCGTCCGGCAAAGGCGGGCGAGAATACCGGAGTGCTGGAGAATCCTTTCCCCGGCTTCCTTCAGTCCCTCTACGGAGAGCTGTTCGCCATCCCTGACCTTTCGTTTGCCGTCCTTGACGGATGGAATATATACGGCACGGATTCTGCTGTGCAGTCATTCCTGGACTGCGAGGATCGCATGGCCGAAGATGACTGGCAGTACAGGAACTGCCATTTTGTAGTGTATAGACCGGACCGCCGGCTAAGCTGGGATCCCAAAGGAATAAGATATGGAGTACAAACCACTGAATAAACAGCTTGAGGACAGTTTCCGTAACAATTGGAGTCGCGCTGCGCTCTCCAACTATCAGGGTGACACCTATACATATGCGGACCTTGCCTCGAAGATTGTGTCCCTGCACCTCGCTTTCGGGGAGTGCGGGCTTTCAAAGGGAGACAAGGTTGCAGTCTGCGCCCGAAACCAGGCCAACTGGGGGGTATGCTTCCTTGCGGCACTCACATATGGTGCAGTGCCGGTGCCTATCCTTCATGAGTTCACTCCGGACAGTGTGCAGAACCTTGTAAACCATTCGGAAGCGAAGATACTTCTTGTCGGGGAGTCCATCTGGGAAGGTCTCGACGTATCCGGAATGCCGGAACTCAGGCTTGCGGCGCTGGTGAACAATCTTGAATATGTGTATGCCAAGGACCAGGCCGTGCTTGAACGGTGCCAGAAGATCTCTGAACTGATGGAAAGCAGGTATCCTGACGGAATACGTCCCGAGGACATACACTGGAATGAAGACAGGCCCGACGAACTGGCAATCATCAACTACACATCCGGCACCTCAGGGTTCTCGAAGGGTGTGATGATTCCGTATCGTGCACTCCTTTGCAACGTGGCATTCGCCGGTACCACCGCGGAGCCCCAGATGGACTGCAACTCCAAAGTGGTCTCGATGCTTCCGTCGGCCCATATGTATGGAATGATGTTCGAGTTCCTCTTCGAGATGACAATAGGCGCCCATGTCTATTTCCTGAACAGGGTTCCCAGTCCCAAGATCATCATGAATGCTTTTGCGGACATCCATCCCGACATTATCATCGCCGTGCCTCTCATCATCGAGAAGGTTTACAAGTCCCAGATCAAGCCAATTGCCGAGAAATACAGCAAACTCATACGTATCCCGTTAGTCAATCGGCTTATATTCAAGAAGATACGTAATGGCCTTATTGAGGCATTCGGAGGCAATTTCGCCGAGGTCATACTCGGAGGCGCCGCTTTCAACCCTGAGGTGGAGGCTTTCTTCCGCAAAATCAGCTTCCCGTTCACCGTGGGCTACGGCATGACGGAGTGTGCCCCTCTTATCACCTACTGCAAGTGGAACAGGACCAGGATGGGTTCATGCGGAATGGCGATTACGGGCTGCGAAGTGAGAATAGACTCCCAGGATCCATTCAAGATTCCCGGAGAGATCCAGGTCAGGGGAGACAATGTATTCCTCGGATATTACAAGAACGAGGAGGCGACAGGCATGTCATTCACCGAAGACGGCTGGTTCAGGACCGGAGACATGGGCGTTGTCGACAAGGACGGATATCTGTATCTGCGCGGCCGTTCAAAGTGCATGATCCTCGGACCTTCGGGCCAGAATATCTATCCTGAGGAGCTTGAGGCAGTGATAAACAACGTGCAGTATGTCACGGAGTCTCTTGTGATAGATGATGGCGGTGCCCTCACGGCACTCATCTATCCTGATTTCGCTCAGGGTGGGCTTGACGGCCTTTCTGCAGAGGATGTGCAGAAACGTCTTTCCGACAGTCTGCCGGAAATAAACCACCATCTTCCCGTGTATGCCCAGATAAAGAAGATCGAGTTCATGACGGAAGACTTTGAACGTACGCCCAAGCGCAACATCAAGCGATATCTCTATCAAAGGAACTAGAATGGAAAAATTCGACTCAAGATACATTGAAATGGCATCTGTATGGGCCAAGAATTCCTACTGCAAGCGACGCCAGGTGGGAGCACTGCTGGTCAAGGACAAGATGATCATATCTGACGGGTACAATGGGACTCCTTCGGGGTTCGAGAACGTCTGTGAGGACGAGAACGGCATTACCAAGCCTTATGTCCTCCATGCAGAGGCGAATGCCATCTCCAAGGTGGCTCAGTCCGGCAACAGTTCCCAGGGTGCTACCCTGTATGTCACGGCATCTCCCTGCATCGAGTGCGCCAAGCTCATAATCCAGTCAGGAATCAAGAGAGTTGTCTATAGGGATGAATACAGGCTGACCGACGGAGTCGATCTTCTCCGCAGGGCCGGTATCGAAGTTGAAAAGGTAGATTGACAAATGCGTAAGGAAACAGTCATCATAGCCCTGCTCGGTGTGCTCATCGGTGCAGGTTCAGTATTCACAGCCTTCAGAATCAACCAGAACAGACAGCGCCTTCGCGCTGAGTATGTGGATTGGCGCAAGCTCAATCTGGTGCTGGAGAGCCTCGACAGGAACTACGTCGACACCATCGACCACAAGAAGGTTACCGATGCGGCCATCACGGCCGCTCTGGCCGCTCTGGACCCCCATACGATATACATGCAGCCCGAGGTCCTCAAGGACTCTGAGGACGACCTTGCAGGTCAGTTCGAAGGCATTGGCATCCAGTTCAACGTCCCCAACGACACGGCCATAGTGCTGGAGGTCATTCCAGGAGGTCCGTCCGAGAAGATCGGTCTACAGGTGGGTGACCGCCTGCTTAAGGTTGATGACAAGGTCATTGCCGGAGTCAAGTTCCCCCAGGACAGCATGGTACGCAGGATGAAGGGTCCTGCAGGCACCAGGGTCAACATCACGGTCGGTCGCGGCAGGGAAGTCATTCCCTTTGAGATCACGCGTGGCAAGATCCCTACCCACAGCGTGGATGCAGCCTTCATGGTGAATGACACCACCGGGTATCTCCGCCTCAGCAAATTCGCCCGCACCACATATTCCGAGTTCGCCAAGGCTACCTTGGATCTGATGGCCGCTGGCATGACGCACATGATCTTCGACCTGCGCGGCAATTCCGGAGGCTTCCTTGACCAGGCTCTGGCGCTTGCCGACCAGTTCCTCCCCAAGGGAGCCAACATAGTGTATATGGAAGGCCTTCACCGCAAGAGAGATACCTACAATGCATCCGGCAAGGGATTGCTGCAGGACGTAGGTCTTACGGTCCTTATCGACGACGGGTCCGCTTCCTCAAGCGAGATCTTTGCCGGTGCCATGCAGGACAACGGCCGCGCCAGGATAGTCGGACGCCGCTCATTCGGCAAGGGCCTCGTGCAGGAGCCCATATATTTCACCGACGGTTCAGGTGTGCGCATCACTGTGGCGCGTTTCTATACCCCTAGCGGCAGATGCATCCAGAAGCCGTATACCGACGACTACAACTATGAGGTATTCGAGCGCTATGGTACCGGAGAGATGATGGAGGCCGACAGCATGGACGTTTCAAAGGGTGGAATCATCCCTGACGTATTCGTGCCGGTTGACACTACCAAGGCCAGCCAGTTCTATATCGCCTGCAACAGGAAGGCCACTCCGATGCGTTTCGCATCCGCATACTTCGACAGACACAAGTCTGAGCTGCAGGCCATCGAGGACTATGATTCGCTGCTGAAGTACCTTGACAGGGCAGGTATCGAGGCTGCCTTCCTTGATTACGCCAAAGCAAAGGATGGACTTGTGCCGGATGCCCTCGAATGGAAGGATGAGAAGCAGTATATGCTCACTCAGGTAAGGGCTCTTGTCGGACGCTACTCGAAACTTGGCGACAAGGCGTTCTATCATCTGTATCTTCAGACAGATGATATCTTCAAGAAAGCGATGGGGGAGTAGCGTCTACTGCGCTATGAACTCGTAGACAATGTTTCCTGCCTGCTTTGCAGGTGCGGAGGCGGAAGCCGAGAATTTGCTCATTCTGGCCGCCCTTATTGCGAATGCCCTGAGGCATCCGTCTGAACTTGAGACTGACTCGTCCACCTTTGCGCCGATTACTGTGCCGGCGGGATCCACCACAATAAGAACCGTGACGCGTCCTGCGCCCATGCATCGGTAGGCGGGGATAGGAAGCTTGCTGGCCTTTCTTCCATCAAGAGAGTAAGACACTACGGAAGGGCCGCTGTAATGCTGCTCAGCCGGCTTGGATTCCTGTTTCTTTGCCGGACTTGCCTCTGCAACGTCTTCTTCAGGCAGTTCGTAGCCTGAATTCAGTTCCTTCTGGAGCCTCTCGGCATCTTTGTAGAGCTGGTCGGCGTCGGTGCCGCGGTCATCCTTCAGCGAGGATCTGTCAACTGCAACATTGCGTACGGAGGGGGTGTTCCCGAGCTCACGCTGGAGCTTTTCCGCAATTGCCTGCTGCATCTCGGCCTCCTTCTCAAGCTTGGCGATCTCTTCCTGCATGCGCTCCATCTCCTCCATCTTGGAGAAGTCCAGAACGAACGAGTTCTCTCTCTGCAAGTTGATATGCAGACCGGCAGCAAGTAGGATGATCACTATGCCGAGATGAATGATCACGGTAGTGTACAATCCTGCTTTCTGTTCCTGGCTCAGTTTCCTTTTCACTGCTGGCCTGCTAAAGATTTTTCTATGGTTGCAGAGATTACGTCTATTGCAACCTTGTTATGCCCGCCCTGCGGGATGATTATGTCGGCATAGCGCTTGCTGGGCTCGATGAACTGGAGATACATCGGCTTGACGGTGCGGCTGTAGCGCTCGATCACCCAATGTACGTCCTTTCCGCGTTCGGCAATGTCGCGTGCCATGACGCGCATGAGCCGGTCGTCGTCGTCAGCGTCAACGAAGATCTTGATATCCATCTGGTCCCTGAGCTTCTTGCAGGTGAAAATGAGTATGCCCTCGATGATTATCACATCTGCAGGCTCCACTTTCTTGGTATCTTTCAGACGACCGCAGGAGATGAATGAGTAGATGGGCTGATCGATAGCCTTGCCTTCCTTCAGATCCTTGAGCTGGGAGCACAGAAGATCCCATTCTATTGCATCCGGGTGGTCGAAGTTGTGATTGCGCTTTTCCTCATCGGTGAGGTTGCTGGAGTCTTTGTAGTAGCAATCCTGGGGGATTACCACCACCTTCTGCTTCAGGTTCTCCGTGATGGCCTTCACCACCGTGGTCTTGCCGCTGCCTGAGCCGCCTGCTATGCCTATGACCAACATATGCTAGTATTCGCAGTTCTTCGGGGTGCGGGGGAAGGGGATGACGTCACGTATGTTCTGCATACCGGTGACGAAGAGGAGAAGACGCTCGAATCCAAGTCCGAATCCACTGTGAGGGCAGCTGCCGAAGCGCCTTGTGTCGATGTACCACTCAAGATTCTTGCGGCTCATTCCGAGTTCGTCCACGCGTGCCTCGAGCTTTGCGAGGTCAGACTCGCGCTCGCTTCCGCCTATGATCTCGCCGATCTTCGGGAAGAGGACATCCATTGCGCGTACGGTCTTGCCGTCCGGGTCCTGTTTCATGTAGAAGGCCTTGATCTCTTTGGGATATCCGGTGAGGATGACGGGCTTCTTGAAGTGCTGCTCCACAAGGTAGCGCTCGTGCTCGCTCTGGAGGTCTACGCCCCAGTATACGGGGTATTCGAACTTCACGCCGTCAGCGATGGCCTTCTCAAGTATCTTGATTCCCTCAGTATACTCCAGACGCACGAACTCTGTGCCGATAACGCCCTGAAGGCGCTCGATAAGCTCGTTGTCGTAGCGGTCATTGAGGAATTTGATGTCGTCGTAGCAATTGTCCAGCGCGTACTTTACAAGGTGCTTGATGAAGTCCTCTGCAAGGTCCATGTTGTCCTTGATGTCGTAGAATGCCATTTCAGGCTCTATCATCCAGAACTCTGCAAGGTGGCGCGGAGTGTTGGAGTTCTCTGCACGGAAGGTGGGACCGAAGGTGTAGATCTCTCCGAGAGCGGTTGCACCAAGCTCTCCTTCGAGCTGGCCGCTCACTGTAAGGCTGGTCTGCTTGCCGAAGAAGTCCTTGGCAAAGTCAGGCTGTCCCTTCTTGTTTTTGGGAACGTTGTTAAGGTCAAGGGTCGTTACCTGGAACATCTGTCCTGCACCCTCGCAGTCAGATGCGGTGATGAGGGGAGTGTTGAGGTATACGAAACCCTTTGAGTGGAAATACTCGTGGATGGCATATGCCATCTGGCTGCGCATGCGGAGAACGGCACCGAAGGTGTTGGTGCGGGGACGCATGTGCGCAACAGTGCGGAGGTACTCGAATGAGGTGTCTTTCTTCTGGAGAGGATAGCGCATGGGATCGCACTCACCATAGATTTCAATCGACTGTGCGTGGATCTCGACTGCCTGCCCGCTGCCGACGGATTCTACCAGATTGCCTGTCACGCCGATGCATGCGCCTGTACTTATCTTGGAGAGTATAGGCTCTGTTTCTGCGTTTTTGTCAACCACTATCTGTATGTTCTTGATTGACGAACCGTCGTTGAGGGCTATGAAGGCTATTTCCTTGTTGCCTCTTTTTGTCCTGACCCAACCTTTGGCAAGGACTTTCTGGCCTGCCTGCATCTGCAGAAGGTCTTTAACTTTGCTGCGGAGTACTTCCATTGTTTTCTATTGCTGGATTTTAAAAAGCAGCCCTCATTAAAGGGGGCTGCTCATATAAGTTAAGCCTTTATGTTTACTGGCCTTTTCTAGCTGAGTACATGATCTTCAGGGCTGAGCAACGTCTCAGTTCCTGCTTTACATCTGTAATGATACCCATTCTGACGTCCTGGTCAGCTCTGATGTTGACCTGCATAAGCTGCCTGTCACTTTCTGATCTGGAATCACGTTCTGCTGCGATGAAGTCGCGGATGTCGTCCACACTCTTGAAAGAGTCGTTCAGCTGGATACGAGCCTCGGTACCGTACTGTGCCTGATACTGGCGGGTAGGTGTACCGATGTTGATGACTGAAGCGAGGTCCTTTCTTTCGAGTTTGACTACTTCTGAAGCTTCGGGAATGGTGACCATGACCTTGTTCTCGGTCTCACGCATCTGCGTTGTCACCATGAAGAAGAACAGAAGCATAAATACGATATCGGAGAGGGAGCTTGAAGTTACTGCAGGCACCTCTTTGTTGTTGTTGCTACCGAATCTTGCCATAATATTATCCTCCTGTTACTATCTTCTCTTACCTACATCCTTAGGCTCGGCCTCTGAAATGTTCTGAGGTATTGCCTTGCGGACGATTCCCTGCTGCTCTTCGTCAAGTGCATTGTAAACCTTTCCGAAGTGTGCTCTTGCGAAATCGTCGCGGATTTCATTCACTGCCTTAACGAGCTCGTTCTGAACTGCGATGTAAGCCTTGTAGCTTGTACCACGGTCGTTCTGGAGCGAGATGACGCCCTTTGAAACTGCGTACTGGCCGAATCCTTCGATATCAGTCAGCTCCTTCTCGGGGAGGTCTTCTCTGTTAAGAGGGTTGGTAAGGAATTCCTTGATCTTATCTTTAAGCTGACTAACATCTATAGGCTCTGTTCCTGCCAGGATTCTGTCGGCAGAGTTGATCTTTACCACGATGATGTTGCGGCGGTTTACCTTCTGGTCCTCTGTCTTCTGGTTCTTGTCAGGCATAGGAGGAAGACGACGTGACAGACCTGTCTGTGTTCCCATGGTTGTTGTCATGAGGAAGTAGCACAGCAGCAGGAATGCGATATCCGCCGTTGAACTGGTGTTCATCTGAGGTACTTTTCTTTTCTTACCCATAGTTGTTCTGTCTTATTATGCTTTCTTGTTACGTATAGCCATTACAATCTCACCTGCAATGATAGAGAGGATTGCGATGCCACCGGTGAAGTAGCAGAGATTGAGAATGGTGTCAGTAAGCTTGAGAACGCTCTGTTCAAGCTGCTTGGTCATATTCATGGCGGGAGCACCCGGAGACATGATGTAAACCAAGAAAACCACTGCGGCTATTGCTACGAGCCCGATGCCGATCTTGACAAGGCTCTTGGGATTATTCTTTAAAGCTACAATTGCGCCGACAAGAACCCAGGCAAGTACTGCTATTACAAGTACTGCGTATGCCCAGTTGAGAAGGATGTCGGTGAACTTGCCGTCGTTAGCCTCAAATCCGATGGCGAAGCCGAGGACGAGGATTGCGACACTGACAATAATCATAGCCAGCATAATCCATTTGAAGATATTAAAACGTTTCTTATCCATTTCAAATGAGTTTATGCGGTTCGAATCAATTATTTCTTCTTGTACTCTCTAACTGCATCCATGAAGTTCAGTGAAGAACTTGTCATATCCTTTGAAAGGTTCTCGATCTTTGAGAGGATGTAGTTGTAGAACACCTGGAGAATCATGGCTACGATCAAACCACCGATAGTGGTGATCAAAGCGACCTTCATACCACCTGCGACGATGTTAGGAGAGATGTCACCTGCAGACTCGATGGCGTCGAATGCCTGTACCATACCGATAACGGTACCGAGGAATCCGAGAGAGGGAGAGATACCGATGAAGAGAGAGATCCATGAAAGGCCCTTCTCGTTCTCAGCCTGCTGAACTTCACCCTCGGAAACAACGCTGGCCTCGATTACGTCGAGATCCTCGTCAAGGTGCTTGAGACCCTGCTGCATCATGTCAGCAACGGGACCCTTGGTAGCCTCGCAAACCTTGATGGCCTCGTCCTTGCCACCCTTCTTGAGAGCGTCCTTAACCTTGTTTACAAGAACTGTAGGGTTCTTCTTTGCGAATGAAAGGGTGAGGATGCGCTCGATAGAGAGAGCAAGACCGATGATAAGGCAGATGATGATGAGGGCCATGAAGGTCGCACCACCCTGGATGAAGTAGCTCTTGATTGCCTGGAAAAGAGGAACCTCGGGCTGGGCTGCTGTCAGTTCAGCAAGTGACTGAGGTGCACCATCCTGAGCGAAAGCGATGTTTGCAGAGAAAACCATTGAGGCAACTGCTGCAAGAGTCATGAAAAACTTTTTCATAAGATGTGTTAAAAAATGTATTAATTAAATAGTAAAATATCCAATAAAGCATCGCAATTTAGCAAAAATATTTCATTCGGCAATAACTATTTTGAAATTTCGCCTTTCAGATTTCGCTCCATAAGAAGCTTAACTTGCTCATTATCATTGCATGTTCCCATCAGATAAAATAATTTTCCCAGAGCCGCTTCGGTAGTGCAGTCGTAGCCTGAAACCACTCCCGCGTTTTTCAGCGCCCGGCCTGTGGCATACAGGTTCATGTTGACGTCGCCGCTCAGGCACTGGGTGACGTTGATCAGTATCTTGCCACTTGCGGACGACTCTCTGATGATGTCCAGGAACCAGTCCTTTGAGATGGCGTTGCCGGACCCGTAAGTCTCTATGATCACGGCTCTTGTCTGCGATCCGAGAAGGATGTCGCGCACAACCTGCTCGGTTATGCCCGGGTGCACCTTCAGGATGGAGACCCTGGTGTCCAGGCTGGTCTCTATCTTCAGCCCGCGACCCTTTTCGCTCCCGTAGTGTATGCTCCTGTTGTTGTATTTGATGTTGATTCCGGCGGTGGCTAGAGCCGGGTAGTTGGGTGACGCAAAGGCATCGAATCCCGTGGCGTTCACCTTTGTGCTCCGGTTGCCTCTGAGAAGCTTGGAATCA
This sequence comes from Candidatus Cryptobacteroides choladohippi, assembly GCA_018065985.1. Taxonomy (GTDB): domain Bacteria; phylum Bacteroidota; class Bacteroidia; order Bacteroidales; family UBA932; genus Cryptobacteroides; species Cryptobacteroides choladohippi. The sequence continues at coordinate 32,860 of JAGHSF010000026.1, forward strand.
AAGAAGATGCACACTTCGGGAACGAGCGCCCGGCCTTCGTCATCCTTGGCCGTGGCTATCTCCACGCTGGAAATCAGGTTCTCCTTGCCGTCGGTGCGGGGCCTGTCGATGGGGAGCTGGCTGCCTGTGAAGATGACAGGTTTCCTGAGCCCGTCCAGCATGAAGCTGAGGGCCGATGCGCTGTAGGCCATGGTGTCTGTCCCATGGAGGATCACAAAGCCGTCATAGGCATCGTAGCGTTCCTTGATCAGTCTTGCAAGCTGCTGCCACAGAGCTGGTTCCACGTCGGATGAATCAATGAGGGGGTCGAAGGTGAAGCTGTCGATGCGGCAGGCAAACTTGCGCAGTTCCGGCACTTCGTCTGCTATTCCGCCGAAATCGAAGGGGACCAGACCCTCCTCGCCGGATCTCTCCTTCATTCCTATGGTGCCGCCGGTATAAATCAGCAGCACTGCCGATGCCTTGGCCTGCAAATCCCTGAACAATCTCATATGCCGAATAGTTTTTTTGCGTTCTGCGTGGTCTGAGCGGCCACTTCCCCTATGCTGATGCCCTTCCTTTCAGCGATGAACGCCGCTATCAGAGGGATGTATGAACTTTCGTTCCTCTCGCCGCGGTGCGGGGTGGGGGTAAGGTAGGGGGAGTCGGTCTCCAGAAGTATCCTGTCGAGGGGGAAGTCGGCGATCTGCCTGCCTATCCCGGAATTCTTGAAGGTCACGACACCTCCGATGCCAACATACCAGTCGCCGTATCTCTCAAGTTGCCGGAAGGTCTCGAGGCTGCCGCTGAATGCGTGCAGATTGCCTCTCAGGCCGAGATGGGCGCAGTCCCTGATTATGGTGAGGAAGTCTTCCGTGGCGTCCCGCAGGTGGATGTTGACGGGTAAGTCCCACTGCGCGGCGAGTTCCAGCTGGGTGCGGAAGGCCTCCTTCTGCAGATCCCTGGTGTCTTCGCAATAGTGGTAGTCGAGCCCGATTTCGCCTACGGCCACGACGCCCCTGGACCGGTAGGGGAGCATGGCGTCGATTTCCTCCTTCCAGTCTGCCTGCACCGAGCCCGGATAGAGTCCGAGCATGGGGTGGAGCACGCCGGGGTGCCTTTCACAAAGCCTGAACATGGCCTCCCTTTCCTTCGAGTCGACGTCGGCCTGGAGGAGTTTTGTGACCCCGGAGGCGACGGCGCGACCGATGACCTCGTCCTCACAGCCTGCGTAGGCCTCGTCATAGTTGTGCGTATGCGTGTCTATGAATTCCATACTGAATACAAAATTAATCAATTTTGGCATTGATTGAGCACCTCAGGAGGAGGTCAGTCACTATTATCCCCTCACTTTCCAGCATGCCGGTTGCGAATGCGGCATCCTGGTAGCTGATTCCCAGAGCCTGGCATATCTCGTCGGGAGTGACGCCCCGGTTCTCCTTGATGTGAAGTGCCGTCTCCTGCAGGAGCCTTGTCTGGCGCCCGTTGAGCTTCCCGCCCAGGCGCCGGGCCACCTCCTCTGCAATGTCAGTCTTGCGTATGCGGGAGAACCTGCCCAGGCCAAGAGTCTCCTGCAGTGTCCCGAGGGAGTGGACAGGCTCGGCTATCTTCTCGGCTATCAGCCTGTTGCAGCCCTGGGAGCGCAGGTCGTCAATCCTTCCTGGGAGTGCAAACACATCCCTTCCGTAGCTGGCGGCAAGCCCGGCTGTCATGGTGCCGCCTCCCCGCATCTTCGACTCGACCAGTATGGTGCCCTGGCTCATCCCGGCTATTATCCTGTTCCGCCTCAGGAAGTTCGCGGCCTGGGCCGTCGTTCCCGGCGGGTAATCCGACACCAGGGCGCATCCGGGGGTCGCGGCGAGCCTTTCTGCTATGGCCCTGTGTCTCCGCGGATACACGTCGTCTATGCCCACTGGCAGTACCGCTATGGTCGGGAGTCCCGCGTCGAGAGCCGCCAGATGGGCGTTTATGTCGACGCCTATGGCGAAGCCGCTCACTATCACGGGTGGCGCCGGTGCCATGGCAAGGGTGCGGACTATCCTGCCGCACCACTCCCTTCCGTAGGGAGAGATGTCCCTGGTGCCCACTATTGAGACGTACGGACCCTTGGGGAAGATGGACTCCGGAGCCGTGGTGCTCCTGACATACAGCCCTGCAGGCGGGTCCTCGCATTCCTTCAGCAGCGCCGGGTAGGCGTCGTCGGTGATGGATATGAAGTCGCAGCCTTGAGCCCTCAGCCTTTGCAGTTCCTCGGCGGCCCTGTCAAGGGCTTCGCTTGTGATTTCCGGGGATTTTTTGCTGTACGGGCCGAATATAAGCTCGATTTCGTCCTTTGATTTTGAGAAGATTGCACCTGCGGACCCGAGACGGTCAATCAGGAGCTTCGAAATCTTCGGTTCGTATCCGAAGATGCGGTTCAGCGCCAGCGCGCTGACGGTTTCCTGTTCCTTGTCCATTTTTCATAATTCAAGAGTCCCGGTCCAAAGATACGAAAAAAGCCGGTCTTCAGCCGGCTTTTTCCATTATTGTCTAAAATGTGTCAGTCTATGATGAGCATCGCGTCGCCGTAGGGGCCGAAGCGGTAGTCGTTCTCGAGAGCGACGTTGTATGCGTTCATCACTTTCTCGAAGCCTCCGAATGCGGCTATGTTCATGAGCATCGTGGACTCGGGAAGGTGGAAGTTCGATACGATCGCATCGGGGATGCTGAATTCGTAGGGAGGGAAGATGAACTTGTTGGTCCAGGTGTCGGTCGGACGGATTTCGTTCAGGGTGGTGACGTTCGTCTCGAGCGCACGGATTACGGTCACGCCCACTGCGCAGATCTTGTGGCCGGCTCTCTTTGTGGAGTTGATCTCCTCGGCCGCCTTCTCTGAGATGATCATCCTCTCGCAGTCCATGCGGTGCTTGCTGAGGTCCTCGACGTCGACTGTGCGGAAATGTCCTATTCCCATGTGCACGGTGATGAAAGACTTCTCTATGTCGGCGAGTATCATGCGGTTGAGCAGTTCGCGGCTGAAGTGCATGCTCGCTGCGGGGGCGCTTACGGCACCCTCATGCTTTGCGAAGATGGTCTGGAAGTTCTCTGCATCCTCGGGGGTGGGGTCTTCCTTGACCCACTCGGGAACGGGCGTCTTTCCAAGGGCGAAGAGGGCCTCCTTGAACTCCTCGTACGGTCCGTCGTAGAGGAAGCGGAGGGTTCTGCCGCGGGAAGTGGTGTTGTCGATCACTTCCGCAACCATGCTCTCGTCGTCGCCGAAGTAGAGTTTGTTGCCGATACGGATCTTGCGGGCCGGGTCAACTATTACGTCCCAGAGGCGCTGTTCGCGGTTGAGCTCGCGGAGCAGGAATACCATTATGTCGGCACCAGTCTTCTCTTTCTTGCCGCAGAGCTTGGCGGGGAAGACTTTCGTGTCGTTGAGGACGAAGCGGTCTCCCTTTCCGAAATATTCTATGATGTCCTTGAACTGCCTGTGTTCGATCTCTCCGGTCTTCTTGTGAAGAACCATGAGCTTGCATTCATCGCGCCAGCGTGTGGGTTCGGTGGCTATCCTTTCTTTGGTGAGGGGAAAGTTGAATTGAGATAGTTTCATTTGTCCGAAATAAAAAAACTTTTATATATACGGACAACTCCCGCAAAAAGTTTCACACTTTCGCCTCTTTGAATACCTCAAGTATCGAAGGGTAGGTGTTTTTGAGGAATGGCGGCAGGCTTGACTTTGCCACCCATGCTGCCTTTGCAATGTCCTCTTCCCTCTGTGGGGTCAGGTCCACGGGATTTGTGTATAGCATGTTGTACCACCAGGTATGTTTCAGATGCCATACCCCTCCGCGTATGTAGCAGTGGTCAGTGATGCAGATGAGGTCTCCGAGTTCGAGCTGCTCGACTCCCGTTTCCTCCTGAACCTCGCGCATTGCGGTCAGGCTGATGTCCTCCCCGGCTTCCTGATGCCCTTTGGGCAGGTCCCAGAGGCCGTTTCTGCTGATGAGCAGGTAATCTCCGCGACGGTTGCAGACGAGTCCTCCGGCAGCATTCACTTCCTTGAATTCGGCGCAGAGCCTGCGGTACATCAGTTCTGTGTTGTCGCACGGAAGATAGATGCGGCTGAGCGATCCCGAAGCCTCGAACATGTCGACGAAGGTGTGAAGGTCAATCCTGTCCGAAATGTGGAACTCTATGGCATTGGGGTCTGAAAGAGCCTGGTCGTCCGGCTCGCAGATAATGATGCATCGCTTCTCGAAGTAAATCTTGTGCATAATATTTGCTATCTTTGCCTGATTGAACGCAAAAATAGCAAAAATACGCGATATGACAGCACATTACGAGAGCAAGCACGGACAGGTTCTCCGCAGAAAGGAGGAACTTTTCATGGCTTTCACCGACATGCGGAACTTTACACGCATGATGCCTGAACAGGCACAGTCCCAGGTCAGCCTCGATGCCGATTTCGACAACCTCTGGGCGACTGTCCAGAACTTCAAGATCGGTGTCAGGATCGACGAGAGGGTGCCCTACAGCACAATCCGTCTGGTGAGTACGAACTCCCCCGTGGAATTCGTCGGTGCCCTGCACTTTGACGAGTCCGCCCTTCCGGGCAGGACCGATTTCCATGTGGTGCTTGACGCGAATCTCAACATGGTGATGCGCGCCATGCTCGGCAAGAAGATCCAGGAGGCACTCGACAAGCTTGTGCAGGGACTGGTGGACGTATCGGAAGGCAAGATGCCTGATATTCCCGAAGGAATGATCTAGACCATGAATGACGCAGCATCAGTTGCAGTCCGCCTGAATCCTTTCAAGCAGCCGGATGCCGGGCTCCCCATGCTGGAGGGGGCGCGGCAGGTGCCCTGGAGCCCGTACGGGTACATCCTGGAGGAACGCCCCGTATTCACCCTGCACCCGCTTTTCCATGCTGGATGCTATTACGTGCAGGACAGCAGTGCGATGTACGTCGGGCACATCTTCCGCAAGACTCTCTCCCGTACCCTCGGAGAAGATTCCGGGCGGTCCCGGACCCCAATCCGCGTCCTCGACCTCTGCGCAGCCCCCGGAGGAAAGACGACTGACCTGGCGGCCTCGCTTCGCGAAGCCTTTGGCAATGACTTCCTGCTGGTGAGCAACGAGGTCATGAAAGACCGATTCCGCATACTCAGGGACAACGTGGCCCGCTGGGGCGATCCCAACGTGGCTGTCACCAATGTGGACCCTGCCGCCTTTGCGCGCCTGGAGGGCTTCTTTGACATCATCGTGGCCGACGTGCCCTGCAGCGGGGAAGGAATGTTCCGCAAGGATCCCCGTGCCGTCGAGGAATGGAGCCCCGAGGTGGTGCAGCTCTGCGCTGCCCGCCAGAAGAGGATACTGGCCGATGTGTGGCCTGCGCTGAAGCCCGGCGGTGCTCTCGTGTACAGCACCTGCACCTACGAGGATGCCGAGAACGACAGCAACCTCGAATGGGCTGCGAATGAGCTTGGCGGCAGCATCGTGACTCCGGAGAACGAGTTCGCCGACTGGGGCGTTGCCCTGACGCGTCACGGCAACCTGCTTCGCGTGGGTGCGGTCCCCGGTGAAGGCCAGTGGGTCGGAGCCCTTGTCAAGGATGGGACCTCCGATTCAGGTTTTTACGGCAATGACGCCCTGAATGTGCTCCGTCCGGAGCGCATGGGGCTGAAGAAAGGTGAGCAGAAGGGAAAGGATTTCGTCCCTGACGCCGACTGGGCACTCAGTCTCGACTTCCCCAGAGGCCAGTACCCCGAAGCGGACCTCGACAAGCCCACGGCGCTCGGTTTCCTGCACAGGGATTCCATTTTCCTGCCTGATGCGCCTCTGGGATACATATTGGTCACATACAAGGGCATACCCCTTGGATTCGTTAAGAACATCGGCCGCAGGTGCAACAACCTCTACCCGCAGGCCAGAAGAATATTGATGGACATAAGATGAAAAGAACCGTTATCGTTGCAGCAATGCTGCTTGTCAGTGCACTGGCATCCGCCCAGAGCTCGGAAGAATTCCTCGCAAGGTACCAGCGCCAGGTTAAGATGCTGGGAGCTGCCGGAGTAGGCGTGGAGCCCATAATCGACAAGTGGGAAGAGGCTTTCCCGGAGGATGGTAGCATGCTCGAGGCCCGTTTCCTCTACTTCTACATGAAGGGACAGAGCACCGAGGTGGTGAAGAAGGATGAAGACAGATATCTTGGAAAAAAGCCGATTCTCACCCTTCCGGATTCCCTTGGCCGCGATGTGCACTTTTTCGAGGAGACAATGTTCGTCGATTCTCTCTTCGCGCGCAGCCAGAATGCCATAGACAAAGCCATCAGCTGTCATCCTGACGACATCCAGTACCGTCTCGACAAGATCTCGTCGCTCTTTGCATACGAGAAGGAGAGTCCGGACCTGGCATATGCCGAACTGGTCAGTATGATAGACCGCAACACCGCTTCCCATCCGGCATGGAAGTATAATGGCGAGGACCTGTCTGAAGACGAGTTCGTCGACATAGTCCAGGAATACTGCTCGTCGTTCTTCAAGATAGGGACGCCCAACGGATACGAGCTCTTCCTTGCGATCTCCCAGAAGATGAACAAACTCTATCCCCAGAATGCAGCCTTCGTCGGCAATATCGGCTCCTACTGGTTCATTGGAAAGAACAACTACAGGAAGGCCCAGTCATTCTACAGGAAGGCGCTCAAGCTCGACCCCGCCGACGTTGCCGCAAACAGGAACATGCAGATTCTCGAGAAGAAGATGGCTTCCGGGAAGAAGAAGTAGCAGCGGCCTCTATTCGCTGCGCATGGTCTGGGCCGGATCCACTTTCGAGATGAATACGGACGGCAGCGCAAGCAGCAGCATGATCGCTGCAAATGCAAGAATGTCAGCCAGAATGACACCGGGAACATTCACGCTTACCGGCACGAAGCTTACGAAGTAGTTTGCCGGGTTGAGCCTGATGAGGTGGGTCGTGCCCTGGATGAGGCAGAACAGCAGCGCAGCCGCGTTCCCGACCAGCAAACCTTTCAGCACGATGCGTGCGCTGACGCGCAGGAATACGCCCGCAATGCCTCTGGACGTCATTCCCATGGCTTTCAGCGTGCCTATGGTGGAGGTGTTCCTGAGCAGCATTATCAGCAGTCCGGAAATCATGTTGAACCCCGCCACAATGGTCATCAGTATCAGTATGGCCGACACATTGAAGTCTATCAGGTCGAGCCAGTCGAACAGTGTCGAGAACCGTTCTGTGGAGGCCTGTGCAATTGGAATGTCGTCGTCGGGTCCTGCGCTGAGGGAGCATATGCTGCCTATGGCTGCTGTGGCTTCCCTTATTCCCTCACGCGTGTTGTGTCGCTTGTCCAGGGTGATTTCCAGAGAGGAAACCTCGTTCTCGTCCCAGTCGTTAAGGCGTTGCATGTCGCTGATTGGAACATAGACTATCTGGGCGTCATCTGTATCGAGCAGGCTGTCGTAGACTTCCTCGACGGTGAAGTTCCTCATCTTGACCTTGCTGCCTATGAAATAGCTGAGCATCCTGTCACCTTTCGTGAGACCCAGCTGTGTGGCAAGGTGGTCCGGCACTCTGGCATGCAGTGTGGAATCGCTGCTTTCGACACCTTTGAATACCACGCCGGCAATGTCCTGCCCGTTGCGTACTATGCCGGCTCTGTATACTGCTGGTTTGATCTCCTCCACGCCGGGATACGCCTTTATCTCGGGCAGATATGACTGATTCTCCGATATCGACTCATCTTCTCCGTAGTAGCTGAAGCCGGAAGCTGACAGCAGGATGTCGCCGCTGACACCGGATACGCCGCTCCTGATCTCCTCCCGGAAACCAGCAGATATGGCCACGGCCACTATCATTATGAAGAATGATATGGCTATCGCTCCTGCGGACAGTCTTTCCTTGAATCGGAGTTTGTGTGCTATGAATGACCCGGCTGCCATCACGGACATATGTTTTTGAAGCAATCGTATATGTTGATAATGGTGTTCACATAGGAAGCGGTTTCCTCTCCCTTGAAGATGCCAAGCTGTACATCCTCGTTGTCGAGGATGGTGCTGTCCCGCATCTCGGGGAGCACGGCGAGTATGTCGTCCCAGTAGCGGGGCTCCATGCCCTTCTGCCTGGCGAGGTGGATGCAGTCGCGAAGGCGGCCTGTGCCTGCGTTGTAGGCGGCAAGTACAAACTTCTCCAGTTCGTCACGGTCGGCAGCCATGTCTCTGTAGCGGTTGGACAGCCTGCCGAGCAGCCTTGCGCCGGCCTGGATGCTCTTTTCCGGGTCAACAAGCTCCTCGAAGCCCATCCTCCGGGCTGTTGCAGGCATCAGCTGCATGAGTCCCGTCGCTCCTCGTGCCGATATCGCCTCGATGTGGAACCTGGATTCCTTGTATATGAGCGCGGCCATCATCCTCCAGTCCCATCCTATGCTGTCCGCATGCACTTTGATCAGAGAATCGTAGGGGGATATCCATCCTCTTCTGCCGCAGCGGTAGGGGGAACTGTGCCTGAGGTATCTGTCTTTCACGGAGTTGAACCGTCCTGAGGCACGGCATTCCTCCAGCCAGGAGTCGATGTCGGCAAGAAGATCCCTGTCGCCGGCTCTGACAACCCACATGCTTATGCTGTCAACAGGTGAGGATGCGGCTGTGCCTTCGATATGGATGCTGTCGCTGTATGGGAGCACGAGTATGTCGATGGCACCTGTCAGCAGAGAGTCCGAGCGGCTTTGGCCCGCGGGGCAGAGCTCAATGGTGTCGGCCATCTCCATGTCTTTTGCGAATTCCCTGAGCATCATGTAGTTGTACCCGATTCCGAGAGCCTTCGAGGTGTCTCTGTAGGCCGACATCTCGATGGCTGCGCAGAAGCTCTTGCGCCGCTGGTCCTCCTCGGGGGCGTCAGGTATGAATCGGGACATGGCAAAAACGCCCGCAATCAATGTGAGCGCCAATGCAATCATTGTCCTTTCGAGTCTGTCCATCCCTATCTGTCGGCAGTTCTCAGTCCGCGGCCTGCTCCGCCGCCCATCATGCTGCCGCCGCCCATCATGCCTGCAGAGGCCGATGAACTTCCGGACGATCCTCCGGACGACCTTGCGCCGCCACCGGAAGCGCCACTGCTCATCTTCTTGTTATGATGAGGCTGGGTATAGAATGGCCAGTAGAGGCCCAGCTTCAGACCGTTCATGCCGTTGGTTCCCACAATGTAGTGGTCTGCGCTGAAGTAATCGGCCTTGCGCATGGGCCAGCCGCCTCCGGCATTCTGGTATTTGATGAATATGACGGCTCTCTTCCACTGCGCGTTGATGAATACGTCGAAGAACGGGCCGTTGTTGTAAAGCTCCTTGTTCTGGTTGTGGAATACGCCCAGCGCAGGATTCCATGCGGGAGCGTACCAGGCTGTGTTGCAGAATGCGTTTGCTCCCACCTGCATCACAAGGATGTTCTTCGTTTTGGTCTCGTCCTTCTGCAGAACGAACTGGAAGTACCACCTCAGGTTGAGGGCCAAGGTCGGCAGAGGGAGTACCTCCTGATCTGACGACAGCTGGAACAGAGCCTTGTTGTCGAGATGGAACGGCCCGAACGCGAAATCCTTGCGAAGGTCGGCCGAGAGAACGCTCATCGCATTTGCATTCTGGCGTGCCACACCAAGGTTGTCGTAGTAGATGTTGTTTGCCAGCAGGGCGTATCCGACACCCGCATCAAGTTTCCAATGGGGGATGCTCAGGCGGGCCTGGATCTTCGTCGTGGAAATCTTCCCGAAGGAGTTCTCCCATTTGAAGTGGTTGGTCTGTATGTACTTCTGATAGTAGTTTGGCTCCTGCAGAGAGGTTTCGAAGTGGGCGGTGAGGCTTATGGGGCTCTTCTTTGCCCGGCGGAACGGGTAAATGTTCATGCCTGCATTGGCCTCTATGCTGAAGTCGGCGGCCTTGATGCCGGCGATGAAGAACTTACCCCTGGCGTCCCAGTTGACTGCTCCGCGGAACAACTGGCCCTCGGCGCCGGCATAGGCGTACAGCGAGTTTTCCTTGTGGACACTGGGCCTGATGCTGGTGCTGTCGAAGTAGTGCATCATGAGGTCGCCCACGCCCACGTCAAGCTTTGAGACAGCGGCATCTGCCGCCCAGGGCTGGAGCCTCATGAATACCTTGTTGTCGAACTTCGTGACCCCGAGCGAATCCGCGCTGCGGGTGGGATTCCAGTTGAACTGGTTGTTGTAGAATTCTCTGGCAAAGGTCTCGGTCAATCCGATCTCGTCCTTGTACTGGCGCTTGAATTGTGTGAATTCCGTGCTGTGGCCGAGGAATGCCGTGGTGATGTCCCTGTCGAGGGAATCCGCGTTGAACACTATGGTGCTGTCCTTCTTCGACCTTATCCTGTTGATGAAGTTGAACGGGATTCTGAGCTGCTGGTCGAGGTACAGGGTGTTCTTCTTGACAAGGCTGCTGGCTTTTTTCAGGGCAATGTCTATCTCCCTGGCTTCGATCACGGTGTCGCGTATCCACATGTTGTCCTGAATACCGCCGTTCTCGCCCTGCTGCACCATGTTGTAGATGTAGCCTCCGTGGGCCATGTACTTCTTGCCCAGATAGTTCACGTCTACGGCGAAGGTCTTGTTCTTGGTTTCCTGGTTCTCAAGATATCCGCCGCCTCCGAATCTGTCATACAGTATGCTGAAGTTGAGGCTTGGAAGTATGTTCTGGGTTGTCAGGAAGTGGATGTCGTCGATTTCCTTGCTGCGGCTTGCGAGCAAGGTTCCGTAATACGCGAGCTCGGTGTACGGAGTCTTGGAGTTGTAGTGCGGCAGGGTGGACGGATTGTACGTCCAAGCCTGGAGTGCGTTGTAGAAGTCGACCCCATCCTCGGTTTCGCGCTTGAACCAGTTGTACATCTGTACGGGTGAACCGTCCACGCCCAGCCATGTCGCATTCACGTCCTTTCTGATCCAGGGCTTGTCGTCGAACAGGTGGTAGTTGTAGGTGGTGTCTATCGGGATGTTGGTCAGCTTGTGGAAATCCTGGTCCACTGTCCAGTGGATTATCCGCTTGTACAGCAGGCTGTCAGGGAGATAGTAGGTCTCGAGAATTCGCGGGGTCGCCTCCGTTATCGAGTCCTTCTCTGCCTGTCTCTTCTCCTTTGCCTTCTTGAGGCTGTCCATCTGCGCCAGCTTTATGGGGAGCTTCTGCTCTGCCGTCCAGGCCTTCTGCTCCTTGCGGCTCAGGGACCTCCACCACTGCTCGAACCTGGCCTTTGCCAAGGCTGCGGAGTCGGCCAGATAGATGGAGTCGACCTTGCGCCAGTCCATGGAGTCGAGCCTTGCCTTCAGGTATTCCTCTCCGGACTTTATGGAGTCTGAAAGACTGTGGTTCAGGCGATAGCGGGCGATGAGAGTGTCACCCGAGGTCCTGAGCGAGTCGGAGCTGCGTCTGAGCGAGTCGCAGACGGTCACGTGTGTCAGGGAGTCGATGAGAGCCACATAGTATCTGTAGCGGAAAGGGTCTGTGTATCGCAGGGAATCGGGAACCTTTATGGTGTCCCTCGCGGTGAGGTGCGGCATGGTGTCTGCGACTTCGGTGTAGTCGTCCCTCAAGAGGCTGTCGGCCAGCTGGTAATCTCCCAGATCCAGGGTGCCGCGGCGCTGCTTGTAGCCGTCGTGGGGGTATATGACTGTGTCCTGCGCACTGATTTCAGCAGGGGCTATGGCAGTATGCACGCGGGTACTTCCAAGCCCGAAAACTCCGGACGCGGCTGTTGCCATGACTGCAACAGGGAACCATAATCTGCTGATATATTTCATATAAACTGCAAATTTACTTGTTTTTTGGCAATCCGCAAAAAACGGGTAAATTTGTACTGTATGGAACGTCTTACAGAACTTTACAGGCGCTGGTGCGGCTCCGAGCCTGCATCCGCCACCCTTCTGCCTCTTTCAGGCAGCGCCCGCAAGTATTACAGGATCACCGGTTCAGGCGGGGTGGTCATAGGATGCATAGGTACAAATCCGAAGGAGAACAGGGCATTTCTTGCCATCGATGCATCTTTCTGCTCGCACGGCCTTCATGCACCGGCTGTGTACGGGGTGTCTGACGACGGCATGGCATACATTCAGGAAGACCTTGGTGACGGCCAGCTTTTCGAACTGCTGAAGCCTGCCATAGCTTCCGGGGAGTATGGCCCGCAGGAGATGAAATGGCTCAAGGACACCATTGCAATTCTGCCCGCAGTGCAGCACAGGGTGGCCGAAGGGCTTGACTGGGACGTCTGCTTCCCCGACAAGGCGTTCAACGCCAGGATGGTCAATTTCGACCTCAATTATTTCAAATACGATTTTCTGAAGTTCACCGGCCTCGAGTTTGACGAGATCAGGCTGCAGGATGACTTCGACCGTCTGCGCGAGGATTCCCTGCAGGGCATCGGCAATACTTTCATGTACCGCGACTTTCAGGCACGCAACGTCATGATCAAAGACGGCGAGCCCTGCTTCATCGACTTCCAGGGTGGCCGCCGCGGCCCGGTCCAGTATGACCTTGCGTCGTTTCTCTGGAATGCAGGTACTCACTTCAGCGCAGGCATGCGCCGAGAACTTGAGATGACATATATCGATGCCTTGCGTGAGTTTGCCCCCGTTCCTTCAGTGGACGAGTTCTACGAGCGCTATCGCCTGATAACACTGGTGCGCCTGCTTCAGGAATGCGGCGCATACGGATTCCGTGGCATATTCGAGCGCAAGCAGATCTTCCTTGACTGCCTGCCTCCCGTCAGGCAGTGCCTGCGCGAGCTCTGTTCCGAGCCCTTCGCGCGCTATCCCTACCTGACTCAGGTGCTGCTCAGCGTGGCAAACGACTGGGAGATTTAGAACCTGCCTGGCGCTGTGATATCTACTTCGTGCAGTCGCAGACTCCGCGCAGATAACCGATCGACTCGGCAACTCCGGGTTGCGGATCATCACCGCCCTTCTCGAACTCGAGAGAGAGTTTTCCGGTGTATCCTATCTTCCTGAGAGCCTTTACGATAGGCTTGAAATCGATGATTCCGCGGCCCATCTCCCAGGTCTCGCCCTCCTTTGAGGCTGCAGTCTCGTCCTTGATGTGGATGTCATAGATCCACTTTCTGTACTTGACGATGTCCTTGGCAACATTGTAGCCCATGCGGATAGTGTGTCCGAGGTCCATGCAGCAGCCTACGCCGAGGCTGGGGTCGCCAACCTTCTCCACTACGGTGCGGATGTCAGGGAATGCTGCCCCGTCGGGTCCGTGGGTGTGGATTGCGACCTTGATGCCGGTTTCCTTGACCTTTGCAATCACATAGTCTATGATTTCATAGTCGGGAACGCCGATGAACATGTCGGTACCGTATCTCTGGGCGTATGCGAAGGTTCTGTCCACATCTTCTGTGCTGTGCATGTAGATGGGGCCAAGGGTGTATCCCTCTATGCCGTATTCTGCACATTTTGCCTTGAAGGCGTCCATCTGCTCCTTGGTGGAATCGAGGGGAAGCCACCAGTCCTTGACGGAGAAGTATTTGACATCCAGACTCTTGAGGAATTCGAGAGTCTGCTCGAGTGAGAATTCGCGATAGGTGTAGCCTGCAATGCCGATATTGAAATCATCGGAGCCTCTCTTTCCGCTGACGAGCTGTGCGCTGGCGTTCAGAGAAGAGATGAGAATCATGATTGCAGAGATAAGGAGTGCTGTCTTTTTCATATTATGTGATCTTTTTGCTGTGCAAAGATAATGAATCGTTTGGGATTTACTTCCTAAATGGCGTATATTTGCACGAAACAACACTGAAAGACCAATGAAGAGATTAACTATCATTTCAGCAGCATGCATCGTTGCCTTCTCGGCAATGGCACAGCCTTCGGGCCCGGGAGCCATCTCCCGTTACGAGATCGATCCTGACGACAGGGCTCCGGTTACAGGATATACATTACCCGATGTGCTTGTCTGCAACGACGGCAATGCCGTCAGGACAGCACGTCAGTGGGAGAGGAAGCGCCGCCCGGAGATCAAGGCCATCTATGAGAGCGAGATGTTCGGAAAGGTGCCTGCGAGACCTGCAGACATGCATTTCGGCCTCAGCGCCCCTGATTCGCTCGTTTATGGCGGCAAGGTTCTCCGCCGCCGCATCTGGGTGTACCTCGATGCAGCCGGGCAGCACAAGTTCGAGATGATGCTCCATCTTCCCGTCAACCATGCCGGAAAGATTCCCTGCTTCGTTGCACTCAATTTCCGTTCAATCCAGGATTCCTTCGACGGCACCCGGTATGAACTGCCTTATGAGGCCATTGCTGACGAGGGCTTCGGAATAGCTGTCGCCTTCCATGCTTCGATCGAGCCGGACGGCGATGAGTATGAAACCGAATCCGCCTCTGTGCGCAGCTGGTACAAGCCTGCTGACGAGTGGGGGTGCATATCCGCATGGGCAATGGGCCTCAGCGCGATGGCAGACTACCTTGCGACCCTTCCCGAGGTCGATATGGACAGGCTTGCGGTCATAGGGCACTCACGCCTTGGCAAGACCGCTCTTTGGGCCGGTGCCAACGATGAGCGCTTCTCGCTCGTGATCTCCAACAACTCAGGATGCTGCGGTGCCGCTACAAACGCTCGCATGTTTGGCGAGACATTCGAGGCCATCTACAACCGCTTCCCTTACTGGTTCATCCCCGCATTCGCGAAATATTCAAACCGCGACGGCGAGTTCCCCGTAGACCAGAACGCACTTGTGGCTCTGAGCGCACCGCGTCCCGTGTATGTTGCCAGCGCGTCCGAGGACCACTGGGCCGATCCTTGCGGAGAGTGGCTCACCGCCCTGAATGCTGGTCCTGTATATGAACTCTATGGCCTGAAGGGCCTGAGTGAAGATACCATGCCCGCGCTCGGGCACTGTGACGATTACGGCAGCGTGGCATACAAGATCCACAATGGACCTCACGCGCTCTATGCCGACGACTGGCTGGACTACATCAAGTTCGCTAAGCGCCATTTCTGCCTTTATAAGTAGGCAGATAGTACTTCTCGTCGAGGCTGAGTGTCTTCTGCTGAAGAAGGGCCTCGTCTCCGAGAAGGCTGAACACGGAGCCGTAGTAGGCCTCCTCCAGAACCTTGTCCGGCATCTTGCCTGTTATGCAGGCGTTGCAGAAAGCCTGCATGATTTCGACACTTCCATCGCCATCGGCCTCCGGCATGATGGCGATTCCTTTGTCCTTCGAACCGTTCTCGGCCGAGAAGCTGGTGCCGGCAAATGCCGAGTTGGAGAATATTCCCTCCTCGATTTCGGCTATGAGGCTCTCGATTCCGCTCTTGCGGGGCGGCTCCTCGAGGTATACGCGCGAACCGGGCAGGTCCACCATCGCATCCTTGCAGAGGATCTGCTCGCCCATTCCCCAGTGTGCATTCGAGATGACAGACTCGAAGGTCATGTTCACGCCGTTGGGGAAGGTATAGATGCAGGCAACGTTGTCGAATACCTCGCGCCCGTCTTTCCAGTAGATTATGCTTCCGGAACCCATGACCTGGCTTGGCAGCATGCCGGTCGCCCATGTTCCGTTCTGGATCTGGTGACATGCGAGCTCGGTCATCAGACCGCGGGAATATTCGCGGTACAGGCGCCAGTTGATGTGTCTCTCAAGTTCGGGAGAGGGTACGTCGCGGCGCCAGTCGCCGTTGCGGAACCAGTAGTTGCGCACGTTAACGACGGGGCCGTAGTTGCCTGCGAGCACGCCTGACATGGCCTTGAGGTACTTGGGGTCGAAGAGACGCTGCTGGCCGATGAACAGGATCTTCCCGGTCTGCAGGTGCTTCATGTACATCTGGTAGCATTCGTCGATGGTGTAGGCCATTGCCTTCTCGCAGAAAACGTTCTTGCCTGCGTCCATGGCATCCATGGCCATCTGGAAATGGCGGAAAAGGGGAGTGGTTATAACCACACAGTCGACGTTGGGGTCCTCCAGCATCTTGCGGTAGTCCCTGTAGAGCTTGGCCTCGGGATACAGCTCGGAAGCGTGCTGCAGGTTGGGCTCATAGATGTCGCAGAGGGCAACCACCTCCGCCTGAGGGATCTGCTTCATGTTCTCAAGGTGGAAATATCCTCTCGAGCCGGGGCCTATCATACCTATGCGGGCCTTCTCCCTGGCAACTTCCTTGTTGGCTGCGGGCGAGCATGCTTCTACCCATGGGAATGCTGCAGCTGCCGCTCCGGCAAGTCCGAGACCGCCGAGCCTTTCGATGAAGGACCTTCTGTCCATTGTCTTGTTCTCTTCCATTATTTCTGTTAAATCTCTTCTGCTTTGTATGCCGCAAAGTTCTGCAGCAGTTCAGGCCACATTTCCCGTGGCGCTGCGTAAAGGGCTGTGGATAATATTTCGCAGACAAGTGCGGACGGCCCCTGAACCGCAATGTCCTTGTCCTTGGAGGCGTGGCTGCCTGTGACAGGGTCTATTATATGCTCCACGACTCCGGCCGTCTTCCCTGATATGGAAAGGGCACTGTCACGGAGCCGGAAAGTCTGCCCGGATCCGGCCTTTGCCGGCGATACCGGCCAGCAGTCGCCGAGCGGATGGTGGCCAAGGCCCGCTATCGAACTGTTCCCGAAGTTGATCAGGGCGTTCTCTATGCCGTATGTGCCTGCCAGCAGGTTCTTTACCTTGTCCAGGGCAAAGCCTTTCGCGTAACCGCCAAGGTCGAGCCTTGTGTCTTTGCCGCAACGTCTGGCCTTGTGTTCGGCGGGCAGGGTCTCATAGGCCGGCCTGTGCCTTGATGCCGACAGGGCGGCGATGTCGAAGTAACCTCTGGTTGCGGCCCTGAACTGCTCGCACAGTTCCAGCGAGAAATACAGTTCCTGGTTCACTGCAACGGCATCCAGGCTGGAATTCAGCTTCGCCAGGTCTGACGTTGCGATATGCCGGCTGAGCTTTGTCTCCAGTTCTGTTGTCAGGTCCCTGACAGCTTCGCCTATCTCTCTGGATTTCTGTTCATCTTCATGCACGAAAAGGATTTCGATGACCGTGTGCATCGCGGTGAAACTGCAATATGCCACCGGCGCGTCGGGATTCGCCGTGCTGTGGATGAACTTTATTTCCGGCATCTGTCAATGATGAGCTTCACAAGCCATATCAGCACCCTGAGGGCGATGAGTATGATGTAAAGCACTGCCGTGATTATAAGGACGAACCCTATCTGGGTGAATAATTCGGTCCAGGGAGTCCCGTATTTTATCATCGAGAAGATGTTCACACCTTCGGCGATGACAAAGCAGACAAGGAGGATGAGAAACTCCCTCCTTATCTGTTTTGCTGTAATTGTCAGATCCTTCATGGTCCTGCCTATACCTCAAAGTATTCCTCCCAGCCTTCTCTCGGGATGGGGCCCCAGAGCAGCTGGTTGAGAATGGGATTGTTCACGATCTGCTTCTTCTCACGGTCGAATACAATCTTCTCGCCTGTCCACTGTGCGATGACACCGAGGCAGAATACCTGGCTCAGAGGTGCGGAGATATGGAATGCCGAGCGGGGAGTCTCCTTGCCCATGCATGAGAGAAGGAAGTTTTCGTAGTGGTTTGAAGGACTCTCGGGAACCTCGGGGAGCATGGACTCCATCTCCTTTGCCTTGCTCTCGGGGATGATGCTGAGGGTGGAACCGTGCGAGCCGCCCTTGAAGGTGAGGGTCTTGGAGTAGATCTCCTTGCCGGGATTGAGCTGTGAAGGCTGGAACTTCTGACCGGCCACCAGAGGGATGTTGGCGTCGAACTCCGAGCTGCCGTAGCCTGCAGGAACCTCGGGGATGTTGTCCAGTCCGTCATACCAGGTGACGTCTACAGGGGGCATGTCGCCGCGTGCGGGGAACTTGAACAGCAGAGTCGATGACATCGGATAGAAGAAGTTGTTGCGGTCCTTCAGGTACAGGGGCTCCACTTCCGTGGGAAGGCCGAGCTCGAGGAACTCGTGTGCGGTGTCGAGGATATGTGCGCCCCAGTCGCCAAGTGCGCCCATTCCGTACTGGAACCAGCAGCGCCACTGTCCGTTATGGAAGTCGTGGTTGTAGTCGCGGGGGAATGCGGGACCGAGCCAGGTGTCCCAGTCCATGGTCTTGGGTACGGGCTCTCCCTTGGGATACTCGCTGATCTTCGGATCCCACTCATGCCAGCGGCGGCTGTTGTTCATGTGGGCTGTGATGGCTGTGACGTCCTTGATTATTCCAGCCTCCTTCCATGCTTTGAACTGGAAATAGTTGGCCTCGGAATGGCCCTGGTTGCCCATCTGGGTCACAACCTCGTATTTCTTTTCGGCCTCCATGAGCTTCTCGCATTCCATGAAGGTGCGTGCAAGCGGCTTCTCCACGTAAACGTGCTTCCCGAGCTTCATTGCTGCCATGCAGATGGCGAAGTGGCTGTGGTCGGGTGTCGCAACCATGACTGCGTCGAACTTGTCAGCCATCTCGGCGAACATCTTGCGCCAGTCATTGTACTTGGGAACGTTCGGGAACATGTCCATGATCTCCCTGGTCTGCTCTGCACCCATGTCCACATCGCAGAGTGCGACGACGTTGCAGAGTCCGGTGTCGATCATTCCGTGCGCATCTTCGTTGCCTCGGTTTCCGATGCCGATGAAGGCGATGTTGACCTTGTCACCCTTGCAGATCTTTCCTTTGGGAGTTGCAGGCTTGCCGGCCTCCTTGCAGCCGACGACTGAAGGTGCGGCGATGATGGCGGCAGATGCCATGGCCGAATCCTTGAGGAAGGCTCTTCTTGAAATGGTTTTCTTGCTCATGATTTATGAAAGACTTTTATTGTTGATATTCATTTTGTGCGCTTTGCCGCTGTGGTTGCGGTCCATCCGATAAAGGTAGTCAAAATTGTTGGCTATTCCCAAATTATTCAGATGAAATCGCCTGTTTGGGCGTTGGCCTGTGCGAGTTTCTCCGGTGAGCCTATGTCTATGAGTCTCAAATTGTCGGCGACAACTCCGCAGATGCGGTGGCTGGCGGCGGACTTCAGGTAGAAGTCTATGATGGAAAAGTGCTCCGGCCAGTCCTTCATCAGAGGAAAGACTTCTTCGGAGATCACGTGGATTCCGCAGAAGGAGAACCTGCGGTACCCTGAAGGGTCGAAGCCGGGGAAGGGAGACTTCACCTCACCGGTCCTGACGTTGGTCCAGCCTTTCAGGCACATGTCCTCGTCGAAGAGAAGGTAACGGTCTGCCGCGGTCTCTGTCAGAAGCAGCGTGGCGAGGGTGGGGGACTGGGCGCAGAGGGCTTCGTCCTGCCTGATGAACCAGCCTGGGTCGAGATTGCTCAGGATGTCGACATTATGCACCAGAAACCTTCCTGGAGCCTCGCAGCAGCACGATTTCAGAAGCGGTTCCGCGTGCTTGATGCCACCTCCGGTCTCAAGCGGCACGGCTCCATCTTCAATGGAGACCGAGACTTTTGCGCCCAGATCTGTATCTGCCAGGAAATCAATGATCTTCTCCTTGAAGTGGCAGGCGTTTACAACAAACTCGGATATGCCGGCGTCCCGCAGTCTGCATATCACGCGCTCCAGCATGGGCTTGCCCCCTACGGGCACGAGCGCCTTGGGAATGGTGTCGGTTATCGGTCTAAGCCTGGTTCCCAGCCCGGCTGCGAATATCATTGCTTTCACAGGCCCCAGAATGAGAGTGAGACTTCGTCCTCGACGGACTCCTCGATGGAGTCGTCGAGCGCGGGATAGAGGTCGAGCCCGGTCATCTTCTCGACGTCGTTCACGCTTACCGCGCAATCTTTCAGCCAGTAGCGCCGGTCGTCGTTGAACATCACGAAGGCAATGGACTTGTACTTACCTTTGCTGTTGACCATCACGGCCTTGTAGAAGGCATCGGGGACGACCACTCCGTGCTCTCCGATGCGGCCGTATCTGTTTGTGCCGATGATGGGGCCAGTGACCACCCATGCCTTGCCGAACTTCCCGGCCCAGTCACGCACCTTGTTCTCGAGATACTCCCAGTCCTTTCTGTTGAGGTTCTCGTTCTGGGGGCACACGTTCGTGAAGTGGAAGGTGTCGTCCATCGCGTCGGCGCTCCAGCGGAAATCGGATGCGGGGGCCATGTGCCCCTTGGTCCATCCCGAGCCATAGTAGTCCTCGCGCATGGCCTGCGGGCCCTTGATGCGCTTGTCCATCGAGAACATCCTGTCGCCGCGCTGTTCGTCGCCGTCGGTCTCGTCGGCCGTGAGCTCGTACGCAACCCAGTCGGGGATGAGGGTGGATTGGTTGTAGGATGAGGTGAAGGCGCTGTATGTCACTGTCACACTGCCTTTTATCCCGGCGGGTAATTCCAATGCGGATCCCGGGTCTGCGCTTGCTTCGATGCCGGCTTCCCCGGCATCGCCAAGCAATGCCTGAAGAAGTCCGAGGAGGCCCTGTGCGCCTTGCTCTGAACACGAAACGGCCGCAATCACGGCCGTCAGGATAAGTGCTGCTGTCTTTTTCATGTCATTTCTCGATGTAGACATCCTCTCCGGGCTCCGCGAAATGGAAAGTCTCCCTTGCGAACTTTTCGAGGGTGTCCCGGTTGCTGCTCATCATGCTGATGGTCTTGTCCAGCTCCTCGTTCTGCTGCCGGTATAATTCGATCTGCCTTTCCTGCCTGCGCAGGGTGAACCCTGCCTGTGCCCATCTGATGATGTTGTCCTTCTTTACAAATAGAAAGAGAACCATGAGGGCTGTGGCAACGATGGCATAGCGCAGAAAGGATCTCTGCTCCCTGCGGTTGCCGTCTTTCTCCCGGTTCCAGATATTATTCTTGTCTCCCATGACGAAATCTTCACAAAAATAGTTAAATTTGCGGAATATCAATAAAGTGAATGTAATGAAACCTTCTCTTCTTGTTCTTGCTGCCGGAATGGGCAGCCGCTATGGCGGTCTCAAGCAGATGGACGGCCTCGGCCCCAATAATGAAACGATTATCGATTATTCTATCTACGATGCCGTAGGCGCAGGCTTCGGCAAGGTGGTATATATTGTGCGCGAGTACTTCCTCGAGCAGTTCAAGGAGACTGTTGCGCGCAAGTACGGCAATGTCAAGACAGTTGACGGCGAGCCCCTCGAGTTCGTGTTCGTGACTCAGGAACTCAACAGGATCCCTGCACGCTTCACCCTCAATCCCGAAAGGCAGAAGCCCTGGGGAACAGCACATGCCGTCCTCATGGCAAAGGACGTGATAAAGGAACCGTTCGTGGTTATCAATGGCGATGACTTCTATGGCCGCGAGTCATTCCGCATCGCAGGCGACTGGTGCCGTGCGCATGCCGGGAGCACCGGAGTTTACGGAATCGTGGGATTCGAGCTCTCCAACACCCTCAGCGAGTCAGGCGGCGTGTCACGTGGAATCTGCCACTATGACCGGGACCTCCACCTCACCGACGTGGTAGAGCATCACAATATCGCAAAGGATTCCGACGGCGTGGTCCGTGGCGACAACTCTGTCACCGGAGAGCACGTCGACCTCAATGAGAAGGATCTCTGCTCGATGAACATGTGGTGCTTCACCCCCGATTATTTCGCAAAGAGCGCAGCCGTCTTCGAGGAGTTCATGGAAGCCAACTGCAACGAACTCAAGAAGGAATTCTATATCCCTTACGCAATCGACTGCATGATCAAGTCCGGAGAGGGCAAGTGCGACGTCCTCGGCACACCCGCACACTGGTTCGGCGTTACCTTCAAGGAAGACCGTCCCGGAGTTGTTGCAAAGTTCGCCGAGCTCGTTGAAAAGGGAATCTATCCTTCACCTCTGTACAGATAGCATATGCTGGAAGCACCCAAACGTCGCGGAAGCTACAATATCATCGACAACTTCACGTATTATGTCCCCGGCTGGGCTGACATACTCGTCCTGCTTGTCCTTCTGCTGGTCGGAACCGTCCTCGGCTCACTGCTGGCTCTGCCTTTCTCCATGATCATGGGTGAGGATGGCATCGAGTACAGCATGCTCGTCAGCTACCCCATGATGTTCATTCCTCCGATGATATACGCCAGCGTGAAAAGCCGCTCGAACAGCTATCTCCACAATGGAGTCAGGCTTGACAGCGGGCATTTCTCACCTGTCGGCGCTCTTTCATGTGCCCTGATGGCCATGGCTCTGACTCTGGCCGGAGGATATGTCGTGGATCTTCCCACATCGCTGCTTCCCGCCATGCCCGAGTGGCTCGAGAAGGCGCTCGGCAGCATGACACAGGGCAAGTTCCTGCTGAACTTCATCTGCGTCAGCCTGTTCGCTCCCTTCTTCGAGGAGTGGCTCTGCCGCGGCATGGTGCTCCGCGGACTTCTGCACCGTGGCGTCAGGCCGGTTTGGGCCATCGTCTTCTCCGCAGCGTTCTTCGCATTCATACACATGAACCCCTGGCAGGCCATCCCGGCATTCGCAATGGGATGTGCAATGGGATACGTCTACTATAAGACCGGTTCGCTGAAGCTTACCATGCTCATGCACTTCACCAACAACACTCTTGCGCTTGCGCTGGGCAATGTCGAGGGCCTGAGTGCCATGGACAGCTACAGGCAACTGTTCCCCGCCGCCATTTACTGGGCTCTGTTCGCCGCATGCATCGCCGTCATTGTCCTTGCCGTGATCAAGTTCGCCGGCGTCGAGCTTCAGGACAAGGCCGGCAATTCCGACAAGGTCGCTTCACTGTTCTCCGAATAGCCTATGCTTGTAGTACTCGAAGGCCTGGACGGCGCAGGAAAGTCCACACAGGTGAAGAAGTTGAAGGAGTACCTTCTTGGACGCGGAGGGGAGTTCCGGTACATCCACTTCCCCCGCTATGACTCGCCCGTGTACGGTGGCCTCATAGGCCGCTTCCTCAGAGGCGACTTCGGCGCCAATGATGCGGTCCATCCCCAGCTGGTGGCACTTCTCTTCGCAGAGGACAGGCATGGCGCCGCCCCTGAGATAAAGGCTGTCCTCGAGCGCGGCGGAACGGTCCTTCTGGACCGCTATGTCTATTCCAACATAGCCTACCAGTGTGCAAAGCTCAATGATCCCGACGAGGCCGAGGCTCTGCGCCAGTGGATCAACGATACCGAATACGGCAATTTCGAACTTCCCAGGCCTGACCTTAACATCTTCCTCGATGTTCCCATAGGTTTTGTGGAGCAGAGCCTGAGCTCCAGCCGCAGCGGCGACGACAACCGTGAATATCTGCACGGTGCCCAGGATATCCACGAGGCCGATATCGAGTTCCAGAAACGGGTGCGCAGCATGTACCGGATACAGGCGTCGAAGGACCCCCGCTTCATAGTGCTGGACTGCTCGGACGGGCAGGGCCGCATGCTTCCTCCCGACGATATCTTCCGGAAAGTCAAGTCTGTTGTGGATTCTTATGAGGGCGCTTAGGAAACTCGCAGCCTGGATTCTGGGTGGCGTGCTCTTCTTTGCCGGAATCCTGAAGATCATGGACCCGGTGGGCACGGGGCTCATCGTTTCCGAGTATTACAAATTCTTCGGTCTGGGCTTCATGCTGTTCTCATCGAAGGTCGTGGGTATGACCCTGGCTCTTGTGGAAACCGTACTCGGCGCAGCCGTTTTCACAGGCGTATTCCGCAAGGTCGCTGCCATGGTTTCCCTGTTCATGCTGGGATTCTTCACCATAGTCACGGCGATACTATGGATTGCCAATCCTGCGATGGACTGCGGCTGCTTCGGCGAGGCTGTCCATCTCACACATGCCCAGAGCTTTCTCAAGAACATCGTGCTCCTGGGGCTTTGGACGCTTGCCTTTCTGCCCTTCAGGAATCTATTCCCCGCACCCACCGTCAAGTACGTAAGCTTCGGTGTGGCTGTGCTTTCGGTTCTGCTGTTCATGATATGGAGCATCAGAGGCATCCCCATGGTGGATTTCACGCCCTTCGCTCCCGGAAACGAACTTCTGAGCGCCGACGAAGTGTATGACGCTGATGCCCCCGTGCTCTCCTTCTGTAATTCCGACTATGAGTATGCTGACAGTCTTGCCGTCCATGGCAATGTGCTGGCAATCAGCGTATATGACCCTTCCCGTCTTTCGTCGGAGGCCGTTTCGAAGGTGAAACGCTGCCTCTCCGGCGCCGAGTCGGCCGGTTTCACGGCGCTTCTGCTGTCTGCAGGAAGCATCGACGGCGCCGTATCCTATCTTGCCGACAGAAAGACCCTTCTTACACTCAACCGTTCCAACGGAGGTGCAACCTTCATCTCTGACGGCCAGATAATACGCAAATGGTCTGTACGTTCACTTCCCGGTACCGACACTCTCCGCGAACTCTCCACGGTCGATACGACCGAGGCCGTCATGAAAGAAAACGGCCCGCAGCGTATCAAGCTGCAGGCCTTTCTCCTTTGTGTCTTTGCCGTGATGCTGCTGATCTAGCGGATCACGATGTTATAGGGCAGACGTGCCACGACCTGAGGCTTGGTGAAGTCTTTGGCCAGCTTGAGCAGCGCCTCCTTCTCGCTTGCGGTGCCTGATCCCAGCATCTCGAGAATCATCTCCATCTGGGTCTGAGGCTTGGGGTAGGCCTTGACGTTCCAGTTGCTGAGGTCTGCATCTCCGGCTGCGACGGCGGCATAGTGGACAGCATCCTCAAGAGTTCCGATCTCATCCACCAGTTTGATGTCGATGGCGTCGGCACCCGTCCATACGCGGCCCTGTCCCACTTCGTCAACAGCATCCACTGTGAGGCCTCGGCCTTCGGAAACAAGATTGGTGAAGCGTGTATAGATGCCTTCGATCTGTGTCTGCATGAATTCGTGCTCTGCCTGGTCGAAAGGACGCATCATCGAGAACATGTCGCCATGCTTGTTGGAAGTGATGCTTACGGCATTCACGTGAGCAACGTCCTTGAGGGTGTTCGAGAGGTCGGGGATCATGCCGAACACTCCGATGGAGCCTGTGAGGGTCACGGGGTCTGAGAAAATCTTGTCGGCTGCGGCTGATATCCAGTATCCGCCTGAGGCTGCATAGTCGCCATACGATGCTATGAGCGGTTTCTGCTGCTTGAGAAGGTCGAGCTCGTGCTTGATCTTCTCTGCTGCCAACACTGCGCCACCGGGGGAGTTGACGCGGAGGACAACAGCCTTCACCGACTCATCCTCGCGTATGCCCTGGATGACGGAAGCGAAGCGGTCGCCGGCAACATCTTTCTTGTCCTTTCCGTCGATGATCTCGCCGTCAGCATAGATTACTGCAATCTTGTTCTTCACCTTTGAAGGGAGCACCTTTGCGGTGGAGTAGTCTGACAGTGTCATCCACTTGACATCCTTGTATCTGTCTGCCACTGCAAGCGCTGCAAGCTTGTCCTGCATCTGGTCGCGTGTGAGGAGCTCGTCCACAAGTCCCTGCTCCAGGAAGTCCTGAGGTGTACAGAGCTTGAGCTGGTCCAGGGCAGCGTTCAGGGCCTCGGGACTGATGCCCCTGCTCTCGCAGATCTCGGCTGCCATGACGTTCCACATCGAGTTGACCATCACCTGGTACTGCTCGCGGTTTTCCTCGCTGGGACTGTTGCGTATGAAGGTCTCGCCGGCGCTCTTGTATTTGCCGTGGCGTATGAGCTGCACGTTCACGCCCAGTTTGTCGAGGAGGTCCTTGAGGAAGAACATCTGCGAACCGACGCCGACGAAGGTGCTGGTTGCGCCGGGATGGGGCGACATGTAGATCTTGTCGGCCACAGAGCTGATGTAGTAGCTGCCGGTGGAGGGGGAGTCGGTGTATGCCACGATGGCCTTTCCTCCTGCACGGAACTTCTCCAGCGCCTGTCGCACTTCATACAGGCTTGCTATGCTTGTGACGTTCCCGTCCGATTTGATGTACAGATATTTGACGGCGGGGTCCTCTGCCGCTGTATTGATGGCCTGGACTGCGTCCCAGAGGCCTATCGTTTCCGCAGGCATGTTGGTGATGCCGCCCCACGGGCTGCCTTCCTGAGACTGCTCCGCGATTGCTGTGGTCGACAGATCAAGCAGCAGGGCGAACGACTTTGGTGTGCTGCTTGCAGCCGAGCCGATGGCTGCGAACGCACCGATGACAGCTATGCAGAGGAAACTGCTGACTACGCTGACTACGACGATGCCGACGATTACGGCAAGTACCATCTTGAGAAAATCTTTCATACTATATTTGATTTTGGGCAAAAATAGTAATTTTGCAGAATAATTTGGTTAACTATGGCTCAGAAACCTTCAATACCCAAGGGGACCCGCGATTTCGGCCAGCAGGAAATGGCTGAACGCAATTACATATTCGACACAATCCGCAGCGTATTCCGTACTTTCGGATATGCTCAGATAGAGACTCCTTCGATGGAGAACCTCTCCACTCTGCTTGGCAAATACGGCGACGAAGGAGACAAGCTCCTCTTCCGTATCCTGAACTCGGGCGACGCCTTCTCGGGCATCGACTATGACTCCTACAGGCAGGAGGACGGCAGCATGAACTACAAGGCTCTCTCGCTCAAGACATGCGAGAAGGGCCTCCGCTACGACCTTACCGTGCCGTTCGCGCGCTTCGTCGTTCAGCACCAGAATGAGATCACCTTCCCTTTCAAACGCTATCAGATGCAGCCCGTGTGGCGCGCTGACCGCCCTCAGAAGGGCCGCTACCGCGAGTTCTACCAGTGTGACGTCGACGCTATCGGCAGCCGTTCGCAGCTCTGCGAGCTTGAGCTTGTGCAGATAGTCGATGAGGTGTTCCGCCGCCTTGACGTCCGTGTGCTCCTGAAGATCAACAACCGCAAGGTCCTCAGCGGACTTGCAGAGATCTGTGGCGCTCCTGACAAGGTGGTCGACATTACCGTGGCAATAGACAAGCTCGACAAGATCGGCCTCGATGCAGTAAAGGCCGAGATGATGGAAAAGGGCCTCACTGCCGAGGCAGTGGCCGTTCTGGAGCCTGTTCTCACGCTCGACGGAAGCTTCGAGGAGAAACTTGCCACCATGCGCGGCATCATGGCCGGTTCGGAGACCGGCCTCAAAGGCCTCGACGAGCTGGAGGAACTCTTCGGGTTCATCAAGGCCGCAGGCGTGAAGGTTCCCGTAGAGATGGATCTCTCGCTTGCACGCGGTCTCAACTACTATACCGGCGCCATCTTCGAGGTCAAGGCTCTCGATTGGCAGATCGGCTCCATCAGCGGTGGCGGCCGTTATGACAATCTCACCGGCATATTCGGTCTTCCAGACATGTCCGGCGTGGGCATCAGCTTTGGTGCCGACCGCATCTACGACGTGCTCAAGGGACTTGACAAGTTCCCCAAATCAGTCGCTTCCAGCACCGATATCCTCTTCGCCAACATGGGCGCAGCCGAGACTGCGTACATCCTGCCCGTGGCAGTCGCACTCAGAGCCCAGGGAGTTTCTGTCGAGGTCTATCCCGACAACGCAAAACTCAAGAAGCAGTTCGACTACGCCGACCGCAAGGCCATTCCGATGCTCAGCATCAACGGAGGCAACGAGATCGAGTCAGGGTGCATAAACATCAAGAATCTTCGCAGCGGCGAGCAGAAACAGTTCGCCTGTGGGGATGTTGATGCGATGATCGGGTTCATTAAAAATTTTGAAAATATAAAATAATTGCATACCTTTGCACTCGTAAACATCGCGGGGTAGAGCAGTTGGTAGCTCGTCGGGCTCATAACCCGGAGGCCGTAGGTTCGAGTCCTACCCCCGCTACGAAACGTAAAAAAGTCAGCTTAATCGCTGACTTTTTTTCGTTTCTCCGCTTTGAGGGGGCTCTGCCCCCTTACCCGCTCACTTCATTTCATTCCGTTCGCTACCCCCGCCGCTCCCGAGCTACCGATTCCGCATACTTCAAACGTCCTGCGTTTGCCAGCGTCCTACAGGCGTATGCTCCATCCCGCTCTCCGCGGGGCGCGTTGGGACGCGCCTTCGCTACGCTCAACTTCCCAATTCGATATATGGGGATATACCTATGGGTGTCCACCCAAAACTGATGGTATTTGAAGACTTAAGTTAGCCTGTTATACGCGACAAAAGCAATAGGCTTGCCGTAGTGACCGGCTTCGTGTGCCCAATCCCGGATCTTGAGTGGGCTTAGGCATGCCATAATGCCATTCAGGGCTCTCTATGACACTTTCGTATGCCCAATCCCTAGATTTCATGAGGGTGGGCACGCCACCATCCATACTCGGAGAGTTCTCGGTTGTTTTTGTCTGAGTGTTGTGCTGGATGGGCAGTTTCAGTCACCGAAACACTATCGGCAATAGGCAAGGTGGAAACGCATTTGATAAACGACCAAGCCATATCTATTGTTTGCTCTTGATCATAGACTGAATATGAAACAGGTCCTCCCAGAAATGGTTCGAGATTCGGAGGTAGTTGTCTACCAGATTTCAAGTCAGTCTCATAAGAGATTGACTTTTTTGTTTTACGGGTTCGTGGTCGGTCTCTTATCTCGAATAACAGTCAATTCTGACAGAATATTTTTCCGTCGGGCAATAAGCATACGTGAGAAATTACTATATTTGATTTCGGTTGTATTTGCACTTGAGGATAGAATTCAGCTATAACTTTGCCATCATGAACAATAATGACTTGGAACAACTGCTGCAGGGCCATGGAATCAAGGCGACGGCCAACCGTCTCATTATCCTGAAAGCATTGATGAACAGCAGCAGGCCCATTACTATGCAGGATTTGACTGATGAGATCGAGTCGATCGACAAGAGCAATGTGTTCAGGACTCTGTCCACTTTCCGTGAGCACGGCCTTGTACATGTGATCGAGGCTTGTGATGAGGGTGTCATGTATGAATTGTGCCGCTCTGACTCGAATGGCCCCCATAACG
>JAGHSF010000011.1 GCA_018065985.1 Candidatus Cryptobacteroides choladohippi
ACTCCCTGCTGAAGGCGAGCATCGCCTCCGCTACCAATGCGCACAGGCTCGGAGCGAATGAGGCGCCTCCCGCAATCATCTCAGCCTTCCTCGGAAAGACCATGACCGATGTGCTCCGCAAGCTCCTCGAGGTGCCTTCTGACACTCCGATTGAGATTGCCGGCAAGAAGGGCCGCAGTGTGGGCCTTGTTGAGATTCCTGAGATTTTCGTCGACAACACTGACCGCAACCGAACCTCTCCCTTCGCCTTCACTGGCAACAGGTTCGAATTCAGGGCCGTAGGTTCCAGCGCCAACTGCGCGCAGGCAATGACGACCCTCAATGCTGCCGTTGCTGAACAGCTCCTGGCATTCAAGGGAGCCGTCGACAAGGAGCTTGCAAGTGGGAAGAAGCTCAACGTTGCCATCATGGACTGCCTGAAGCCTATCATATCTTCTGTTCTTGACGTTGTTTGCTTTGAAGGAAACGGATACTCTGACGAGTGGAAGCTTGAGGCTGCAAGAAGGGGACTTGACGTCGAGACCAACGTCCCGAAGATGTTCAAATCTTTCACAACCCCTGCTGCCGTTGACCTCTTCACGAAACTTGGAGTCTATTCGACCAAGGAACTGGAGGCAAGAAACGAGGTAAGGTGGGAGACCTACAGCAAGAAAGTCCAGATAGAGGCACGCGTCACCGGCCGTATGGCAATCAACCATATCCTCCCTGCCGCGATTGCATACCAGACCAGGCTGCTCGACAACATTGCCCACCTCAAGTCCTGCTTCCCTGACAGATATGAGGGAATGGCCTCAGTTCAGATTTCCATAGCCGAAAGAATTTCATTCCTTATCGGCGACGTCAAGGCAAAGGTCGATGCGATGGTGGCTGCACGTTCCGAGGCCAACTCGATTGCCGACGAGTACAATAAAGCGCTTGCCTATCATGAAGTGGCGGAGTCCCTGTTCTCTATCAGGAAGTCGATCGATGAGCTTGAGGAGCTTACTGATAACGACATGTGGCCTCTTCCCAAATACAGAGAGATACTTTTCATCAACTAGAATACGTGTAGATGGCTATGCAATATGGCTTATACAGAGAGGAGTACGAGCATGACGCCTGTGGCGTAGGCATGCTCGTCAACCTCAGATGCGACAAGACGCATTCGCTTGTCGACAACGCCCTGACTGTTCTTGCGAACATGAAGCACAGAGGGGCGGAGGCAGCAGACAACATGAGCGGAGATGGAGCAGGCATTCTGCTCCAGATTCCGCATGAATTCATTCTGCTCCAGGGTATACCCGTCCCTGAGAAAGGCAGGTATGCCGTCGGAATGCTGTTCCTTCCGAAGGACAGCGGAAAAGGGGAGAGATACCTCAAGGAGACAGAAGCAGAACTGGAGAAGGCCGGACTGTCATTGATGCACGTCAGGGAAGTCCCCGTCAACTCTTCCATCCTTGGCGACGAGGCAAGGGCGACGGAGCCGAGAATCGTCCAGATTTTCATCACCGGCGCCACGCCTGCCGAGTTCGAGACAAAGTTGTACCTGGTCAGGAAACACGTCGAGAGGCGTATCCATGACAGGGACTTCTATTTCGTCTCTCTGTCAAGTTCTGTAATCATCTACAAAGGCATGCTGACCTCGAACCAGCTCAGGGACTATTATCCTGACCTTGGAAGTCCGTTCTTCACAAGCGGACTGGCAATGGTTCATTCCAGATTCAGCACAAATACCTTCCCGACCTGGGCACTTGCCCAGCCATTCCGCATGCTTGCCCACAACGGCGAGATCAATACCATCAGAGGCAACAGGTCCTGGATGGAGGCTCGCGAAAGTGTGCTCGACTCCGAGACCTTGGGCTCGGTAAAGGAGATTTCTCCTATTCTGGAGCCGGATATGAGCGACAGCGCCTCACTCGACAATGCGCTGGAGTTTTATGTCAGGTCCGGTATGTCCATGGCTCATGCCATGGCGATGCTTGTGCCCGAATCGTTCAACGACAAGAACCCCATCAGCAAGGAACTCAAGGATTTCTATGAGTATCACTCCATCTTGATGGAACCTTGGGACGGCCCCGCCGCCCTCATGTTCACCGACGGTCGATATGCCGGCGGCATGCTTGACAGGAACGGCCTAAGGCCCGCACGGTACATGATAACTGAGGACGGGTTGCTTGTCATGGCCTCTGAATCGGGATGCCTCAAGATTGACTCCCAGATCATCCGGAAGAAAGGCTGCCTCCAGCCTGGCAAGATTATCCTGGTTGATACGCTCACCGGTGAGATCAAGGCGGATGCCCAGATCAAGAAGGAACTGTCATCCGCACACGAATACGGGAAGTGGCTGTCTGACGGCAGGGTCGAGCTTGCGAACCTCAGGAGCGGCCGCAAGGGTGAGTATGACATCCCCGATTATCGCCGGAAACAGAGAGCGTTCGGTTACACCCGAGAGGATATTGAAAGGATAATCATCCCCATGTGCGAGAAGGCCCAGGAGCCTGTCGTGTCAATGGGAAACGATACCCAGCTGGCCGTCTTCTCTGAGAAGCCCCAGTTGCTTTTCAACTATTTCAGACAGCAGTTCGCTCAGGTTACCAATCCTCCGATCGACCCGATACGCGAGGAACTTGTAATGTCTCTCACTGAGTATATCGGCGCGGTTGGAATGGATATCCTTTCTGCCGACAGCTCCCATTGCAAGATGGTCCGACTGCCACAGCCAGTGCTTACAAACACTGAACTCGACACCCTTTGCAACATCAGATACAAGGGGTTCAATACCGAGATTCTGCCTATCGTCTACGAGAAGAGCAGGGGCAGTGAAGGCCTGGCGGAGGCTCTGGACAAGCTGTGTCAGGAAGCCGAGAAGTCGGTTGATGTCGGTATCAACTATCTCATACTCAGCGACAGAAGCATTGACCGCGAACATGCCGCCATTCCCTCGCTTCTCGCTGTCAGCGCCATTCACCATCATCTTGTCTCAGTCAAGAAGAGAGTCCAGACGGCGCTGATAGTCGAATCCGGAGAGATACGTGAGGTGATGCATGCCGCTCTGCTTCTCGGCTTTGGCGCCAGTGCAATCAACCCTTACATGGCGTTCGCTGAAATCAAGGAACTGATAGGGACCGGCCAGCTAAAGCTTGATGAAGTCACAGCCCGTCACAACTATATCAAGGCGATAGACAAGGGACTCCTGAAGATAATGAGCAAGATGGGCATCAGCACCATCAGGTCATACCGCGGTGCAAAGCTCTTTGAATCGATAGGCCTTTCAGAGGAGCTTCTCGGCAGATACTTCGGAACGACCCATTCGACAATAGGTGGCATCGGGCTCGATACCATCGCCAGAGATGCTGCCAGGATGCATGACCAGGGCTATGGCCAGGAGGTGTCCGACCTTCTTCCTATGGAAGGTCAGTACTCCTTCCGCAAAGACGGAATACTGCATGCATGGACTCCGGAGGCGATAGCCACTCTCCAGCTGGCGACAAGGCTCGGCAGCTATTCCAAGTTCAAGGAGTTTACGGCCATGGTTGACGGACGCAAGGATCCTCTGTTCATCAGGAACTTCTTCTCTTTCAGGAAGAACCCGATTCCCATCGAAGAGGTTGAGCCGGAAAGCGAGATAACCAGGCGCTTTGTCGGAGCCGCGATGTCGTTCGGTGCGATCAGCAAGGAGGCACATGAGACCATCACTCTCGCGCTTGGCCGGGTCGGTGGGCGCAGCAACACCGGAGAGGGTGGGGAAGACAGAGACCGCTTCCATGCTGACGTTGAGGGAGTTTCACTGAACAGCAAGGTAAAGCAGGTTGCCTCGGGCCGATTCGGCGTGACTGCGGAGTACCTTGTGAACGCCTCGGAAATCCAGATCAAGATTGCCCAGGGTGCGAAACCCGGCGAAGGCGGCCAGCTCCCGGGATTCAAGGTCGACAAGATAATTGCGAAGACCAGGAACTCCATTCCGGGAATCTCCCTCATATCACCGCCTCCTCATCACGACATCTATTCGATAGAGGACCTCGCCCAGCTCATCTTTGACCTGAAGAACGTCAACCCTTCAGCCTCCATCAGCGTGAAGCTTGTTGCTGAGAGCGGTGTGGGTACGGTTGCCGCCGGCGTGGCAAAAGCCAAGGCTGACGTCATCGTTATATCTGGTGCAGAGGGCGGAACCGGAGCTTCTCCTGCATCGTCAGTTAGATATGCCGGCATATCTCCCGAAATCGGACTTGCCGAGGCACAGCAGACGCTTGTGCTGAACGGTCTGCGCGGGAACGTCGAGCTTCAGGTCGACGGCCAGCTCAAAACCGGACGAGACATCATTTCCATGGCTCTTCTAGGTGCGGGTGAATTCGGCTTCGGTACGGCCCAGCTCATAGTCCTCGGTTGTGTCCTCATGCGCAAGTGCCATTCGAACACCTGCCCTGTGGGTGTGGCCACGCAGGACCCTGAACTGCGCAGGAATTTCATGGGCCGCAGCGAATACCTGGTCAACTACTACACTTTCCTGGCACGTGAGGTCCGCGAGTACCTTGCCGAACTTGGCTTCAGAAAGTTCGAGGACATCATAGGCAGAAGCGACCTGATCGAGATTTCCGACGAGCGAAAGACGGAAAAGACCGCCGGACTTGATTTCAGGAACATCCTGCATTACGTGGGGAATGGCAATTCCCTCCACAAGGACAGGAACCAGATCCATGCGATCCACAACGTCCTTGACCGAGACATAATCGAGGCGACCCGTTACGCCGTCGAGGAAAAGCAGCCCGTCGACCTTGCCTATGACATCGTCAATACGAACAGGAGTGTGGGTGCCATGCTGTCGGGAGTCGTAGCTTCCAAGTACGGCGCGGAGGGAATGCCCGACGGCACCGTCCGCATAACCTTCCATGGCTCGGCAGGCCAGAGTTTCGGCGCCTTCCTCATGAAAGGCATCGAGTTCAGGCTCGAGGGTGAGGCGAATGACTATGTGGGAAAGGGGCTTTCAGGTGGAATTATCTCAATCTATCCCCCTGTGCGTTCCGTGATATCCGCTTCCGAGAACACCATAACGGGAAATACCATCCTTTATGGTGCCACGTCGGGAAAGATATTCATTTCCGGCAAGGCGGGGGAGAGGTTCGCCGTGCGCAATTCGGGCGCCACAGCCGTCGTTGAAGGTGTGGGTGACCATTGCTGCGAATACATGACGGGCGGCCGCGTGGTCGTTCTGGGTGAGACCGGACGCAATTTCGCTGCAGGTATGTCTGGCGGTCTTGCGTACGTGTGGGACAAGAACCGGAACTTCGACTACAACTGCAACATGGACATGATCGAACTCAGCCTCATCGAAGACAAGGAACGCCGTGAGGAGCTCTGTTCTCTGATTGAGGAGCACTACCGCATGACGGGGTCCTCTGTTGCGAAGGAAATGCTCGACAACTGGGACCGATATCAGGATGAATTCATTCAGGTTACTCCCATCGAATACAGGAAAGTCCTCCAGCAGGAGGCGCTGCGCAAGATTGAGGAGAAGATTCAGAACGTTCAAAGAGACTATTGATTATGGGAAATCCTAAAGCATTCATGACCGTGCCGAGACTTGAGGCTGGCCATAGACCGATACATGAAAGAATATGCGACTTCAGCGAGGTTGAGCAGACTCTCAGTGAAACCGAGCGTCGCAACCAGGCATCCAGATGCATGGACTGCGGTGTG
Source organism: Candidatus Cryptobacteroides choladohippi (assembly GCA_018065985.1). Lineage (GTDB taxonomy): Bacteria > Bacteroidota > Bacteroidia > Bacteroidales > UBA932 > Cryptobacteroides > Cryptobacteroides choladohippi. The sequence continues at coordinate 5,674 of JAGHSF010000011.1, forward strand.
CCCTTCTGCCACTGGGCATGTCCTCTGGGCAACAGACCGCCCGAATGGCAGGATGCGGTTTATCGTGGAGACTGGGAGAAGGCGTTCAAGATTCTTTCTCTGACAAACGATTTCCCGGAGTTCACGGGGCGCATCTGTCCCGCGCTGTGCGAGAAGAGCTGCGTTCTCAACCACTGCATGGACGCGCCTGTCACAACCAGGGAGAACGAGTGTTCCATCATCGAGAAGGCTTTTGCCGAGGGCTACATCAAGCCGCGTACTTATGAGCGCAACGGGAAGAGAGTTGCCGTCATAGGCGCCGGCCCTTCCGGTCTGTCGGCAGCTGCAAGGCTGAACTGCATGGGCTACGAGGTGACCGTCTATGACAAGATGAACAAATCCGGCGGGCTCGTCAGGTACGGCATCCCCAACTTCAAACTTGACAAGTTCATCATCAACCGCAGGATAAAGTTCATGGAGGACGAGGGAATACATTTCATCAATGACTGTTACATCGAGCCCGGCACAGTCCCCGAAGGGTATGACGCTTATGTCGTGGCCACCGGAACGCCGCAGGCCAGGGACCTCAGCATCCCCGGACGCGAGTTGAGCGGGATATACTTCGCCCTTGACATGCTGACCCAGCAGAACGAGATTCTCGAGGGAGTGGAATTCCCCGCAGACAAGCTCGTGAACGCAAAGGGGAAGAGGGTCCTGGTAATCGGAGGCGGTGACACCGGAAGCGACTGTATAGGAACCTGTCACAGGCATGAAGCCCTCGAAGTCACCCAGATAGAAATCATGCCCCAGCCGCCACAGGGACACAACCCCGCGACACCATGGCCCTGGTGGCCTCAGGTCATGAAGACTACGACGAGTCACGAGGAAGGCTGTATCCGCCGCTGGTGTCTTGCCTCGAATCGTTTCATCGGTGACTCCGAAGGCAGGCTGAAAGGCGTAGAAGTCGAGAGGGTCGAATGGGCTCCGTCTCCTGATGGCGGACGTCCCAGCATGAAGCCTACTGGCGAGAAGGAGATAATAGAATGCGACATGGTGCTTCTGGCAATGGGCTTCCTGAAGCCCCGGCAGCCGGACTATCCCGCCAATGTCTTCCTCTGCGGAGACGCGAAGAACGGGGCAAGCCTTGTTGTCAGGGCCATTGCAAGCGGACGCGAAGTCGCCGTCCAGGTTGATTCCTATCTGACAAGCCGACAGAATTGATACATGTATAAGATAAACGACAATTTTTCCGCCCTGGGGCACAGATATCTTTTTTCGGAGATAGCCACCAGGGTGGCTGCATATCAGACCGCCCATCCTGATGCCGACATCATCAGGATGGGAATCGGCGATGTCACTCGTCCTCTGGCGCCTGCCGTCATCGAGGCTATGCACAAGGCAGTCGATGACTGCGCCACAATGTCAGGATTTCACGGCTATGGCCCGGAACACGGATACGACTTCCTGCGCTGTGCCATCGTCGCAAATGACTACAAAGGCCTGGGAATCGACCCGTCGGAGGTGTTCATCAGCGATGGGGCAAAAAGCGATACGGGCAATATCGGGGATATCTTCAGTACTGACAATATCGTCGGCATCCCCGATCCCGTGTATCCGGTTTACATGGATACCAATATCATTGCCGGCCGCAGAATAAGGATGATACCTTGCACTCCTGACAACGGATTTACAGGTGAGATTCCCGACGAGAGGCTCGATATCATATATCTTTGCTATCCAAACAACCCCACAGGTGCGACCATCAGCCGCCAGAAACTCAAGGAATGGGTGGACTACGCCCTGGAGAACGGGAGCATAATTCTGTACGATGCTGCGTATGAGGCTTTCATCCGCAGTGAGGACATTCCCCACTCGATATATGAGATCGAAGGGGCGAAAGAGTGCGCGATAGAGTTCAGAAGCTTCTCAAAAACCGCAGGATTTACAGGAATTCGCTGCGGATTTACGGTTGTCCCGAAAAAATTGCGAAATTTGAACTATCTTTGGGAACGCAGACAGAGCTGTAAGTTCAACGGAGCTTCGTATGTGACCCAGAAGGGGGCTGAAGCGGTCTATTCGGCAGCGGGAATGAAGCAGACCCGTGACACGGTTGACTACTATCTGGGCAACGCCCGGATCATAAGGGAGACCATGTCGAAACTGGGGCTTAACCCGGTCGGAGGAGACAATTCACCTTATGTCTGGGCAGAAACGCCGGGCGGAATGGATTCGTGGGATTTTCTGGACATGTGCCTTGAAAAGGCGAATGTCGTACTCACCCCGGGAAGCGGTTTCGGAAGTCTCGGCTCCGGTTATTTCCGGGTCTCCGCATTCGGAGACCGCAGCCGGACGTTGGACGCTATGGTTAGAATGGAAAATATGATTGTAAAAGGAATATGAAGAAAGCTAAACTTCTTCTGGAAGATGGAAGTGAATACGATGGTTACTCCTTCGGAAGCGAGAGAAGCACTTCCGGAGAACTTGTGTTCTATACAGCAATGACCGGTTACCCCGAGAGCCTGACCGATCCTTCGTACAAGGGACAGATTCTGGTTCCTACATATCCGATGATCGGGAATTACGGAGTCCCTGACGATGAGTTCGAAAATGGAGTCTCAAAATACTTCGAGTCGGAAAAGATTCATTGCTCTGCGCTGATAATCTCAGACTATTCTGAAAAATACAGTCATTGGGATTCTGCCCGCAGCCTTGGTACTTGGCTGAAGCAGAATGGTGTTCCCGGTCTCTGCGGCATCGATACGCGCGCTCTTACCAAGAAGCTCCGCAATAATGGCGCTCTCCTCGCGAAGATTGTGTTTGAAGGTGAGGACGTGGACTTCTACGACCCCAATGACGACAACCTCGTCGCTCAGGTGTCAACCAAGGAAGTGAAGACCTATGGTACGGGAAAGTACAAGGTGCTTCTGGTTGACTGTGGAATGAAGAACAATATCCTCAGATGCCTTCTCAAGCATGACGTCACCGTCAAGCGGGTCCCGTGGGACTATGACTTCATTGGAGAGGATTACGACGGCCTCTTCATCTCGAACGGTCCTGGAAACCCAGCGATGTGCACGGAGACTATCTCAAACCTCAAGAAGGCTATTGCCGATGACCGTCCTATCATGGGCATCTGCCTCGGCAACCAGTTGCTTGCGCTTGCATCCGGCGCAAAGACCTACAAGCTGAAATATGGTCACAGAGGCCATAATCAGCCAGTCCTCGTCCCGGGCTCGCACAAGTGCTTCATAACCTCCCAGAACCATGGGTTCGCCATAGACGAGAAGACTCTCTGTGCTGACTGGAGGCCATTGTTCGTGAATCTTAACGACGGCACGAACGAGGGAATCGAACATGTCAGCAAGCCTTTCTTCTCCACTCAGTTCCATCCGGAGGCTTCGAGCGGCCCGGTTGACACGGAACCGCTGTTCTCAAGATTTGTAGAGAGTATAAAACAATGGAAAAATGAGCAATAACATGGAAACCATTCTGTTATTGGGATCAGGCGCACTTAAGATAGGCCAGTCCGGCGAGTTCGATTACTCAGGCTCCCAGGCACTGAAAGCGCTGAAGGAAGAAGGCCGGAGGACAATTCTGATCAATCCTAATATTGCTACGGTCCAGACTTCGGAGGGAATTGCCGACACCACGTATTTCCTTCCGGTCACGCCTGAATTCGTCGAGAAGGTCATAGCCAAGGAACACCCCGATGCAATCATGCTTTCCTTTGGCGGGCAGACTGCCCTGAACTGCGGTGTCGAACTCTACCGCCAGGGCATACTTGAAAAATACGGAGTCAAGGTCCTCGGCACTCCCGTCCAGGCCATCATAAACACTGAAGACAGGGAGATCTTTGCCGAGATGATGAAATCCATCGGAGTGAAGACAGCCCGGAGCGAGGCTGTCAACTCGATTGACGAGGCTCTGAGGGTTGTGCGTGAAATAGGCTATCCTGTTATCGTCAGGGCTGCCTACACGCTCGGCGGCCTGGGCTCCGGCTTCTGCTCGAACGACGACGAACTCCGCGAACTGGCTGCCTCGGCCTTTACGTATTCCCCCCAGATTCTCATCGAGGAGTCACTCAAGGGATGGAAGGAAATAGAGTATGAGGTCGTCCGTGACCGCTACGACAACTGCATCACCGTGTGCAACATGGAGAACTTCGACCCTCTCGGAATCCATACGGGAGAGAGCATCGTCGTAGCACCCTCCCAGACCCTCAGCGACCATGAATACCACAGGCTGCGTGAGATTGCGATAAAGATCATCAGACATGTGGGAATAGTGGGCGAATGCAACGTGCAGTATGCCCTTGACCCCAATTCCGACGACTACCGCGTGATCGAGGTGAACGCCCGCCTCAGCCGCTCGTCGGCACTTGCCTCCAAGGCAACGGGTTACCCTCTTGCGTTCGTGGCCGCAAAGCTCGGCCTGGGCTTCGGCCTCGACGAGATACGCAACTCTGTCACCAGAGTGACTTCCGCCTGCTTTGAGCCCGCGCTCGACTACGTCGTATGCAAGATCCCGCGCTGGGACCTCGGCAAGTTCGAGGGCGTGTCCAAGCTTCTCGGGTCTTCAATGAAGTCTGTGGGTGAGGTCATGGCGATCGGTCGCTCCTTCGAAGAGGCCATCCAGAAGGGTCTGAGGATGGTAGGGCAGGGCCTCAGAGGCTTTGTGGGCAACAGTGTGACGGTGCCCGACGTCGACTCCGAACTCCGCAACCCCACCGACAAACGAATCATAGCGATCGCCCTCGCCTTTTCACAGGGCTACAGCGTCGACCAGCTTCACGATATTACCAAGATAGACAAGTGGTTCCTCCAGAGGCTTGAGAACATCTGGCTTTTCTCCCGTAACCTTGCAGAAGTCAAGGAGCTTGGCGAGCTTGACCATGAGCTCATGCTCAAGGCCAAGAGAATGGGATTTTCAGACTGGCAGATTGGCCATTTCGTGGCCTGCGGCAAGGATGTGGCGCCAAGTGTCATGGGCATGACCATCAGGAAACACAGGAAGAGCCTCGGCATCCTTCCCTGCGTCAAACAGATTGATACTCTCGCCGGCGAATATCCGGCCCAGTCGAATTACCTGTACTTCACCTACAACGGAGACGAGAACGACATCAGCTACGAAAAGGACGGCCGCTCCGTCATAGTCCTGGGAAGCGGTTCGTACAGGATAGGCAGCAGCGTGGAGTTCGACTGGTGTGGTGTGACCGCTGTCAAGAAGGTCCGCGAGATGGGCTATAGGGCCATAATGGTCAATTACAACCCTGAGACCGTCAGCACCGACTACGACATATGCGACAGACTTTACTTCGATGAACTCTCGCTCGAGAAGGTCTTGGATGTGTGTGACCTTGAGTCGCCTCTGGGAGTGATAGTCTCGACGGGAGGTCAGATTCCCAACAACCTCGCGCTGCCCCTCGCAGAGCAGGGCATCAGAATCCTCGGAACCTCGGCTCAGTCAATCGACATGGCTGAAGACAGGGAGAAGTTCTCTGAGATGTGCGACCGGCTCGGCATCGACCAGCCCAGATGGAAGGAACTCTCAAATGTTGAGGATGTGAACAGCTTTGCCGATGAGGTAGGCCTTCCCATCATGATCCGTCCTTCATACGTGCTGTCCGGAGCGGCGATGAAAGTCGTCTCGAGCCGCAGCGAGCTTGAAGACTCCCTGAGGAATGCGGCCGTTGTCAGCCAGGAGCATCCTGTGGTAGCAACCGAATTCATCCAGAGGGCGAAGGAGGTCGAAATCGACGCCGTCGCCCAGGATGGTGAGGTGAAATGCTACGCAATCAGCGAGCACATCGAATTTGCCGGAGTCCATTCCGGCGACGCCACCGTGGTGTTCCCCGCACAGAAACTCTACTTCGAGACGGTACGTCGTATCAAGAAGGTATCCTGCCGCATCGCGAAGGAACTCAATATCTCTGGTCCGTTCAACATACAGTTCCTTGCCAAGGACAATGAGCTCCGCGTCATAGAGTGCAACCTCCGCGCTTCCAGAAGTTTCCCCTTCGTGTCCAAGATCACGAAGTTCAACTTCATCGGCATGGCAACTGAAATCATGCTCGGCAAGCAGGTCGAGAGCTATTCGAAGACATTCGCCGACATTGATTACGTCGGCGTCAAGTGCTCTCAGTTCTCATTCGCAAGGCTGCTCCATGCCGATCCTATCCTGGGCGTCGACATGGCATCAACAGGAGAGGTAGCCTGCATAGGAGACAACTACTACGAGGCTCTCCTCAAGAGCATGCTTTCCGTAGGATACCGCATTCCTGACAAGTCAAAGGGCATACTGATTTCTTCAGGTCCTTCATATTCGAAGGTCGAGATGCTGGATGCAACCAGGATGCTCCGCGATTCCGGATACAGGATATATGCCACCGGAGGAACCGCAGCCTTCCTCGCCGAGAACGGCATAGAATCACAGACCGTGCATTGGCCTGACAGTGACAAGAAACCGAATGTGCTCGATATCCTCCGTGAGCACAGGGTGGATCTGGTTATCAACATTCCGAAGAACTACAGTTCAAGGGAAATAGACAACGGATTCGCCATCAGGCGTTCGGCCATCGACTATAACATACCCCTGATAACAAACGCAAGACTTGCAGGTGCATTCATCTATGCTCTGTGCAGGATTGGCATCGATGGCCTTGCAGTAAAACCTTGGAATGAATATTAGACAATAATATATGCAGAAAATCATCATCCTTGATTTCGGGTCTCAGACGACCCAGCTGATCGGACGGCGAGTCCGGGAACTTAATACGTTCTGTGAAATCATTCCCTATAACCGTTTCCCCGAAGACGACTCGGATGTGATCGGCGTCATTCTCAGCGGCTCTCCGCTGAGCGTATATGCAGATAACGCCTTTCATCCAGATCTGTCTCGCATAATCGGAAAATTCCCTGTACTGGGAATATGTTACGGAGCTCAGCTGATAAGTTGGGCGAACGGTGGAAAGGTCGAGGCTGCCGGCACACGCGAGTACGGCAGGGCAAACCTCAATTTCATCGACCCTTCAAGCCGTCTGTTCCGGGGCATCGAAGTACCTGCCCAGGTGTGGATGAGCCATGGAGACTCGATCACGGCCATACCGGAAGGATTCAGCAGGTCCGCTTCGACCGACCAGGTCCATTTCGCAGCATACGAGAATGACGCGAAGCGCATCTGGGCTGTTCAATTCCACCCGGAAGTCGAGCACTCGCTCATCGGAAGGCAGCTGCTCGAGAACTTTGTGATCGGAATTTGCGGCAGCCGTCAGGAGTGGTCTCCCGACTCATTCATCGAGACAACGGTAGGGGAGCTGCGCAGTCAGCTCGGCGACGACAAGGTTGTCCTTGGCCTCAGCGGCGGCGTCGACTCCACGGTTGCAGCCGTGCTCCTGAACAAGGCCATCGGAAGCAACCTTACCTGCATCTTCGTCAATCACGGACTTCTCAGAAAGAACGAGTTTGAGGACGTCCTTGCCGACTATCGTCTTCTTGGACTTAAGGTCGTGGGCGTTGACGCCTCCCAGAGGTTTTTTGCCGACCTTGCCGGTATCACCGACCCTGAGAAGAAGAGAAAGGTCATTGGAGCCGATTTCATTAAAGTCTTCGACGAAGAAGCTTCCAAGATTGAGAATGTGAAGTGGCTGGCGCAGGGAACAATCTATCCCGACCGCATCGAGAGCCTTAACATCACAGGCAAGACCATCAAGAGCCATCATAACGTCGGCGGCCTTCCCGAGAGGATGCAGCTCCAGCTGTGTGAACCGCTCAAGTGGCTCTTCAAGGATGAAGTGAGACGGGTTGGCCACAGTCTGGGAATTCCTGACAATCTCATAGGCAGACATCCTTTCCCCGGTCCGGGCCTTGCTGTACGTATTATCGGAGACATAACCCCTGAAAAGGTGAAGACCCTCCAGGAGGTCGACCATATCTTCATCAGTGGCCTCAGGCAGTGGGGCCTGTACGACAAGATCTGGCAGGCCGGTGCCATTCTGCTGAACGACAGGTCGGTCGGCGTCATGGGAGACGAGAGAACCTTCGAAAATGCCGTTGCCCTCAGGGCGGTCACCAGCAGCGATGCCATGACGGCGGACTGGGCTGAACTTCCGTACGAATTCCTCAAGCATATCAGCAATGAGATAATCAACAAGGTAAAGGGTGTCAACAGGGTATGCTATGACATATCCTCCAAACCGCCTGCAACAATCGAGTGGGAATAATCAAACTGGATATATATAATACAAGATTCATAATATGAAAAAGGTAGATGTTGTACTCGGCCTTCAGTGGGGGGACGAGGGAAAAGGAAAAGTAGTTGACTTGCTTACACCTGCATACGATGCAATTGCACGTTTCCAGGGCGGCCCCAACGCCGGTCACTCACTTGTTTTCAATGGCAACAAGTTCGTTCTGCATACGGTGCCGTCAGGAATCTTCCGTGAAGGTACCATGAATTTCATCGGCAACGGAGTTGTGGTAGACCCCGTGAACCTGATGGATGAGATCCACCAGATTGAGAAGATCAGCTCATGCGTAAAGGACAAGCTCCTCATCTCCAAGAGGGCGCACCTGATTCTTCCTACGCACAGGATGCTCGATGCCGCCAGCGAGTCCGCCAAGGGCAAGTCGAAGATCGGCTCGACCCTCAAGGGCATAGGCCCTACCTATACCGACAAGACTGGCCGCAATGGCCTTCGCTTCGGAGATATCCTCGCCCCTGATTTTGAGCAGAGGTACAAGGCCTTGAAAGACAGGCATATGGAAATTCTTTCAATGTACCCCGACTTTACCGTCGACATTGAGGAGTATGAGGCAAAGTGGTTCGCTGCAATAGAAGAACTGAGGTCTTACAAGATTGCCGACATCGAGTTCATTCTCAACGATATGCTCATCAAGGACGCCTCTGTGCTCGCAGAGGGTGCTCAGGGCTCGCTTCTCGACATTGACTTCGGATCATATCCTTTTGTCACTTCTTCGAACACACTGGCAGCCGGTGCGTGTGTAGGCCTCGGCGTGTCTCCCGACAAGATTGGCAAGGTGATAGGTATTTGCAAGGCATATTGCACCAGAGTCGGAAGCGGCCCGTTCCCTACCGAACTCTTTGACGAGACAGGTGAGCAGATCAGGCAGGCAGGTCATGAGTTCGGTGCCACCACCGGTCGCCCCAGACGCTGCGGCTGGCTTGATCTTGTTGCCTTGAAGTATGCTGTCATGATGAGTGGCGTATCTGAGCTGATCCTCATGAAGTCTGATGTCCTTTGTGATCTTGACACAGTCAAGGTTGCTGTTGCTTACAGGAAGGGCGATGAACTCATTGAGAATTATCCTATGGACGGCGGCGTTGACGTCGAGCCTGTATACAAGGAGTTCAAAGGATGGAAATGTCCTGTTTCAGATATCAGGAATTATGATGAGCTGCCCGCAGAGCTGAAGGAATATATCTCCTTCATTGAAGAGCAGACAGGCTGCCCTGTAAAGATCATATCCGTTGGCCCTGAGAGGGATGCAAATATCATGAAACCGTGAAAGAAGTCCGCTCCCTTCATGAGGAATGCGGAATTGCCGGTGTCTTCTCGAACCGCAGTTCCGCTCAGCTGACGCGATTCTGCCTTCATCATCTGCAGCATCGCGGGCAGGAAGGCTGCGGCATAGTCGCCTGCGATGGGGATGGCAAGATGGCCTGTGTCAAGGGAGCGGGGCTTGTTTCAGAGGTTTTCGAAGATGCTGCGGAGGTGGATGACCGCTTGTCTGGAATGTCCGCCATCGGGCATGTCAGATACGGTACATCCGGCGGGGGAGGGGTCGAGAACATTCAGCCATTCATGTTCAGGTTGAGTTCTGGCCCTTTTGCCATTGCACACAACGGCAATATCGTAAATGCGGATGTGCTAAAAGATCAGCTATGCCGTGAGGGCGCGATCTTCGGATCGTCCTCTGACACTGAAGTCATTGCGCATCTCATCCACAGGTCCGGCAGAGGTAGCCGTCACGGGATGCTGGATGCTTTGTCATATGCCATGAACCGCCTTGACGGCGCAGTGTCGCTGCTCGTTCTTGTCCCGGGTGCAATTTATGCCTGCCGTGACAGGTATGGTTTCCGTCCCCTTTCTTACGGAAGATACGAGGACGGTTATGTGTTCGCCAGCGAGACGTGCGCCCTGGAGGCTCTGGGAATCTATGACATCCATGATGTGGAGCCGGGCGAAATCGTGTCGGTCGACAAGGACGGCATTCATTCATTCAGGTTCACTGAGAACAGTTTGTCCAAGATGTGTGCAATGGAATATATCTATTTTGCAAGAACTGACAGCACTATAGAAGGAACCTGCGTCCATACATTCAGAAAGAACTCAGGCAGGATTCTCTATGAGGAAAGCCCCGCCGATGCGGATATGGTCATTGCCGTTCCCGATTCCGGGCTCAGTGCCGCCATTGGCTATGCTGAGGCAGGTGGGCTTCCTGTCGAGATGGGACTGGTAAAAAACAGATATGTGGGCCGCACATTCATACAACCTAGTCAGGAGATGAGGGAAAGTGGCGTCAGGATGAAGCTGTCGCCCTTGAAGTCCGTCATACGTGGCAAGAGACTGGTTCTGATCGATGATTCCATAGTAAGGGGAACGACCTCCCTGAAGATTGTCAGGATGCTGAGGGAAGCGGGGGCGGCTGAAATACATGTGCGCATTTCGAGCCCTATGATAACCTCTCCATGCTTCTATGGCGTCGATATCTCGTCGACAAAAGAACTTCTTTGTGTCGGCAAGACGGTAGACGAGGCTTGCAAAGCCATCGAGGCTGACTCTTTGGCCTTCATTTCCGAAGAAGGCCTGCTGCGTGCCGGTTCCCGGAGCGACCTGTGCATGGCGTGCTTCAATAAAAAATATCCAACGAATCTGTACGACAATAAGATATGAATACAATTCTAAAAACAGACTTCAATCTTCCCGGTCTTATATCCAAATATGAGGGTAAAGTCAGGGACGTGTACAATTTGGGTGACATACTGGTCATGGTGGCCACAGACAGAATTTCTGCCTTTGACGTCGTCCTGCCTGAAGGGATTCCGTCCAAGGGGCAGATCCTGAATACAATCGCCTCCCATTTCCTGGATTCCACCGCAGACATCCTTCCTAACTGGAAGATATCTCTTCCGGACCCGTCGGTGACGATCGGTTACCGATGCGAACCTTTCAAGGTTGAAATGGTGGTCAGAGGGTATCTTTCCGGCCATGCCTGGAGAGAGTACCGTGACGGGAAACGTGAGATATGTGGCGTTGCCCTTCCCGATGGACTCGTTGAAAATCAGAGGTTGCCTGAACCTATCATCACGCCGACCACAAAGGCCGATGCCGGACATGACATGGATATCTCAAGGGATGAGATCATATCATCAGGGCTCGTGGGCGCCGAGGACTACTGTAAGCTTGAAGAGTATTCAAGGAAGCTGTTTGAGAGAGGGACTGCTCTGGCTGCCCGGAGAGGTCTGATCCTTGTCGATACGAAGTATGAATTCGGAAAGAGAGACGGTGTCATCACACTGATGGATGAGATACATACACCTGACTCCTCAAGATATTTCTATGCTGAAGGATATGAGGCCCGCCAGGCTGCAGGTGAAAAGCAGAGGCATCTGTCAAAGGAGTTCGTCAGGGAATGGCTTATGTCTTCCGGCTTCAGCGGACAGGCAGGCCAGGCTTTCCCAGACATGACCGAGGAGGTTGTCCGCGGCATCGAAGACAGATACATCGAACTGTATGACAATCTGTTGGGAGAGAAGTTCACTCGCGACGACAGGGATGCGGATGTGATGGAGAGCAGAATCATTAATGAATTGTCCAAAATAGAAAGATTATGATAGAAAGATATTCCCGCCAGAGGATGAGAGAGATCTGGACTGACGAAAACAAGTTCAATGCATACCTGAAGGTTGAGGTTCTGGCCAACGAGGCCTGGAGCGAGCTTGGCGTGATCCCGAAGGAGGATGTGGCCAGGATTTCAGCCAATGCCAAATTCAATGTTGACAGAATCAAGGAGATTGAAGCGTCGACGAAACACGATGTGGTAGCCTTTACCAGATGTGTGAGCGAGAGTTTGGGAGATGAAAAGAAATGGGTCCATTACGGCCTTACATCCACTGATGTTGTCGATACGGCCAACGGATACCTTCTCAAACAGGCAAACGCCATCCTGCGTGAGGATATCCTTCATATGCTCGATGTCTTGAAGAAGCGTGCATACGAGTTTAAGGACACTGCCTGCATAGGCAGGACCCATGGCATTCATGCCGACATCACCAGCTTTGGCCTGAAGTGGGCTCTGTGGTACGAGGAAATGCGGCGCAACCTGCAGAGGTTCGAGTTTGCCGCATCCGGCGTAGAGGCCGGAAAGATCAGCGGAGCGGTCGGCAACTATGCAAACATCCCGCCTTTCATTCAGGATTACGTTTGCGAAAAGCTCGGACTTGAAAGTGCAAGGATATCGACCCAGGTCCTTCAGAGGGACCGCCATGCGTTCTATCTCTCGACTCTTTCTCTCATTGCGTCCACAATGGAGCAGATGGCTACCGAGGTCCGCTCACTGCAGAGGACGGAGGTCAGGGAGGTTGAAGAATACTTCGGAAAGGGTCAGAAGGGTTCAAGCGCAATGCCTCACAAGCGCAATCCCATAAGCAGCGAGAATATTTGCGGATGTGCTCGCGTCATGCGTGGGTACATGCTTTCATTCAACGAGAACGTCGCTCTCTGGCACGAGAGGGACATTTCTCATTCCAGCACTGAGAGAATTGTCCTTCCGGATGCTACGGAACTGCTGGATTACATGCTCTGCCGCTTCAGTGGCATCCTTGAGAATCTGGTCGTGTTCCCCGAGAACATGATGACCAATATATACAGGACCGATGGGGTCATCTTCGCCCAGCGCGTGATGAACAGCCTGATATCCAAGGGACTTTCACGAGAGAGTGCCTACGATACCGTGCAGCCTCTTGCAATGCAGGCCTGGTCGAACCACGTCCCGTTCAAGGGTCTCCTGGGGCAGTCTGAGAATGTGACAAAGTATCTTGTACAGGATGAGATAGATTCCTGCTTCACAATGGAATACTATTTCAAGAATGTTCAGTTCATATTCGACCGTGTTTTCCTGAAACAGGAGTAACGCCTCCTTACGGCAATGAAACTGATAGGGGCCGAACTGCTGCATCAAGCGCCAGTCGGCTCCTTTCTGGTTTTATTCTGCAAAGGGCAACGTCACCGTAACTGACTTTCCTGCAGGCACGTGGACTTTGGGCCAGTTGTACCATGCATTCCATCCGGCATTGTCTCCAGGCTGGACATGATTGGTTTTGGTGTTCACATATTGAATCACATTGTGAGATATGTCCTTGCACAGCTCCAGATAGCGACGGTCACCGGTCTGGCGGAAAATCTTCAGCAGAAAGTCGCCTTCGTATGACAATATCTGTGTCTCAAAGGGAAGTTCCCTGCAAGAGACTGGCAGCACTGCAAATGCGGTTGCAATTGCGAATTCGACAATTCGGTTCATGAAGTTTTTTTTTATAAATATAGCTTGTTTTTGTCCAGATTGCCACAGTGATTTTCCATGTCACTACAAGATTGTACAAATATTGATTTCCTTGATTAATTTTGTTTTAATATGATTGTTGCTGCAATATTATTATTTCTCAGATGGCTGCTGTCTGCGTTTGCGGACGGCGATAATTAGGCAGTAGGCAAGCAGCATAAACTATTCTTAATATGAATACAAAATATGTGTTTATCACAGGTGGTGTTGTTTCTTCTCTGGGCAAGGGAATAATCGCAGCATCACTTGCCAAGTTGCTTCAGGCACGTGGGCTGAAAGTTACCATCCAGAAGTTTGACCCCTATCTCAATATCGATCCGGGAACCTTGAACCCATATGAGCATGGGGAATGTTATGTGACAGAAGATGGGGCGGAAACAGATCTGGATCTTGGCCATTATGAGCGTTTTCTTGGTGTCTACACTTCACAGGCGAACAATGTGACGACCGGAAAGATTTACAACACCGTAATTTCAAAGGAACGTGAAGGTGCATATCTTGGGAAAACCGTCCAGATTGTACCTCACATTACTGATGAGATCAAGAGGAGGATGCTCCTGCTAGGTAAAACCGGCAACTATGACGTTATCCTGACCGAGATAGGAGGCACTGTTGGAGATATGGAGTCCCAGCCGTTCATCGAAGCGGTCAGACAACTCCAATGGGAGCTTCCTGAAGAGGATTGCATGTCAATTCACCTCACTCTTGTACCGTTCCTCAATGCGGCAAAGGAACTCAAGACAAAGCCCACGCAGCATTCAGTCCAGATGCTTCAACAGGGAGGCGTCCAGCCGGATGTCATCATCTGCAGGACAGAATACTCCCTGTCTGATGACCTTCGCAGAAAGATAGCCTTGTTCTGCAATGTCAAGCCCGGGCATGTGATTCAAAGTATCGATGCCTGGAGTATCTATCAGGTCCCGCTCAACATGCACGACGAGCATCTTGACGAGCTTGTCGTAAGGAAACTGCAGATAGACAATTACCGGCAGCCGGACCTGAAGGAATGGTGCCGGTTTCTTGAGAACCTCAGAAATCCTGAGAAGGAACTCACTGTCGCGCTGATTGGAAAATATGTATCCCTTCAGGACGCATACAAGTCAATTCAGGAAGCAATCACACATGCTGGCGCTGCATATCGGTTCAAGGTTGATGTCCGTTCGATTCTCAGTGATGACATTACAGAGGACAATGTGGCTGAGCTTTTGGCTGGTGTCAGTGGCGTTCTGGTTGCGCCCGGTTTCGGTGAAAGGGGACTGGAAGGCAAGATAAGGGCGATCAGATATGTGCGTGAGAATAACATCCCCTTCCTTGGAATATGTCTTGGAATGCAGATGTGCGTTGTGGAATTTGCCAGGAATGTTCTTGGCTTCAAGGATGCAGCAACGGCCGAAGTCAATCCTGAATCGTCGCACCTTGTGATCGATATGATGGAGGACCAGAAGAAGACGACAATCAAGGGAGGAACAATGAGGCTTGGCGCTTACGAGTGCGAGCTCCTTGAGAATACTCTTGCGCACAGGATATACGGCCGTGACATTATTGTCGAGAGGCATCGTCATCGCTATGAGTTCAACGCTTCATACAAGGATGACTTTGAAAAAGCGGGAATGGTCTGTTCCGGTCGCAATCCTCAGACTGGCCTGACCGAGATTGTCGAACTGCCTCAGAATTCGTTCTTTGTCGGTTCGCAATTCCACCCGGAGTATAAGAGCACTCCGGAGAGGCCTCACCCTCTTTTTGTCTCTTTCGTGAAGGCAGCGGCCGACTTTGAATCAAAAACAGGGAAATAATTGTTCGTATTACGCCAGGTTTTGTCCAAATCATAACTGGGGCTTTACAATGTGTTTTTCTTTTGCTAGATTTGTTTCAAGATGAAAAGTTCAGTTAGATACTTCTTTTGGTGGCTACTATCCATACCTCTGGACAGCGCCTTTCATCTTGCGTAGTGATCAATCCTTATTGTTCAATAGTGGCTGTCCATCAAGGGCGGCCACATTTTGTTTAACTCCAAAATCAATCAGTAGATGTATTACAATGAAGAAATCGAGACAATGAGCCGTGAAGAGTTGCATCGGCTCCAGAGCGAAAGGCTGGTTAGAATCGTCAAATATACATACGACAATGTGGAATTTTACAGAAAGAGGATGGATGAGCATCACGTTGCTCCCTCTGACATAAAGTCGGTCGATGATATTTCAAAGCTGCCGTTCATGACAAAGCAGGACCTGCGGGACTACTACCCATACGGCACATTTGCCGCTCCTGCAGAGAGCATCGTCAGGTTCCATGCCTCCAGCGGCACAACCGGCAAGCCTATTGTTGCAGGCTACACTCAGAATGACCTTGACTGCTGGTCGGAGGGCGTGGCCAGATGCCTGACTGCCTATGGACTGTCACACAAGGACATAATACAGGTTTCCTACGGATACGGACTGTTCACCGGAGGCCTGGGCGCACATGACGGGGCGCACAGAATCGGGGCGGCAACCCTTCCTACCAGCAGCGGGAACACCAGCAAACAGATCATGCTGATGAAGGATCTGGGATCAACGGCTCTGTGCTGTACGCCGTCATATGCGTTGTTCCTTGCAGAATCTCTTGAAAACGATCCCGACACAGACATCAGCCGTGATATCAAACTGAAGGTCGGAGTCTTCGGGGCCGAGCCCTGGACGGAGAATATGAGAAAGGAATTGGAATCAAAACTCCGCATAAAGGCATACGACATCTACGGCCTGACCGAGGTGAGCGGTCCTGGAGTCGGCGGCGAATGTGAATGCCAGGACGGGACCCACCTGTGGGAAGACATGTTCTATCCTGAAATCATCGACCCTGTCTCTCTGCAGCCTGTACCGCATGGCAATCGGGGTGAACTTGTTTTCACGACCCTTCTGAAGGAAGGTATGCCTGTAATCCGCTACAGGACAAGAGACCTTACCTATCTTGACTACTCTCGATGCAAATGCGGAAGGACGATGGTGAGAATGGGAAAGATACTCGGACGCAGCGACGATATGCTGATTGTGCGCGGAGTGAACGTTTTCCCGTCGACGGTGGAGAGTGTCATCATGGAGTTCCCTGAGTTCAACGGTCAGTACTTCATTACGGTTGACCGCGTGAACAGCACTGATACGTTTGACGTCGACGTGGAGCTCAGGCCGGAACTGTACAATGGCAACATGAGCGGGATACTGAAGCTTAAGGATGCGTTGACATGGCGTATGGTAAGTGTGCTGGGAATAAAGCCTGCAGTTCACATAGCCGAACCGGGAAGCATAGAAAGATCCATGGGCAAGGCAAAACATGTAATGGACAAGAGAAAATTCTAAAAACGACTGATATGATAATAGAACAATTGAGCATTTTCCTGAATAATTCCATAGGTCGCCTTTCAGAGGTGACGGGCGTTCTTGGAACAGAGGGAATAAACATGAAAGCTTTCACCTTGAGTGAGAGCAGCGATTTCGGACTGCTGAGAATAATCACTGATGACAATGAGAAGGCAGTGACTGTCCTGAAAAGGCACGGATTTGCGATATCCTCGTCGAAAGTCGTTTTCATCGACCTTCAGGACGATACTCCCGGTTCTCTTTCAATCATTATGAAGAGAATCTCGGATCTGGGTATCTCGGTCGAATCCATGTATGCTTTTTCAACCGCCGACGGCGCAAAGGTCGTCATTCAGGCAGATGATATAGAACGTTGCAATAAAATTCTGATGAAATGAAACAGAAAAAATTCATTCTTGCCGACAGCGAGATTCCTCGCGCATGGTTCAACATCCAGGCTGTCATGCCTAACAAACCACTGCCTATTCTTAATCCTGCAACCAGGGAAGTGCTGACTCAGGAGGACTTGTACCCGATCTTCTGCGAAGAGTGTGCACGCCAGGAACTGGACCAGACCAATGAATGGATCCCTATCCCGGAAGCCGTTAGGGAGCAGTACGCTGCGTACCGGTGCACACCGCTTGTGCGCGCTTATGAACTCGAGGCTGCCCTGGGAACTCCCGCTCACATTTATTTCAAGAACGAGAGTGTTTCTCCTGCAGGGTCGCATAAACTCAATTCCGCTCTTGCGCAGGCTTATTATGCAAAGCATCAGGGCATTACGAACATCACTACCGAGACCGGCGCAGGCCAGTGGGGAGGAGCCCTCTCATATGCGGCAAAGAAGTTCGGGATCGACTGTGCGGTCTACATGGTGAAGGCCAGCTATAACCAGAAGCCGTACAGGCGCTCGATCATGCAGACTTTCGGCGCCGCCATCACTCCGTCTCCATCCATGTCGACCCGTGCGGGAAAGGATATCCTGACCGAGACCCCCAACGACCAGGGGTCCCTTGGCTGTGCGATCTCCGAGGCCATCGAGCTTGCACTTTCGACTCCGAACTGCAAATACACACTGGGGTCAGTCCTGAACCATGTGTGCCTTCATCAGACAGTGATCGGCCTTGAAGCCGAAAAGCAGATGGCGCTGACCGGCGAATATCCCGACATCGTCATAGCCTGCTTTGGCGGCGGCTCGAATTTCAGCGGCATTGCCTATCCTTTCATGCGCCACAATATACTTGAAGGCAAGAAGACCCGCTTCATCGCTGCTGAGCCGTCGGCTTGCCCGAAACTGACCAGGGGTGTGTTCGAATACGACTTCGGTGACGAAGCCGGACTGACTCCTCTGCTTCCCATGTTCACCATCGGGCACTCCTTCAAGCCTGCCACGATACATGCCGGCGGCCTGCGCTACCATGGGGCCGGTGTAATTATGTCCCAGCTCATGAGGGATGGCTATATGGAAGCCCAGGACTTCACTCAGACCGAAACATTCAAGGCCGGAGTGCTGTTTGCCCAGACGGAGGGAATCATCCCTGCTCCGGAATCCTGTCATGCCATAGCCTGCACAATTAGGGAAGCCATGAAGTGCAAGGAGACGGGGGAGAAGAAGACTATCCTTTTCAACCTCTCCGGTCATGGATTCGTCGACATGAGTGCATATGAGCAGTATCTTTCAGGAGAGATGCGTGATTACGTCGTCTCTGACGAGGACCTGAAGTTCTTCAGGAAAAGTGCGGATATGCTTAACCGATAATCAGAAGAATGGTTGGAACAATGAAATTGATGGACTACTTGAACGACACAGACCGTTTTGCAAACGGCTCGGGGGCAAGGCTTACTGAAGTGCGTGAAGGCTATGCCAGGGCTGAACTGACTGTGGAGGAACGCCATCTGAATGCTGTAGGCGTCTGCCAGGGAGGTGCTCTTTTTACCCTGGCAGATCTTGCCTTTGCGGCAGTGGCAAACAGCCGCGGTGTGGCAACTGTGGGCGTGAACAACTCTGCGACGTTTCTGCGGTCCGCCAGACTGGGTGACCGTCTGATTGCCGAATGCAGTGAAGTCATGGATCACCATAAACTGCCCTTTTGCGAAGTCAAGGTGTCGAACGACAGGGGAGAGTTGCTCGCAGTGATTACAGGACTGGCCTACCGCATCAGCAACAAGGAATTCAAGTTCGATTCCCTTATGTGATGCGGAACCAGACGTAATTTATGAAAATAAATGTATCATCTTTGCCGAAAATTTTGTAATTTAGTGTTTATTAAGGTATAAATATCGATTTTATGAAGAAATTCATGAATTCATGAATAAACACCACCATCCAGCGCTGCTTCTCGCTCTCTTGTGTGCCAGTTGCAGCACCTCACAACCGTCCAGTCTTGTACCAGACACACCCTCGTCAGCTCCTGACTATTTCTGCACCTGGAACATCCAGGGCTATATCGCATCCTATCCTGATACCAGCGATTCAATGCGGGAACAGATGACGGAAGAGAACATCTTCGGAACGGGCCGGTACCAGAACTGGATCGATTTCTTCCCGGCAATACGGAGCGACCTTTTCTTCGTCATGGATGATTCCTGGGATATCCCCAGGGATATGAATGGACGATGGGACAATCCGTACTATGGCACGATGGAACTCAGCGAGGACCGTTTCCCTTCATTCAAGGGAGACCCTGCAACCCGCCTCAAGGCACTGGTGGACAGTGTGACGGCCAAGGGCTGGAAGGGCCTTGGCGGATGGGTGTGTGCCCAGGAGGCCGAAAATCTGACGGGTATTGCTCCCCAGGATTACTGGGCGAAGAGGCTCGATGACGCCAATGAGGCCGGCTTCGCATACTGGAAGGTCGATTGGGGTACCAACGAAAGAAATCCGCAGTGGCGCGAGATGCTGACCCGTCTTGGCAAGGAGCATGCTCCCGAGCTGTACATAGAGCATGCGATGGGCCCTGACTTCGTGCAGTTCAGCGACGCTTACCGCACATATGATGTCGAGAACATCATCGCCCAGTCAGTGACCATCCAGCGTGTCGCTGAAATCCTGCCTTATTCTGCAAAGGGTGATGCCAAGGGTATCATCAATTGCGAGGATGAGCCTTATATCGCCGCCGGCCTTGGCTGTGCCATCGGTATCATGCGCCATCCTTTTGCCGGGAACCTTCCTGATGGAAGGCAGGATTTTGCATTCCCGCCGGTCGGACACAACTACAAGGAATGTCTCGACGAGCTGACCCGTGCAGTACGCTGGCACAGGATAGCCGAGCCTTTCGGTGCGGATGGCGATTTTCATGCTGACTCGCTTGAGCTGACCGATTCGTGGGAATACCGCGAGCGGGAGAGCTGGAGGAGTGAGCGCAAGCCGGGTGACATCGTCCCCGGGAGCGCACCGGCAAGAGTAAGCCGCCATATGCCGCTTCCTGAAGTTGGGGATACCACATCCACCCGTCCGTTTGTGCTGGCTTCAGCATATCCTGGAGGTGCCGTGGCAGTAGCCGCCATCGGACGCGCCCTCGGCCGTGAATATGTCACAAAAGAGGTCCCCGTCACAATCGAAGGCAAGGACTGGCATGCTCCTGTCGGCGTCTTCGGCAGATTCGAAAGCCTGACCATACGCTTCCCTGAAGCTCCGAAAGGCAGGAATCTGAAAGTCTATGCGCAGGACCTTGCAGGCGATGTCCCTGTCGATATTACCGCAGAGGTTGTCATCGACGTGAACTGCATGACAGTCTCCGGGGAGACAATCGAAAAGGTGGGACTGATGTGTGCCACGGAAGGTGACCAGTCAGACCCCGGTCTTGTCATAAAAGTGCTGTAGTCATACAAGCCATATCACAATAATCATTCACATGAGAAATATGCTTCACCTAAGAAATAAGGCTGTGCGCATGCTCGCACCGGCCATCGCAAGTCTTTTGCTGGTTTCGTGCGGCTCTCACAAGTCCGTACTGTACATCACTGATTTCAACATCTCTCCTGATTCTGGAGCGGATGCGACAGTTCCCTTCCGCAATGCGCTTGAAAAGTGCAGGAAATCAGGGGCCGACACTCTCAAGCTGGCCCCCGGACGCTACGATTTCTGGCCTGACAATGCCCTCAGACGGGAGATATTCGTATCCAACACCAGTTCCGAGGAGGAATGCCCCTCGAAGGTGAAGACTCTTGCTCTCCTTCTTGAGGATCAGAACGGCCTTGTCATCGACGGCTGCGGGGCCGAGCTGATTTTCCACGGAAAGCAGACCATGCTCTCTATCATCCACTCCAGGAATATCACAATCGAGAATCTCGACATCGACTGCCTCCGTCCCTGCGGTTCGGAGATGGTTGTCGAAAAGGTGGAGCCGGGTTGCGTGACAATGCGCTTCAAACCTGACTCCTGGTTCGAAATCGACGGCAATGGTCAGATAGAGCTGGTTGGAGAGGGATGGAAGACCGTGCATTCCCATTGCATAGAATATGATCCTGTGGCAGACTGCATGTCATATTCCGACTGCTGGGACAGTCTCCATGATGCCAGGGCCGAACAGGTTGACGAGCATGTGGTCAGGTTCGATGTCAAGGATACCGGCATATTCACCGTCGGCAATACTCTGACGGTGCGTGACCACTACCGTGATGAGGTTGGCATCCTTAATCTGGAAAGCGAGGGCGTGACATTCAGGAACGTGGGAATCCGTTACATGCATGCCATCGGCGCGGTAAGCCAGTTCTCCAAGGACGTGACGTATGACCATGTCTTCTGCGAGCCGAAGGAGGGGAGCGGGAGGATTCTTGCATCATCGGCCGACTTCCTGCATTTCAGCGGATGTGCCGGGAAGGTGCGCGTTCTCGACTGCCGGTTCTCAGGCGCACAGGATGACCCGATCAACGTTCACGGAACTTATCTGAAAATCGTGGAGAAAGTGTCCCCGAGAGAACTCAGGCTGCGTTTCATGCACGATCAGACATATGGCATGCGCGCCTTCTGGAAGGGCGATACCGTCTCTTTTGTAAACTCGGCTACATTGCTTGCCAAGTCACTTGGAGTCGTGAGTGACATGCAGTTCCTTGACCCCAAGGAGGTGCTGCTTACTCTGGAGGAGGATGTGCCAGGCGATATAGTGCCGGAAGAGGATTTCGTTGAGAACCTCACCTGGACTCCTGAAGTCGAAATCCGTAGATGCCGTTTCACCAGGACCAGCACACGCGGCACACTTGTGACCACGCCCCGCAAGGTCGTCATCGAAGACAACGAGTACATCAGGACGGGGATGCATGCGATACTGATATCCGGCGATGCGTCGGGTTGGTATGAGAGCGGCGCTGTCAAGGATGTTACCATAAGAGGCAACAGGTTCACAGGCTGCCCTTGCAACGGATGTGACGCCGTCATAAGCATCAGTCCCACGAACAGAATCGTGGATCCGCAGCATCCGGTCCATACCGGAATCGTGATCGAGAACAACTGCTTCGAGACATACGGCAACCCTGTTCTCTTCTCGAAGTCTGCTGAAGTCCGGATGGAGAACAACGAAATCAGAACCTTGACCAGGTAAGTCCGGCTGACTGCCGGACTTACCGTCTATCCGTTGATATAGTAGACATACTCGTGACCTCCCACGGTCACGGTGATCTTGTACTTCTTGTAGTTCTTGTCCTTGAAGATCACGTAGCCGCCGTAGGTTTCCCCGCTCTCGATGGTGACCTGCTGGAGGTAGTTGTCCCACTCTCTGGCGCGGTTCTCCTCAAGAACGTCTGCGTACTCGTCGACCTTGGATTTCGTGCTGGCCCGGGCGAGTATCTCCACACCGGCCCAGAGTATGTCTTCGGTCGAGTTCCTGTTGATCTGGGTGTTGCGGTAGCGGCTTACTGCCGATGCCACCGGATTGATGCGGTCTTCGTAACCCCTGACTGTCATGTAGTTGTCGCTGGATACTCTGGCGTCAAAGTCCGAGACGCTCCAGAGGGGAATCTCTACCCAGCCCTTCTTTTCGTTCTTTGTGGCCAGCACCTTGATGTTGTTTGCCGAGAGCTTTACCGGTCTGCCAGAGTCGTTTGTCACCACGATGTTGAAGCGTCCCACCTTTGCAAGGTCCACGTATTCCTCTCCAAGATGGGTGGCAACGGAAAGACCGTTGACGTTGTACAGCATGAACTGCTTGCCGTCCACGCTGTATCTCTCCTGCTTTATGTAGTCGCAGCTTGAAAGATAGTCGTTGATGTCTATCTTGTCCGACACGGCATCCATGTTGACCTTGATGTTCTTGAAGTTGAAGAGATAATCATCTTTCTCTTCTCCCTCTTTCTCCGTCATCGTGAATGTCCTGTCGATAGGGACCCTGTCGAACTGGAGTATCATGTTCAGCCTGTCGCCAGCCTTGGCAAGGTATGCCGAGCATCCCTCACTGCTGAAGGGGATGTTGCCGGTCTGCTGGAGGTGGTAGGTCTTGTAGTCACCGCCGATGGTGATCTTTGTGTTGTCGTTGACTGAGATCAGCTCTCTTCCGCTCTCGGTAGTGAATGTGAGAAAGAAGACCGTGGCCTCGTCGTACTGGTCGATCTGGATGATCTTGAAGTTGGACCCGCTCTCGTAGCTGAAGTCCTTGTATTGTGCAAAGGCTGCAACATTTGCTGCGCAACCCAACAGAAGCAAAGCAATCCTTTTCATGATATTGTCAAATAAGCGGAAGTTCCCAGGGCTTGCGGTATTCCTTGCAGAGGTATGCGTCTGCCTCAGCGTCGCCGAAGCTTGCCCCGTCCCAGTAGAGTTTCTTTCCGGTGCGGTATGCGATGTTGCCCAGCTGTGAGAATTTGGCGATATGGGCGCCGATCTCGATGCTGGCGTTGCATGCCCTGTTGCGGCTCTTGATGCACTCGAGGTGGTTCTTGACGTGAAGGTTGAGACCACCGCCGCCGTATGCTTCCTTGAAGGGAACCGCCTCCATGCGCTTCTGTCCGTTCACATTTTCGGGGATGACCTCCCATCCGCTGCGGTCGACCACGAGCGTGCCGTTCTCTCCGACATACGCAACACCATGGGTGCGGCCGTATGCACCGTCGTTGATGCCGATGGCGTGGTCCCAGAGTACGGTGAAGTCGCCGAAGTCATATACTGTCTGAAGAAGGTCAGGAGTTTCGCAGGCGTCGTCGGGGTAGCCGTACTTTCCGCCGCTGGCCATGACTGACTTGGGAGCCGTCACATCCATGCCGTAGAGTGCGTAGTCGAGCAGATGCACACCCCAGTCGGTCATCAGACCGCCGGCGTAGTCCCAGAACCAGCGGAATGTGAAGTGGAAACGGTTGGGGTTGAACGGCCGCTTGGGAGCGGGTCCGAGCCACATGTCGTAGTCCACGCCTTCGGGAACCTCGCAGTCGGGCTTGACAGGGATCGACGGGCACCAGCCCTGGTATGAGAACACCCTGACGGTGCGGATCTTGCCGAGCTTTCCGCTGCGCACGAAGTCCACTGCATCCTGCCAGTGAGGGTCGCTGCGCTGCCACTGGCCCACCTGTACTACTGAATTGTACCGCTGGGCGGCGCGTACCATTATGTTGCACTCCTCGATGCTGTTGCCAAGGGGCTTCTCGCAGTATACGTCCTTGCCCATCTGGGCTGCGCCCACCATTTGCAGGCAGTGCCAGTGGTCGGGGGTGCCGACGATGACAACGTCAACGTCCTTGTTGTCGATGAGGTCGCGCCAGTCCTTGTAAAGGAAAGGTACCTTCTTTCCCTGGATCTTCTCGGTATCCGCAGCCCTTCTCTGAAGGACGCCTGCGTCTATGTCGCAGAGTGCGATGCATTCGCATTCGGAATTGTTCAGGAATGCCGAAAGGTCGGAAAATCCCATTCCGTTGCAGCCGATAAGGCCAAGCTTGATCTTGTCTGAAGGATTGACTTTCTTGTTTGCACCCCTGACGAGGAAGGGGCTTGCACCTAATCCGGCGCCGACCATGGCGGCCTTTGCAATGAATTCTCTGCGGTCCATATTCTGATAGATTGGTTATGAATTTTTTGTTTCTGTCTTCCAAAAATACATAAAAATCGTTAACTTTAAAAAATAAAGGAAATTGAAATGAAAAGACTCCTCAATTTGATTCTCGTGGCACTTTTCCCGCTCTGTGTGTACGCAGGAGCTGATATAAGAAAAGTCAGCACGGTCGATTTCGTGGTTACTGAATTCGGTGCGAATGCCAAGCCTGGCTTCGACAACAGGGCTGCTTTCCAGGCTGCAATCGATGCCAGCTGGGCTGCAGGCGGAGGCGTGGTTTATGTCCCTGCAGGAAAATATGAATTCCGCAGCACGGCCACCGGTACCAGAAGAGTGAAAGTCAGTCAGGGAGGCGAGCGGCATATTGAGGATATTGAATACAACTATGTGCTCAAGCTTCATCCAGGTGTGCAGCTGGTCGGTGAGTGGACGGATCCCGATACAATTGGAGGCAAGGTGCGCGGGACTGTCCTGGAAGTGCTCGTGGGCAAGGATTCCCCATCCTGCGACAGCTACGTCTCGAACACGTGGAATGACCCTGAGGCCGGGGGAGAGCTCCGCACCACATACACAAGTGTGGCGGACATGTTCATCGAGATGAACTCCTCCACCGGTGTCACTGACCTGTCCATATGGTATCCCGAGCAGGATATCGATGATGTGAGGCCATATCCCTGGACTCTCTATCAGATGGCCGGCGACAATGCAACCGTGGAACGTGTTACGCTGGTGAACTCCTACAACGGGATATACTGCTCCCCGGCCGAACTGCATTATATCCATGACGACCGCATCACCGCATTGCACAAGGCCATAGAGGTGCATGTGTGCACCGACATCGGAAGAGTTGAGAAGGTGGAAGTCAAGCCCGGATACTGGGCACATTCAGGCCTGAAGGGTGCGCCTTCGGAAAGCAAGGTCCGTGCCTACATGCTTGAGAATGCTACCGGTTTCGAGATGCACCGTTCCGACTGGGAATACATTTCATACCTCAATGTGTCCGGGTGCAACAGGGGAGTGTGGATAGGACGTGAGCCCGGCTATGATGACGAGCCGAATGCCCAGCTCTTCGAGTTGAAGGTCTCCGACTGCGCTGATGCTCTCTACATACAGGATGTGAATCCTTACGGAATTCTCATATCGAATTCGTCGTTCGCTGCTGCCGAAAACGGTCACTCGGCGTATTTCTTCGAGGATTTCGACACCTCGGTACAGTTCAATGGCGTTTCTTTCGACGGGCCGGTAGTCAGTGACGGCCAGGGTGGCGTGATCTCTTTCGAATGCTGCAGATTCGCCGATACTGACGGATATCCGCTTCATCTTAAGAATGGCAATGTCCTGCTGACCCAGTGCGAGTTTGCCGGGGAAAGCGGGCATGTCCGTCTGGGTGTCTCGGCAAAGAGCCTTGGCAGCCTGAATTCGGGACATGACCGGAAACTGGACATAGTCAGTGACGGTGATGCCGTGCAGAATGTCGTGTTTGATGACTCGAAACTGATCGAGCCCATCCCGGCTGAGGTGAAGACCGATGTCGCAATACGCCCTCACGCCGCATCCTGCAGAGTCGTGCGCGCCAATCTGCCTTGCGCAAAAGGGTATGATGACAACAGGCCCACAGTGGATGTGTCTGCCATGCTTCAGGCGGAACTCGACAAGCTCTCCGAACATGGAGGAGTGCTTTATCTTCCAGCAGGCAGATACTTGATAAACAATCCAATAACGATACCGTCCGGAGTGGAGCTCAAAGGCAGCTTCAATGTGCCTCACCATACGCTTGGAGGTGGTACTGCGCTTTTTACGGAGTATCTCGGCAATGCTGAAGGCGAGTCTCTCATCCAGCTGAAGGCGGATGCCGGAATATGCGGCCTGAACATTGTGCAGCTCAATCTCTACGATGATGCTGGATCCGATCCCGTGCAGACGCCGTTTCTGATCCAGGGCCAAGGTCATGGCGTGTACGTGATCAATGTCACGATCCCGCTGGGCGACAAGGGTATCGACCTTGCAAGCTATGACACTTCCGGGCATTATGTCGATTATCTTGGCGGTGTGCTCATGCGTGCCGGAATCTGGGTAGGCGGAGGTGCCGAAGGGGGCTGCATCAGAAACATGCAGATGAATCCTCATTACTGCTCAAGGCTGCCTCTGGGTGGACAGGGCTATCCTCGGAAGTTTTCATGGCGATTCCTCCAGTCGAACCTGAGTGCCCTCAAGTTCGCTGACGTGCGGAATCAGACCATATTCAACAACTTCGTGTACGGTTCCGTGTATGGCGTGCACTTCCTGAAGGATTCTGTCACGGGAAAATATCCGGGTTCTATGACGATGGTCGGCCACGGCTCGGACGGCTGCACTTTCTCGCTCTTTGTCGAGGATGCAGACCGTAATACCAGAATCATCGGTATCAATTCCGAACTGGTGAACACCAACATCAGGCATCAGCCCCTGCGCTCGTATGTCCTGATGGGCCGCAAGCCCGGCGATCTGCCGGAGGAGGCTACGCTGATGCTGTACAACACTGCATTCTGGGGTACTCCGACTGTCGCGATCACCAACAATGCCGGCAGGCTCGTGCTCGGTCAGGCCAATATCGAGAGTTGCGGAATGCCCTGCATCAACATCGCCGGCGGCAGTGTGACGGCGCGCACCACGTACTTTGGACAGCCTGTCATGGATTTTGTTGGGAAGGCCGAACTCCATAACGTCTTCTTCGAGAAGACGGAGCCGAAGCGCTGATGAGCGCGATTATTTCGTATCTTTGTATGATTTGACAACCAATACCAACAGCATATGCCACGATCAGTAACACTTATGAGCTGCCAGTGGGCAGACATGGACCTTGAAACACTTTGCCGCAAAGCCTCGCAGTGGGGCTATGACGGAATCGAACTTGCCACATGGGGCAATCATCTCGACCCCGTAAGGGCTGCGGCCGACGACGAATACGTCGAGTCGGTAAAGTCCGTCTTCAGAAAGTACGGACTTGTCGTGAAGGCTCTCTGCGCTCATGTCCCCAGCCAGTGTGTCGGCGATTACAACGATCCACGTCTTGACAATTTCGCACCTGCAGAACTGGCCGGCAATCCTGACGGAATCCGCGCATGGGCCGTCGATACAATGAAAGCTGTGGCCGTTGCCGCAAGGAAACTCGGCGCATACTGCGTCACCGGCTTTGTGGGCTCCCCGATCTGGAAATATTTCTATTCCTTCCCTCAGACTTCCGAAGAGATGATAGAAAAGGGCTACCAGGAGATATATGATCTCTGGTGCCCCATTCTCGACGTCTTCAGGGAGAACGGAATCAAATACTGCCTGGAAGTGCATCCTGGCGAGATAGCATTCGACTACTATTCCACCAAGCGCCTTCTCGAGAAGTTTGCCGACCGTCCCGAGTTCGGCCTGAATTTCGATCCCAGCCACCTTTTGTGGCAGGGCGTGAAGCCCGAGCTGTTCCTCGAGGACTTCATGGACCGTGTGTATCACGTGCACATGAAGGATTGTGCGGTGACTCTGAACGGACGCAACGGCCTACTGGGCTCGCATATCGAGTTCGGCGACCTGCGCCGCGGCTGGAACTTCCGTTCCCTCGGCCATGGCGATGTGGATTTCGAAGAGATAATCCGCGTGCTGAACACCTATGGCTACGATGGCCCGCTCTCTGTGGAGTGGGAGGATTCCGGAATGGACCGCGAGTTCGGCGCCAAGGAAGCCTGCGACTTCGTGCACAGGATAGATTTCCCCAATTCAGCAATAAGGTTTGACGATGCAATCAAGAACTGATATGAGAACGACACTTAGATACGGACAGGTAGGAGGCACCCTCAATGCCTTCATCGGCGGAGTGCACCGCAAGGCTGTTGCCATCGACGAACAGGCACAGCTTGTGGCCGGCTGCTTCAGTGCTCACAATCCTGAGGCAAATGCACAGACCGGACGCCATTACGGCATCGAGGCCGGCAGGATCTATTCGGATTACAGGGAAATGGCCGAGGCCGAGGCGGCAAGAGGCGACGACCGCATTGACTTCGTCGTTATCTGCACACCCAACAATACCCACTACGAAGTGGCCAGGGAGTTCATACTCAAGGGAATACATATCGTGTGCGAGAAGCCTCTGTGCTTCACCGTGGCACAGGCCGAGGAACTTTGCAGGCTCGCAAAGGAAAGAGGAGTGCTCTTCTGCGTTACCTATACCTACACGGGCTACAACATGGTAAAGCAGGCAAAGCAGATGATAGCCGAAGGCGCCATAGGCAAGGTTATCGACGTGAAGGGCGAGTATCTTCAGGACTGGCTCATCGATGAGGTGGGGGACAGCGTGAACCCTGACAAGAAACTCTCCGTATGGCGCATGAATCCCGAGTTCAGCGGCATCTCCAACTGCGTCGGCGACATTGGCACCCACATCGAGGAGACCGTGGCCTACATGACAGGCAGTCCCGTCAGGAGAGTGGCCGCAGTGCTCGACACCTTCGACCACCCGCTTGACCTGAACGCCAACATGCTGGTCGAGTTCGAGAACGGTGCACACGGCACCTTCTCCTGCTCCCAGGTGGCTGCCGGCCACTACAACGGCCTTGCCATCCGCATTTTCGGCACCAAGGGCTCAATCGAATGGGAGCAGGAACATCCCGACTTCCTGAAATACACCCCCAAGGGAGAGCCTTCAAGGATCTACACCAGAGCTGCACATACCAGTGGGCATGCCGCTGATATCAACCGCATTCCTTCCGGCCATCCCGAGGGCCTCACGATGGCCTTTGCCAACATTTACAGGACCTTCACCTCTGCCGTGCTCAACATTGTGAACGGCAAAGCCAACGACGGTGAGTGGGATCTTGATTTCCCTACGGTTGAAGACGGCCTGCGCGGTGTGAAGTTCATCGACGGCTGCGTACGGAGCAGCAAGGCTGGTTCTGCTTGGGTGGAGCTTTAATTGAATATATGTAATTATTTGTAAATAAATGAGAAAACTTTTCGCGGTATTTGCTGCTATCTCAATTGTAATGGCTGCAGTGAGCTGTGCTCCCAAGACGATCGATGTTCTGATTGTCTCTGGCCAGAACAACCATAACTGGCCTGTCAGCCATGTGGCGCTCCAACAGATCCTGAACCGTTCGGGTCTATTCAATGCCGACGTGGTCCTTACTCCCGCGGCCGGCTCTGATATGAGTACATTTCGTCCTGACTTCAGCAGGTACGACGCAGTCGTCATGGACTACAACGGAGACGACTGGCCGGAGCCGACGCGCAATGCGTTCGTCGATTTTGTCCGTAACGGCGGTGGCCTTGTGATCTATCATGCTGCCGACAACGCCTTTGCCGGATGGGAGGAGTTCAACAAGATGATTGCTCTCGGCGGATGGGGTGGACGTGACGAGAATGCAGGACCTTACTGCTATCTTGAGAACGGCGAGCTGATCTGCGATTACACTCCGGGCCGCGGAGGCAATCATGGCCAGCAGCGCGAGTACCAGATGCACTGCCGCAATGCTAACCATCCCATCACAAAGGGACTGCCCGACAACTGGATGCACGGCCGCGACGAGATGTATGACAGCATGCGCGGTCCGGCAAACATCGGGGATCTGCTCTATTCGGGCATGACCGATGCGGCCACCGGTGGAAGCGGACGCGAGGAGCCTCTGGTCTTTACCGTGGACTACGGCGATGCACGCATCTTCCATATCATGATCGGCCATGCGGGGGATACACTTGAGGATAACCCTGCCATGCAGTGCGCAGGCTTTCAGACGCTGCTGCTCCGTGGCACGGAATGGGCTGCCACAGGCAAGGTTACCCAGAAAGTTCCGGCAGATTTCCCTACTTCAGAGGCGGTGAGTCTGCGTAGCTTCGAAATAGAGTGTAACTAATTGAAAAATAATTTATAAA
The DNA here is from genome assembly GCA_018065985.1 of Candidatus Cryptobacteroides choladohippi. Classification (GTDB taxonomy): domain Bacteria; phylum Bacteroidota; class Bacteroidia; order Bacteroidales; family UBA932; genus Cryptobacteroides; species Cryptobacteroides choladohippi. The sequence continues at coordinate 36,427 of JAGHSF010000011.1, forward strand.
ACAAATAAGTTGAATTGCATAACATTTTTGTTATTTCAGTAAATGGGTTCATTTTTGTATGAAAAATACCGCGAATGCGGCTATCGCGTCACCACTGACAGCCGTTCGCTGACAGGAGGCGAGATCTTCTTTGCGCTGCGTGGCGAGAACTTCGATGGAAACGTATTTGCCCTGTCTGCGCTCGAGAAAGGCGCAGCCCTGGCGGTTGTGAATGATGATGCCGGCCTGGGTGACGACCCTCGTCTGTATCCCGTTCCCGACCCTTTCACGGCGCTCCGCGACCTTGCTATCGAGCATAGGGAGAATCTCAGCATACCGGTGGTTGGCCTGACCGGCACCAACGGCAAGACCACCACCAAGGAACTGATTGCCGCCGTCCTTTCGCGCAGGTTCAAGGTCACTGCAACGAAGGGGAATCTGAACAATGATATCGGCGTGCCCCTGAGCGTGCTCACGATAACACCCGAGACCGAGATAGCCGTGATAGAGATGGGTGCCAGCCATCCTGACGACATCGCAAAGCTTGTTCCGGTCAGCCAGCCGGGTTTCGGACTCATCACCAACGTGGGCAAGGCGCATCTTCTGGGCTTCGGCTCGTTCGAGGGTGTGAAGGCTGCCAAAGGCGAGCTGTACAAATGGCTCGGCGCGCATGCGGGCTCGACCATCTTCCTAAATGAGGATGATTCCGACCTCAAGGCAATGGCAGACGCCCAGCCTTGCGAAAAGATAGGCTATGGCATCGACTGCCAGGGAGTGGAGCTCATTCCGTCGACGCCCGATGAACCTTTCCTGAGGCTCCGCCTCGATGGGAAACTCATACGCACACAGCTGGTGGGCGCGTATAATGCCACCAATGTGCTTGCGGCTATTGCGGTCGGCAGGTACTTCGGCGTTCCGGAGGATGACGCAATCAGTGCCATTTCAGGCTATGAGCCCACCAACAAGCGCTCGCAGATGGTCAAGACCGGGCGCAATACCCTGATAGTGGATGCGTACAATGCCAACCCGTCCTCGATGTCGGCTGCGCTGGACAATTTCTCGCATGTGGAGGCTCCTGTCAAGCTGGCGCTTCTTGGAGACATGCGCGAGCTCGGCGCCGATTCGCTCAAGGAACATGCGAAGATAGTATGGAAACTGTGCTCGGAAGGGATAGATGCATACCTCGTGGGCAACGAGTTCCGTGGGGCCCTTGCCCAGCTGGGGATCGACCCCTGCTCGGGGGAGACCTGCATATGCGGGTGCTTCGATGATTCCGACGCTCTTGCGGCCTTCCTCGAAGAGAATCCCGTGAACGGGGCCATGGTGCTCGTGAAGGGCTCCAGAGGCATACAGATGGAAAAGACCATATCTAAACTATAGCTTTAGCTGATATTGTATTTTCAATTCAAGTTTAGGCGATTTATCGCTTAGATTCCAAAGGTACTGAACAGTGCTTGCACGAAGGTGCAGGCACTGTTTTCTGAATTTGCAGGACACCACAGCGCTGGCCGACAAGCCTCTCCCGTAATAGGCCGGGACGTTGAAGTTTCCGGGCGCGTCACGCTCATAGACGTATATTCTGTCCGGCCATGCGTCGATCTTGAAGAGCGAGAATCTGAGGTAGGCCGAGAGGTCTGACCTGTATCCGCCTTCTGCATACCAGAGCCAGGAGGCCCCCTGGCACCAGACCCTCTCGTATCGGCCGGAAAGCATCCATTCATTCCAGCTGGCGCTGCCTTCTGCACGGGCTTCGATCCTCGTCGGGTTTTTGTCTCCTGGTTTGTGCGCTGCCTTTACGCGAAGTGCCGGCGTTAGCGTGAACGGCCCTGCCTCAAAGCTGGGCTTTGCCATTAGCGTCACTTTATATGAATTGTTCCAAATGGCGTCAAATGTTGTACTTAGCCATTTGTTCTGAAACCCTGCTACCGTCTGTGTTCCCTTGCCGTTGAGCTTGCACAGCGCTGCCGCCTTGACCCCGTAGGCGGGCGACCATACGAGGCCTGATGCCAATGCGGGGCCATCCGCCGGACTCCAGCAGCCCTCACCGTAGAAGCAGAGGCTTGCCGTGCCAGCCTGCCAATCCAGGGAGAAGGCCGTGCCGTCGCCAGCCTTCGCTCCGGCTCCGAGGCTCAGTTTCCTTCCGTTCCAGCCAAGATGCGCCAATGCTGTACCCGGCCACGACCAGGCTCCGCTGACCGACCACCGGCCGAGGTCGAAGTCGGCCCCTATGCCGTGCAGGCTTCTTGTGAACGACCGGGATGCCGAGATGCCGGTACCCTTGCGCATCATTGCGGTGACGCTGGAGTACGAGCTCATGCTGAATCCGCTCCACTGCAGCAGGCCCTGCCCGTAGCGGGCATTGAAGTCTCCTGCGACTATTTTCCCTATGCGACCCTTTCCGTAGTAGGCGACGCTGGCTGTTCCGGGTGTGAACCTGCTGTCGGAGTAAGTGGTGCGGCTGCCCCAATTCACCTCAAGTCTTTCTCCAAGTAAAAAATTGTATTTTGCTCCATAAGAATAATCTGGCTTATTGTGTCCATCTCCTTTGGCTGCGGCTCGCACCATAAGGTCGTGGCTCGCTTTCTGACTTTCCGGGATGCCCGGTGCGCTGGATGACTCGAGGCTGCAGAACTCCTGGAGAGCCTTTGCCAGAGCAGGGGAGAAGCCGTCCAACAGGCTCAGTTCCGACCATGACATTATATCCCCGGTGCGGCTCCTGTAGTCCAGCAGCGACGCTGCCTGATACTCGGTGAGAAGCCCGGATGAGAGCAGTCTGCTCCGGCCGCAAAGGTTCAGTTTGAGAGGGTGACTGGCCAGTGACTCGAATCTTTCGACGGTCTGCTCGTCCAGATCTTCCAGGCTGACGGCTCCCGTGATGGTGAGAATGGCCCCGGTTCTGTCGGAACCGGGCATGACGGCAAGAAATGTCGCCAAAAGAAGTAATATTTTCATAGTTCAGTCGTTTAGATGCTGCGAATATAGTGAAAAATGATTAACTTTGTGAATTGGTCAATTATAGTTATGGATAAAATCACTTTGCATGGCAAGACTTTCAGGCCCTTCATCAAAAATGAAGAGCTCGAGGGTATTATCGACGATGTTGCCGATCGTATCAATGCAGACTTTGCAGAATGCGAGGATGTTCCCATCCTCCTTTGCGTACTCAACGGCGCCGTGATGTTCACTGCTGCCGTCATGAAGCGTCTCAACTTCAATGTCGAGCTCTGCTCGATCAAGTTGAGTTCCTATGTGGGCACCCAGTCCACAGGTACTGTGCTGATGCCTATCGGTCTCACCTCCGATGTGAAGGACCGCCGCGTCATCATACTTGAAGACATAGTTGACACGGGCAACACCATCGTCGCACTGAAGGAACTCCTCTTCTCCAAGGGAGCAAAGGATGTGAAGATCTGTTCCATGCTCATGAAGCCTGAAGTGTACGCCAAACCTGACAAGATCGACTATGTGGGCAAGGAGATTCCCAACGCCTTCATTGTAGGATACGGCCTCGATTATGACGAACTCGGCCGACAGTTTAAAGACATTTACGTTATAGACGCACAATAATGAAGTATTACATTCTTTTTGGCCCTCCGGGAGCCGGCAAGGGAACACACGCTGGAGCAATAGCGGAAAAGTATAACCTCAAGCACATCTCGACCGGAGACCTTCTCCGCGCAGAGATCAAGGCAGGAACCGAGCTTGGTCTCAAGGCAAAGTCTCTCATCGACGCAGGATGCCTCGTTCCCGACGAGGTTGTGGAAGGCATGATCGAGAACGCCTTCAATACCATCAAGGGAGTCGACGGATTCCTTCTCGACGGTTTCCCCCGCACAATTGCGCAGGCAGAGTCCCTCGACAAGATTCTTGCTGCCCGTGGCGAGTCCCTCAAAGCGGTCATCTCCATCATGATTCCGGACGAGCTTGTATATGAGCGCATCAAGCACCGTGCTTCCATCGAAGGACGTGCCGACGATGCATCAGACGAGATCATCGCAAACCGCATCAGGACCTACCACAGCCAGACAGAGCCGCTCATCGACTTCTACAAGAAGGATGGCCGCTACCATGAGGTTGCCGGATACCCCGGAACTCTGGAAGAGAACCAGTCCAGGGTGCTTAAGATGGTCGAGTCATTAGCTTAGCGACGCGCGTCGCAATGACTCCGAGGATGATGCCGAAGAGGGCTCCTACAGCCCATCCGAACATCACGTCTCCAAAGAAATGCTTGCCCACGAAAACCCTGCTTATTCCAACGAGCAGGGCCCAGATGGGCATAGAGATATTATAGAATCTGTGTTTATGGGCCTTGTCCATGGCCAGACACAGTATCGAACAGGCGGCAAAGCCCATTGAGTTTGCGGCATGTGCGGAGAAGAATCCGTACTTGCCGCCTTTGTCTTCAAGGATGTGCAGTCCGCGTCTGATCATTTCCTCATCCCAGCACGGGCGCAGTCGCTGAACGCCTGATTTGAGCAGGTTCGCGAACTGGTCGCAGCAGACGATGCACAGGATGCATGCCAGCAGGGCGATGGTTCCCTTCTTCCAGCCAAGTCTCATGTAAAGGATGATGAGTATTGCGAGGTACAGAATGTACCAGCTGCTCCTTTCCGAGAAGAACATCCAGATTCCGTCGCTGATTGTGCTGTGGATGCTGTTGATAGCCAGGGTTACATCCTTGTCAAGATGGTGGGCCATCTGGAAAAGTGTCATTTCTGCAACGCCGTCCATAATTTGTCTTTAAGTTTATCGAGATTGTAATTGCTTGCTGATGAGATGAACACATGGGGGATGCGCTTGGGGAGCGTCTTCTCGAGTTCCTTCTCTATTTCTTCATCGATGATGTCACACTTTGTGATGGCGAGCACTCTCTGCTTGTCAAGAAGTTCGGGGTTGTAGAGCTTGAGCTCCTTGAGCAGGGTCTTGTAGCTTGCGGCGATGTCGTCCTCCTCGCAGCTCACCATGAAAAGGAGCACTGAGTTTCTCTCGATGTGACGCAGAAATCTCGTGCCAATGCCGCGTCCCTCGTGTGCGCCCTCGATGATGCCGGGGATATCGGCCATCACGAACGAACGGTCGTCGTGGTAGCGTACGATTCCGAGGTTGGGCTCGAGCGTGGTGAATGCGTAGTTGGCAATCTTGGGCTTGGCCGATGTGATGCTGGCAAGAAGTGTCGATTTGCCTGCATTGGGGAATCCTACAAGGCCTACGTCGGCCAGGAGCTTCAGCTCAAGTATGAATGCACCTTCCTGGCCCTCTTCGCCTGGCTGTGAGTATCTTGGGGTCTGGTTGGTCGGGGTCTTGAAGTGGTCGTTTCCCCAGCCGCCCCTGCCGCCTTTGCAGAGTATGCGCTCCTCACCGGCCTCCATCATCTCGAAGATGACCTCTCCGGTCTCGGCGTCCTTGACCACTGTGCCGATGGGAACGTCGAGTACGATGTCCTGCCCGTTCTTGCCATGGCTCAGTGCGGCGCCGCCCTTCTCGCCGTCATCGGCCTTGATGTGCTTGCGGTACTTGAGGTGGATAAGGGTCCAGAACTGTGGGTTCGCCTTGAGTATGATGTGGCCTCCGCGGCCACCGTCGCCTCCGTCAGGACCTCCCTTGGGGATGTACTTGGCCCTGTGGAGATGCATCGAGCCTGCTCCGCCGTGGCCTGAGGCGCAGTAGATCTTTACGTAGTCTATGAAATTCGATTCGGCCATAACTTTCGTATTGTCAGTAAATTAGCGAAACTTTAAGGGTTCCCGTGCAACAGATATGCAACAATTTTTGCCAAAAAATCAAAAACAAACCTCATAACAAGCATAAATTTATAAAGTTGCTTTGTTGCACGAATATTGGCCTGTTGTGGCCAATTTATGTCAAGTTTCATCCTTCTGACTTGCAAAGATAGTGAATTTGCGTGATACTGAAATCGTTCGGAGGATAATCCTTTATTTATCCTTGACTTGCAAAAGAAATTGTTTGTATATTTATGCTGGAATCAGACGAGCTGCATAACTTCTTATCTGCAGCACAATGAAAATCTTCATCGACAATGGCAACGGTCAGTTCACCCTAGATATTCCGGCGGATAGTCGGCCACCGATTCCGGTGATACTCGGCCACCTGAGTTAGATTCGCAAAGGTATCGATATTTCTTTCTCATGCTATCTCCTTTCAGCTCGAAGCGGAGAGATTTGTGTGCTATTCTGTCCAGGCAAGCCTCTGCAAGCATCTCATTGCTGAAGACGCCGTACCAGTCGGCGACAGCCAACTGGCTGGACAGTATCAGCAATTTTCTGTGATACCTGTCATCGATGATCTGCTCGAAGTCGTTCTGCTGCTGGCCTTCGAGACGCTTCATTCCGAAGTCATCTATGATGAGCTTATAGGGAAGGGTACAAAAAGGGGAAGTTCACAAAGCTAGCCCGCGGCCCAGCCGCCGTCAAGGTCAAGCCCTTCGGGTTTGCTTCGAAAAAATCTTCCTTTTGGTCTACGCTGCGCTTCGCCCAAAAGAGTATTTTTCCTCGCAAAACCTTGACTGCGACTGTTCCGTGGGCAAAAAAGGCAGTGCTTTTTTCTTTTTCTTTCTTTTTTTCGGTTTTTCTTTCCTTCCTCTTTTTTCGAAAACTGATAAAAGCCTTCGGCAAGCCGTGGGCATCAGTTAAATCATCAAATTTTATTGCGTTATGTGTGTACGTCAGCAATCTTCTTCGTTCAACCTCCTGATAGCTGGAGGTCGTGACTTCTCAAACTATGATCTGCTTGTCCGCCGCTGCGCGGCGTACATCGCCGAGAACTGCGATGCGCTGGAGCCTACTATCTTGTCAGGGCGTGCGAGTGGTGCTGACTCGCTTGATGAGCGCTTTGCCAAGGAGTACGGCTTGGAGTGCATGTACTTCCCTGCTCAGTGGGAAAAGTTCGGCAGGGCTGCTGGTCCTATGCGAAACCGCGAGATGGCTCAAGTCGCAGACGGTGCTGTGGTGTTTTGGGATGGTCGGAGTCGTGGTACCAGGAGTATGATTGGGTATCTGCGTCAGAAGGGCGTTCCGTTTGAGGTTATTAGTTACTGATTATGACTGTAAGTAAAATTATTGTTAACTTTGTCCAACAAAAATTGAACTGCTAATATTTCTTTATATGTATTGTCCTAATTGCCATAATCATATTGATGATAATTCTGTTTTCTGCAAATTTTGTGGAACTAAGCAGATGACTGAACAAAGAATTGAGCTAATTTTTGCATATAAGGATCGAACTATAAAAAAAGAATCTGGTCTACCTGAGGATTCGTATTTTTGTACATGGACTTACTTTCTTAATGAAAATAGGGCTAGAGCATCATTTAAACGTGAATATACACAAGATATCCAAGTAGCAGCCTCTCATCCAGAGTATACTATCCATCCTATACAGTTATTAAAGTCAGATGGTTATTCTACCAATATTGATGAAATTCATAAAGGGTCATTAAATTTATTGGACAATCTGGTTGAATACTACGACCAATATCACTTATTATACAATGGTAAGACATGCCACGATAGACACGAGCTGTATGCAGTAAAGTGCCAACCAGCTTTTACCATCAACCCTAACCTGAGGAATAATAGAATCATTGCGTTTGTTTATGAAGAGTATGTTGTGCTGAATGACTCGGATGACAATCACAAAGGGTATGTTTATTCTCAAAAATTGTTTAGTGATAGTGATGCTGCTATACAACAATTACGTAGCGACGTCAATAGTTTCTCTGCTAAAGTATACAATGCAACAACTAAAATAGTAGACACACTAGTGTCCGGTAAAAATTCATAAAAGTTCTTTGAAAATATTGATTGTTAGGTAATTACAGAGGTTTTGAGACCGCGCCGATTTGAAATTATCTTTGCCAGACTAACGTAGAATGGCACATGCA
>JAGHSF010000016.1 GCA_018065985.1 Candidatus Cryptobacteroides choladohippi
TTTTCTCTTCCAGTCTTTTCAATGAACTTTCTATCTTGTTCGGCCTCCCTGCAATGAAAAGACTGTAAGTTTTTTTGTCTTTTCCGCAAGCGGGCTTTTCAATGATCTTTTCAATTTTGGCGTAAAAAAACCGGCCTGTTCGGCCGTGCGCCTGCCCCGTTGAACGGGATTGCAAAGGTACTACTCTTTTTTGATTCTGCAAATTTTTTTTGAGAAATTTTCAAAATCTCGATTTGTAAGAACTTTGTTGTCCCCTCCTCTCGGAAAGGGACGGCAAAGGTACTCCTTTTTCACGACTTTCCAAATTTTATTTGCACTATTTACAAACAAAATGAGCGCGGTTCAACGAATCGCGCTCATTATCATTTGCTTAGATGAAATCAGGAAAATTTCAGTTTTGGCTGGCGTGCCGCAGTGGTCTCGTCAGGACGCCCGATAGGCGTGGTGAGAGGTGCCGAATGCAGCATTTCCGGATTCTCGGCAGCCTCCGCAGCGATCTTCCTCATCACTTCGATGAATGCGTCCAGGGTCTCAAGCGACTCCGTCTCCGTCGGCTCAATCATGATCGCCTGATGGAAAAGCAGAGGGAAGTAGATGGTAGGTGCATGGAAGCCATAATCCAGAAGCCTCTTTGCAACATCCAGAGTCGAGACTCCGTTGTCGTTCAGCAGGCCGTCGAATACGAACTCATGTTTGCAGACAGTGGGGATTGGAAGCTTGTAGCAGTCCTTGAGCGACTCCTTGATGTAGTTGGCACCGAGCGTCGCAAGGCGGCCGGCCATCTTCACATTCTCCCTGCCCAACATAAGTATGTACGCGTATGCGCGCAATATGACGCCGAAGTTTCCGTGGAATCCGCTTACGCGAGGGGTCTGAAGGAAAGGAACAAGTCTGTCGGCAACTCCGACGGGGCCTGAACCGGGGCCGCCACCGCCATGAGGAGTGCTGAATGTCTTGTGCAGATTGAGGTGCATGACGTCGAAGCCCATGTCGCCAGGGCGGACGACACCCAGAAGAGGGTTCATGTTCGCTCCATCATAGTAAAGGAGTCCTCCGCAGCCATGGACCAGTTCGGCAATCTCCCTGATGTCACGCTCGAAGAGTCCGAGAGTGTTCGGGTTGGTCATCATTATGCCGGCGATGTCGGGGCCAAGCAGAGGTTTGAGGTCCTCTACGTCCACAAGGCCGTTCTCCTTGGACTTGACGACGACTATCTCAAGCCCGCAGACGGCAGCCGATGCCGGGTTGGTACCGTGAGCGCTGTCAGGAACGATGATCTTGGTTCGGGCGAGGTCTCCCCTGCTCATGTGGTATTCGCGTATCAGCATGAGACCGGTGAGTTCTCCGTGTGCGCCTGCGCATGGCAGGAAGGTGAAGTGCTTCATTCCTGTGATTGCGGCAAGCGAAGCATCCATATTCGCGTAGACCTCATTCACGCCCTCGACCGTGCAGGCGGGCTGCAGAGGGTGGATGCCGTTGAACTGGGGCACAATCTCCTCGTTGATCTTGGGGTTGTATTTCATCGTGCAGGAGCCGAGAGGATAGAATCCCGTATCGACACCGAAATTCATCTGGCTGAGGTTGGTATAGTGGCGGACAACGTCCACCTCGCTCACCTCGGGAAGGCCGAGCTCACTCTGGCGGGCGATGCCTGCAGGGATTGCAGCCGAGAGGTCAGCGCCTCCTTCTGGAAGGGAAAAGCCGATTCTTCCGGGTTTTGAAAGTTCGAAAACCAGTTTGTCGTAGTACTTCATGGCTATACCTCCTTAACGATTTTGACGAGGGCGTCGATTTCTTCACGTGAATGGTTCTCGGTGGCGCAGAAAGTCACCCAGCCCTCTTCTGTCTGAAGAGCGGCGAAGAATCCCGCATCGAGAAGTGCCTTCTGGAGTTTCTCAACGTCACACAGAGGCCGGAGGACAAACTCCTTGAGGAAGGTCTGGTCAGGGAATACCTCCTCGAACCGGCCCGTCTTCAGAAGTTCAGAGTACAGATAGTGGGAGTTCTCGTAGCAGAGGGCATTGACCTTGCGCATTCCCTCAGGACCCATCAGCGACAGGTACACCGTACACCACAGAGCCATGAGCGACTCGTTGGAGCAGATGTTGGAGGTTGCCTTCTCGCGGCGGATGTGCTGTTCGCGGGCCTGGAGGGTCAGCACGAAACTGCGCTTGCCGGAGGCATCGGTGGTCTGGCCTACTATTCGTCCGGGAAGTTTGCGCATGAGAGCCTGCGTGCAGGCCATGAAACCGACATACGGGCCGCCATAGCACATCGGAATGCCAAGGCTCTGGCCATCGCCCACGGCTATGTCAGCTCCCCACTCCGCAGGAGTCCTGAGCACTGCAAGTGCAGAAGGGTCGCAATATTCGACAAGCAGACCGCCCATGCCGTGCACGAGCTCGGAAAGCCCGTCATGATTTTCCACGACACCGTAGCGGTTGATCGAGGGGACAATGACTCCTGCAAGGTCCAGCACACCTTCCGCCACGTCTTCCGCTATGCTTTCCGACACCACGACATTGATTCCCGCATACTTTGCATAAGTGCGTATGGTGTCCAGTACATTCGGCAGCAGGCTGGCGGCAACAATCACGCTGTTGCGCTTGCGAGTACTTGCGACGCACATGCGCATAGCCTCCGCAGCGGCGGTGGGGCCATCGTACATCGATGCATTGGCGACGTCAAGACCGGTAAGGGCGCATATCATGCTCTGCCACTCGAAAATGTAACGCAGGGTACCCTGGGAAATTTCGCACTGGTAAGGAGTATACGCGGTAAGGAACTCCGAACGTGACGTGATATAGGGAATCACGCTTGGAGTGTAATGGTCATAGGCTCCCTGGCCAACGAAGCATCTGAGCCTGGTATTCCTGGATGCCAGGTCCTGGAAATAATCGCGTACCTGCTGTTCGCTGAGCGCCGAAGGAAGGTCATATTCTCCCTTGAACATGAAGTCAGCGGGCACATCAGAATAGAGGTCGTCCAAAGAGGCGACCCCGATCCTTTTGAGCATCACGCGAATATCTTCCCCGGTATGAGGGAAATAGCAGAATTTGCCCATATTATGTTTATTTTGCCGCCTGCTCGTATGCAGCTGCATTCATAAGTTTTGAAAGCTCTGAACTGTCAGACATCTCAACCTTGATGATCCATGAGGCATAAGGATCCTCATTGATTGCCTCGGGAGCGTCCTCGAGCTCGCTGTTGACCGCAATCACACGGCCTGAAACCGGGCAGTAAAGCTCGCTTGAAGCCTTGACACTCTCAAGTGCTCCGAAGCTCTCGCCTGCTGCGAACTCGTCATCCTCTGAAGGAAGGTCGACATATGTGATGTCTCCCATCTCCGCCTGTGCAAAGTCTGAAACTCCGATGATGGCCACACTGCCATCAACCTTTACCCATTCATGGGACTCGCTATAGAGAAGTCCCTCTACAATCTTGCTCATCTGGTTAAAATTATGCGTTATTTTTCTTGTAATTGGTCTTGTAAAATCTCTTTCTGACAACAGTTCCGGGGAACACACGCTTGCGGATATGTATCATAAGCGGGGTGCCGAGGTCTGCGTACTGCCTGTCAACCATGGCGAAGCAGATGCTTCTGTCAAGGCTGATGCTGTGATATCCTGTTGTGACGACGCCCACCTGGGTGCCGTCCTCGAGTTCAACGGGATAACCTGCACGAGGGATGGCATTGTCGGCAAGTTCGATGCCGACCAGTTTCCTTGCTGTACCCTTTGCCTTCTGTTCCTCGAGTGCCGCCTTGCCGATAAACTCGGGCTTGTCAAACTTGCAGAACATCGACAGTCCGGCCATGACAGGGCTGATCTCAGCACTGAGTTCGTCGCCGTACAGAGGAAGTCCGGCCTCGAAGCGCAGGGTGTCGCGGCAGCCGAGTCCGCAGGGTTTCACACCTGAGTCCATGAGCCACTTCCACATGTCACGGATGATTTCAGGTGAGGCATAGATCTCGAATCCGTCCTCTCCCGTATATCCGGTGCGGCTTACGATGACGCGGGAGCCGTTATCGTCCTCCACGTCGCAGAAAGTATAGAAGTCAAGGTCACGGACCTCTTCAAGGTCGAGCAGGTCGACAACGGCATCCTCAGCCTTGGGGCCCTGGACCGCAATCTGTCCGAAATTGTCCGACTGGTTGTCGAGAACCACCCTGTAGCCTGCGGCCTGGCTCTTCATCCATTCGTAATCTTTGCCGATGTTGGATGCATTCACCACAAGAAGGTATGACGGTTCGTCGGAAAACTCACGGTAGACCAGAAGATCGTCGACGGTTCCACCGTCTTCGTAGAGCATCATTCCATAGACAATGGAACCAGGTTCGAGAGGGCGGACATCATTTGTGAAGATATGGTTCACAAAGGTCTCGGCATCCTCTCCACTGACGAAGATCTCGCCCATGTGGGATACGTCGAACACACCTGCATCCTTGCGTACTGCGTTGTGTTCATCGACGATGCCGCTGTACTGGATAGGCATGTCATATCCTGCAAACGGGCTCATCTTTGCACCAAGCTCCAGATGGAGATCGTGCAAGCAAGTGATTTTCAACTGTTCTTCCATTGAAATTATTATTTAAGCAGTTCCAGGTCCTTCTTGAGGATCATCTTGGGATCCATCGATGCGACTTTCTGGAAAAGCATTATCTGATATCCGGTGCTCAGGTGCACCTTATCTTCGTGCTTTCCTTTGCGCCACCACTTGTAGAAGCCGACGGGGTCGTTCTCGAAAGGGATTCGGGCAATGACCCCAGTACTGAAACCGGGATAGTCGATAACCAGTTTTAGGCCCATGAAACGCTTGTAGTATTCAGGGTCGGCGCGGCGCAGTTTGCTGATGAGAGGGTTGAGGACCTCGAGAGTGTCCACCTGGAGAATCTTCTCCTTTATGATCATCCTGTGGATGCGGACAGGATCGTAATTAAGCCATGACCCCATACGCAAGGTCTTGGGGCCTTCTTCCGTTTCGAGAGTGAGCTCGTCCATAGAGAAGTAAACCTTCTCAGGGTCAAGCGGATATGTTCCCTCAATTTCCATACTCAGGCTAGAATTGCGATTCAACCTAACAAAAATAGACATTTTTTCGCAAAAAACACTAATTTTACCACATTAAAAAGTCAAAATCAGCCGGCCGGCAACACGGACATGAATGCGAATTGCATGGAACGCGCAATCCGGGACGGGCATAACATGAGACAGATGAACCTGATCGACAGCAACTTTTCCCACATTGAAGGCACATGCTGCTACTGCTCGGATGATGCGGCACGGCAGATAAGGCAGACTGTCCGCAGCCTACCCCTGAATGCTGCGCACTTTCTCGGGTCAGGCGACTGCCACTACCTGTCCCTGTTCTGGGTCGAGCTCATAAGGGAGCCATTCGCACTGGTTCTCTTCGACAATCACCCGGACGACCAGCCCTGCGCCTTCGGCAGCGGGATTCTCAGTTGCGGCAGCTGGGTGGCCGACGCACGGAAACTTCCGTTCTGCAAGGCAGTGAGATGGTTCGACGGTCATGGTACCTGGCAGGGAGACGAGATCCCGAACGGGCTGCCGGTCTATCTTTCGGTCGACCTCGACGTCCTGTCAGAAGAATGCATCGAAACCGACTGGGATCAAGGCGAGGTAAGCGTGCAGGCGCTGCAGGAAGCGGTTTGCGAAGCCATCTCCAGCCACCGCGTAATTGGAGCCGACATATGCGGGGGGCCGTCTGCCGAATCCGGCAACAGCGACTTTGCAAGGAGTCTCGAACTGGCTCAGATCCTGATATCTTTCCTGTAGCGGCAAGTCAGATAGACCGTTCTGGCAAGGAGATGGGCGAAATACGCGGCCATCAGGCAGTGTATCGCAAGGGTGTCGAAGCCCGGAGTCCCGGCTGCGGGATCGACAATCAGCCATCTTGCACCGAACCATACGGCAAAGAAGCCCGCTGCAGCCCAGACCATGGCCATGAATATGGCCCGCGATGCCGTGGCGCCAAGGAAGATTCCGTCCCAGGTGAAGGCTGCGCAGCCCAACGGAGGCATCAGCACCAGCCAGGGAAGAAACTGCCTGCATGCCTCGACGACAGTTTCATCGGAAGTGAGCAGCTTGAGCACAGGCACACCTCCGGCCATGTACATCCACACGAACAGCAGCGCAATCGACATGCTCCATACGAATATGAGCCTGACAGTCCTTCTGAGCAGGACCTCGTCCCTTGCGCCTATGAAGCGTCCGGTGAGCGCTTCTCCGGCATAGGCGAAGCCGTCGGTGAAATATGAGAAGATCATGAGCAGCTGCATCATGAGTGACGAGCAGGCAAGCATGACATCGGAATATTGTGCGGCAATCAGGGTGTAACCGACATATATTGATGTGAAGAACACCGAGCGGCCGAACAGATTCATGTTCATCCTGAAGAAACCGCGCATGCCGCCGCCGGAGAACAGGGTGGGAAGATCCGCCCTGCCGAACGTACCGAAGACCTTGCGATACTTGACAGCACATACAGCCAGACAGTACAGAAGGCCGCAGTACTGGGCTATCACGGTACCCCAAGCCACGCCCGCAAACCCCAGCCCTTCCCAACTGCCGATGCCCAGAGCCAGCAGGATGCTTGCGGCAATGTTGACCATATTCACGGTGAGGTCCTTCCACATTGAGCACATGGAGTCCTGCATGCCAACGAACCAGCCGCTGAAAGCCATCAGGCCGAGCGTCGCGGGAGCCGCCCATATGCGTATGAAGAAATACTGTGCAGCGAGAGATTCCACCCCTTCCGAACTGTCGACGACCCACATGCCAAGCTTCTCGAAGGGCCATTGCAGCATCAGCACGCCAGCGGCTGTAATCAGCGCAAGAAGAAATGCACGGACACCTATCCTTGCACATTCAGACATGTCGCCACGACCATAGGCCTGTGCAGTCAGACCGCCGGTGCCGGTGCGCAGGAATGCGAAATTCCAATAAAGCAGATTGAAGAGCATGGCCCCGACCGATATTGCACCGATATAGGTGGCAGCCCCGGCACCTTCGCCGCCGGGCAGATGGCCTGCAACGGCGGTATCCACCATTCCGACAAGCGGGACGGTGATATTTGCCAGTATGCTGGGAAGCGAAAGACGCAGAATTTCCCTGTTGAGCGGATTTTTCACGCGGCAAATATACACACAAACATACAAATTGCTATATTCGCATCAACAATAAGACTTATACCATTATTTATTAACAAATGTCAGCAATAAGTGATCTCATCGGCAGGCAGGTCATGTCTGCAGCCGGCAACATTGAAATCCCGGCAAACATCAAGGACCAGGTTCTCGGAGGACTTTCAGACTCGATTCTTGGAAGCCTTACCCAGACAATCGCCAGACCTGGCGGCATCGACATCGTCAGGAATCTCCTCACAGGCAAGGCAAATGCCGCAAGCAGTCCCGTGACCGAACTCGCAGGGAAACTCTTCGCAGGCAATATCCTGAGCAGGCTCAACCTCGGCCAGCAGACAGGAAGCGCCCTCACAGGACTCATCCCGACAGTACTCGGCAAGGTCTCCGGGTTCGTCAAGGACCAGGATGGAGACGGGGACGTCGACATCAACGACATCATCATCACACTCACCGGCAAGAACCAGGGCGGAGCAGGAATTCTGGGAGCGGCAACGAGCATCCTGGGTGGAATTCTAAAGAAGAAATAGCCGCAGTCCTGAACAATTGTTGATAAGTCTGTTCAAAACTTATTGAATTTTCATCGCAATTTTCGTTAAAAATGGCGACTTTTGCGGTGAAAATTCTATCACAATGGCAGAAACCAAACCTCAAGGCATCTATGATGCACGCATTTTGGGCAAGCCTAAAATGCTTCTCTTGGGATTCCAGCACATGTTTGCCATGTTCGGCGCAACTGTGCTTGTCCCCGCGCTTACCGGACTTTCCGTCAGCGCAACTCTCCTCTTCGCCGGAATCGGCACACTCATCTTCCATCTCATCACCAAGCTCAAGGTCCCTGCATTCCTCGGATCCTCTTTCGCATTCATCGGCGGTTATGCAGCCGTTGTGGCAATGGGCGCACAGAGCGGTCTCGACAAGGCAGCATCTCTCCCCTACGCATGCGTCGGCGTGTTCTGCGCCGGTCTGGTGTATTTCATCCTCGCAAGCCTCATCAAGGCTTTCGGTGTCAAGAAGGTGATGCGCTTCTTCCCTCCGGTGGTAACCGGTCCTATCATAATCGCAATCGGTCTTACACTGTCCGGTTCGGCAATCAACAACTGCTCCGCCAATTGGTGGATCGCACTTCTTGCAGTGGCAATCATCGTAGTATGCAACATCTGGGGTAAAGGCATGATCAAGATCATCCCCGTACTCCTCGGTGTCATCGGCTCCTACATTGTCGCTGCTTGCTTCGGTCTGGTAGACTTCAGCGCAGTGAAGGATGCTGCTTGGGTAGGACTTCCGTTCGCATGGAAGGACACAGCCGTTTCCGTATTCAAGAACCCCAACTGGGGTCTTGTGGTAACGGCCATAATCACCATCCTGCCCATCTCTCTGGCCACAATGGTCGAGCACATCGGCGACATGTGCGCAATCTCCTCCACAACCGGTATCAACTATCTTGAAGATCCGGGTCTCCACCGCACTCTCATGGGTGACGGTCTTGCAACAGCTCTCGCCTCTCTGTTCGGCGCTCCCGCCAACACCACATACGGCGAGAACACCGGAGTACTCAACATCACCAAGGTGTTCGACCCCCGCGTAATACGCATCGCAGCCGTTTTCGCAATCATCTTCTCGTTCTGTCCCAAGTTCTCCGCCATTGTCACAGCAATGCCTGCTGCGTCCATCGGCGGTGTGAGCCTCGTGCTCTACGGTATGATCTCGGCAGTCGGTGTGCGTAACCTTGTAGAGAACAAAGTCGACCTCACACAATCACGCAACCTCCTCATTGCAGCCCTCATTCTCGTGCTGGCAATCGGAATCAACTATTCATCTGTAGGAAGCATCTCCTTCTCTGTCGGCATGGTCAACATCGCACTTTCAGGCCTTGCAGTAGCAGCACTTGTGGGTATCATACTCAATGCTCTGCTCCCCGGCAACGACTACGAGTTCGGTCAGAACAAACGAGGAGACTTCGCAGTCAACCTTGGTGGTTCAACGAGAAACCCTACAAACTGGCGTGAGACAAATCCGGAAGAAGCAAAGATTCACTAATTTTCAAAACATAATTTACTTATGAAATCAAAATTCATTTTCGCAACAGTTGCGGCCCTCGGAATCTGCGCTGCAGCAAACGCACAGACAAACCTTCAGTTATTCTATGATTTCGGTCGTGGATACGCTACTACCACAATCGAAGGTTTCTACGGAGACTCATGGGGTGACACATTCTTTTTCTTCGACCATTACTATGGCACGAAGGACGACGCCAAGGCCGGCATCGCAGGCGCTTGCAACGGTAGCTACTTCGAGATCGAGCGTGGCATCAACTTCTGGAAGAACAGCGCAGTGAAGGACCTCAGCGCAATGGTAGAGTACGATGGTTCAACCTGGGGCGCAGGTATCTTCTGCTTCGGTGCAAAGTACTTCCTCCACTCTGCCGACTTCAAGAACACCTTCACTTTCGCACTCCTCTACGACAAGCACATCGGCCTCGGTAGCGCTGACACACCTATCAAGGGTACCTTCGTATGGGGTCTTCAGGATCTCTTCGGTGTAAAGGGTCTCCGTTTCAACGGCTTCGCCGATATCTGGGGCAACAACCAGATCTGCGCAAAGGGCGAGGAGCTCAAGGCCACCAAGTGCAGCTTCCTCACAGAGCCTCAGCTATGGTATAACGTCGGCCAGTTCTTCAACTGTCCCAACCTCAACATCGGTGGTGAGGTCGAGCTCAGCTGCAACTTCGCAGGTCACCTCGGATTCATGTGCAATCCCTGCCTCGGTGCCAAGTACGTATTCTAACAGTTGACAAAAAATGGCAAACTTCCTTACAAAAGCATTCGGTTTCAACCCCGAGAAGCATAATGTACGCACTGAGATCGTGGCTGGTATCACCACGTTCCTCACAATGGCATACATTCTTGCTGTGAACCCCAGCATCTTCAGCGCACTCCCCGGAATGCCCACTGATTCTGTATTCACAGCAACCGCTCTTGCAGCCATCATTGCCACTCTGGTAATGGCATTCTATGCAAAGAAGCCTTTCGGTCTTGCTCCCGGCATGGGCCTTAACGCCTTCTTCGTATTCACAGTCTGCCTTTCAATGGGCTACAGCTGGCAGTTCGCTCTCACTGCAGTCCTCATCGAGGGTATCATCTTCATCATCCTGTCTGTGACCAAAGTCCGCACATGGATCCTGAACTCCATCCCCATGTCCCTCAAGCATGCCATCGGTGCAGGTATCGGTCTCTTCATCGCATTCATCGGTCTGCAGAATGCAGGTCTCATCGTGAACAGCGATGCAACCCTCGTTACTCTTGGTGACGTCTGCCACGGCACAGGTCTCCTTGCAGTAATCGGTCTCGTGATCTCTTGCACCCTCGCAATGCTCCACGTACGTGGTGGTGTCCTCATCGGTATTCTCGCAACTGCAGTCATCGGTCTTTTCGTCAAGGACCCTGCAACAGGAATGGCAATCACCCATTTCAACGGCATACTCTCAACACCCCCCAGCGTAAAGCCCATCTTCTGCCAGTTCGAGTGGAACCAGATCTTCACTCTTGACATGCTCGCAGTTGTATTCACCTTCCTCTTCATCGATATGTTCGACACCATGGGAACCGTCATCGGCGTATCCCAGAAGGCCGGCTTCGTTGACGAGAAGGGCAACATCGAGGATGCTGAGAAGGTATTCATGGCTGATGCAGTCGGCACAGTTGCCGGTGCATGCCTCGGTACCTCTACCACCACAACCTACGTCGAGAGCTCTACTGGTGTAGGTTCAGGCGGCCGCACAGGTCTTACCGCGTTCACAATCGCAGCCTGCTTCGCCCTTGCACTTCTGTTCTCCCCCATCTTCCTCGCAATCCCCAGCGCAGCTACAGCTCCCGCTCTCATCATTGTGGGTATGATGATGATGAACCCTGTAAGGGAAATCGACTGGCTCAACTACCGTGAGTCCATCCCCGCATTCCTTACCATCATCCTGATGCCTCTTGCATACAGCATCTCTGACGGTATCCTTATCGGTATGATCTCATACGTTGTCCTCTATGCCCTCTCAGGCAAGTGGAAAGAGATCACCCCGACCATGTGGGTTCTCGCAGTACTGTTCATACTCAGATACATATTCATCTAAGTTCTGAATACAACAATGAAAAAGGAGGCCTTCAAGGTCTCCTTTTTTTGATATGTCAATGAAGGCTCTACCTGTGCCTCAAAGCCAGTTCGTTCTCGAGGTCGGAAATGGACACACCCATCTGCTCAAGAAGGACGAGATAGTGATATATGAGGTCAGAGGCCTCATATATGAAGCGGTCCCTGTTTCCGTCTACCGCTTCGATTATGCTCTCGGCAGCCTCCTCTCCAACTTTCTTGGATATGGCCTTGACACCTTTGATGAAGAGTTTTGTGGTATACGAGCCCTCGGGCATCTGTTCGTGCCTGCTGCGGATGACTCCCTCGAGTGTGCGGATGAAGCCCTCGTTTTCGGGAGTGTCAAAGCAGCTGGTAGTGCCGCGGTGGCAGGTCGGGCCGGTGGGGATCGCCATGACTAGCAGGGTGTCGGAATCGCAGTCCTTGTACATCTGCGTAACGGTGAGGAAGTTGCCACTGGTCTCACCCTTTGTCCACAGTGTCTTTCTGGTGCGGCTGTAGAAGGTGACGCGGCCTTCTGAAACAGTCTTCTCGAAGGCTTCCTCGTTCATGTATCCCATCATGAGCACCTTGAGGGTGCGCGCATCCTGGATTATTGCGGGCAGCAGGCCGTCGCCCGTCTTGGAGAGGTCAAAATCTTTGAATGTCATAATCTTACGTTTATACCACGGCCCACAAGCTCCTGCTTCAGAACCGGAATAGGAATTTCATTGTAATGGAATATGCTTGCAGCAAGTGCGGCGTCCGCCTTTCCCAGGGTGAGCACGTCGGCTATATGTCCGATGTTGCCGGCACCTCCAGAGGCGATGACAGGTATCGACAGGCTGTCACACAGGCTGGCGTATACATCGCAGGGATAACCAGCCTTGGTGCCGTCGTGGTCCATGGATGTGAAGAGTATCTCTCCCGCACCACGCTCCTGCGCCTCGCGGGCCCATTCGAACAGCTCTCTGTCTGTCGGTACACGGCCACCATGGGTGGTGGCTGTCCAGCGGCCGTCAAGTTTCTTTGCATCGATGGCAACAACCACGAACTGGCTGCCGTAATGACTCGCAATCTCCCCTATGAGCTCAGGGTTGGCAATTGCCGCGCTGTTGATGCTGATCTTGTCGGCACCGGCATCCAGAAGGCGGGCAGCGTCAGAAAGAGACGATATGCCGCCGCCTACGGTGAAGGGGATATTGATGACGGAAGATATGCGCTCGACAAGCGACACGAAGGTACGTCGTCCCTCATGGGTTGCGCTGATATCGAGGTAGACAAGCTCGTCTGCCCCGTCTTCGCTGTACTTTCGGCCCATTTCCACGGCATCACCCACTTCCTTGAGCCCAAGGAAGTTGATACCCTTGACCACTTGCCCGTCCTTGACGTCAAGGCACGGAATTATCCTTTTAGCGACCATAACTCGATGTCTTTGAGTGTTATGCGTTTCTCGTAGATTGCCTTGCCGACGATCACCTTGCGCAGGCCCGCTTCCGAGAGCGAAACGATGTCGGCCATTGAACTTATGCCACCGCTCACCGTGAAGGAAAGCGCGGGGAACTGCTCCTGCAGACCTGAATACAGAGCCTGATTCGGCCCCTGAAGCATTCCGTCGCGGGAGATGTCGGTGCATATGGTTTCCTCGAGGCCGCAGGCTCCGAAGTCCTCCAGCAATTCGTCAATGGTGACCGGGGAATCCTCCAGCCAGCCCTTCACAGCCACCTTCCGGCCTCGTACATCGGCGCCGAGTATGACCTTGCCACCCCCGTAGGAGCGGAGCCATTCCTTGAACAGAGCCGGATTCAAAGCAGCCACGCTGCCGATTATGGCATGTCCTGCGCCTGCATCGAGTACCGAGTGCAGAGCCTCTTCGGAAGAGATTCCTCCGCCCCACTCGATGTCGCATCCGACCTTTGTGGCAATACGCTCGAGTGTCTTCAGATTCTGCGGCGAGCCGGCTTTGGCCCCGTCCAGATCCACAAGATGTATCCTGTGCACACCGCAGTCGGCATAAGCCGATGCGATGTCGGCAGGATCACCGTCATATATCTTCTTCTGACCATAGTCACCCTGGCTGAGACGCACGCATCTGCCATCGATGAGATCTATTGCAGGTATTATCTCGATCATCAGAGTGAAATGAAGTTACGGAGAATGTGCTCGCCTATGCTGCCGCTCTTCTCGGGGTGAAACTGGGTGCCGTAGAAATTCTCGTACTTGAGCGCCGCACTGAACATCTCTCTGCCGTGACGGCAGGTTGCAATTGTGTCAGGGCAGAGCGTGGGATAGTACGAATGCACGAAATACACGAAAGAGCCGCCATCGATGCCTTTCAGCAGCTTGCTGTCGCAGTTGCCGATAGCGTTCCAGCCCATATGGGGGACCTTTGCCTCGGCTGACGGCTGGAATCTGCGCACATGGGAGTCGAAGATGCCGATGCATCGTACATCACCCTCCTCGCTGTCGCGGCAAAGAACCTGAAGCCCCACGCAGATGCCGAGCACAGGCTGCCTGAGCGAGCGGATCACCGGAATCAGACCCTTGGCCTCCAGATCGGCCATGGCCTCTGAGGCGGCACCTACACCGGGAAGAATCACCTTCTCTGCCTTCCTTATGACCTCAGGGTCGGAAGTGAGGGTATAGGAGCACCCGAGGCGCTCCAGTGCATTGGCAACCGACTTGATGTTGCCAGCGTTATAGTCAATGATAGCTATCATAGCATTCCCTTGCTGGATGGCAGTTCATATTTCCAGACATCACGCCTGACCGCCTGTCTGACGGCACGCGCAAAAGCCTTGAATATGCTTTCAGCCAAATGATGGTTATTTTCTCCCGATGCCTTTATGCAAAGGTTGCATCGCATCGCGGTACTGAGCGACTTGAAGAAATGTTTGAACATCTCCGTAGGCACATCGCCCACATATTCGCGGGTGAATTCGACGTCCCATACAAGTTCTGCGCGGCCGCCGAAGTCGATAAGGACCATTGCGGCGCACTCATCCATAGGAAGGACGAATCCGTATCTGTCGATTCCGCGCTTGTCACCCAGAGCCCTGGCAATCGCCTCGCCCAGTGCGATTCCCACGTCTTCGATCGTGTGGTGCTCGTCGACCTCAAGGTCTCCCTTGCAGGTCAGCGTGAGCGCGATTCCGCCGTGGTGTACAAGCTGGTTGAGCATGTGGTCGAAGAACTTCAGACCTGTATCCACCTGAGACTCCGCCCTGCCGTCCAGATCAACCCTGACATAGATGTCAGTCTCTGACGTCTTGCGTGCGACGGTTGCGCAGCGCTCGGTAGCTCTGACAGTTTCGGCAATGAGTTTCCAGTCTGTGGTGGCAAGCACGCAGTCGGCGGCAATGTCCTCTGACAGGCAGTCCGCACTCCCGGCGAACAGTATGCCCTTGGCGCCAAGATTGTGCGCAAGCCATATATCCGTGGCCCTGTCGCCTATGACAAAGCATGAGGACAGGTCATACGTGCCATCCATATACTTGCCGAACATGCCGGTGCCGGGCTTTCTGTCGGGATGGTTGTCGGAGGGGAAATGAGAGTCGATCAGCTGGTCGTCAAACACAACACCCTCCCCCTCGAGAGTTTCCAGCATCTTCCGGTGCGGAAGCATGAAATCCTCTTCCGGAAAGGCATCGGTGCCGCGTCCGTCCTGGTTGGTTGCAAGCACGAGCTCGTACCCAAGATCCGTCAGTGCCTTCAGCCCGCTTATGGCGCCTGGCACGAACGAGAGTTTCCCGAGACTGTCGACCTGCTCGTCAGCAGGTTCGCGGATAATGGTACCGTCCCTGTCAACGAATATTGCCTTCTTCATATGTATCGAGAGATTTGTAGAGTTTCCTGTTTTCTTCCGGAGTACCTATCGTGATGCGAAGACACCCCTCGCATCCCGCAATCCTGTTGCGGTTGCGGACAATGATGCCGTCGGCGATAAGATGGTCATACAATGCGTCGGCATCGGCGGTTCTGACGAGAAGGAAGTTCGCCTCGCTGGGGAACACCTTGCTGATGAAAGGGTAGGACGCGAGCCTGTCATATGCCAGAGCCCTCTCTGCCTTGATCTCTTCCACCTGGGTCTCGACACTCTCCTCCAACTGTTTCAGGACAAGGCTCTGGGCTGCCTGATTGATGTTGTAGGGGTATTTGACCATGGACATCAGTTCGATTATGCGGGGTGTGGAGAACGCCATGCCAAGCCTCAGTGCAGCCATTCCCCTTGCCTTGGAGAGTGTCTGAAGCACAATGAGGTTGCCCCGGGTGCAGGCCTCCTTCGCAAGGGACGGGATGCTGCTGAAGTCGGCATATGCCTCATCGAGCACCACCAGTCCGTCAAATCTCTCCACTATGTCCAGTATCTGCTCTACAGGGAATGCGTTGCCGGACGGGTTGTTGGGGCTGCACAGGAAGATGGCCTTTGTACAGGCATCTGCAGCCGCCAGAAGCTTTGCACTGTCGAGACTGAAATCCGCCTCCAGCGGCACATTGCGGACCTCGATGTCATTGGTCTGGGCAGCAACCTGGTACATTCCGTAGCTGGGGCTGATGGCAACGACATTATCCTTGCCGGGCACACAGAACACCCTGAATACCAAATCAATAGCCTCATCGCTTCCGTTGCCGAGGAAGATACTGTCCACCGGAACTCCCTTGATTTCCGAAATCCTGGCCTTCAAAACCTTCTGATGAGGGTCGGGGTATCTGTTCCAGCCGGTTTCATACGGGCTCTCGTTGGCATCCAGGAAGATGCCGAGCGGGCCCTGATACTCGTCGCGTGCCGTGCTGTACGGAGACAGCCGGGCGATATTGGGTCTTACGAGTCCTTCAATGTCTTTCATCTTCTTTCATTATTTGGCCATCCTGACCTTTACAGCATTCGCGTGTGCCGCCAGGCCTTCAGCCTCTGCCATTGTGACGATTGTGTCCGAGAGCCTGGCCAGACCTTCCTCACTGAGTTCCTGGAAGGTGATCTTGCGCATGAAACTGTCGATATTGACGCCGCTGCAGGACGACGCCCATCCGCATGTCGGGAGAGTATGGTTCGTGCCGGAAGCATAGTCGCCTGCACTCTCCGGGGAATAGTTGCCTATGAACACACTGCCCGCAGCGGTGATCTGCCCTGCTATGTTCCAGGGTTCCGCCATGGATATGATGAGATGCTCGGCACCATACTCGTTCGCGAATGCAACAATCTGCTCACGGGAGGTCCGGGAGTCGAACACTATCGCGCGGCTCTTCGACAGAGCGCCTTCCACCATTGCCTGCCTGTCAAGGACTGCCGACTGACGCTTCACCTCACTCATCACTGCATCGGCTATCTGCTGGCTGTCGCAGACCAGCATCACCTGGCTGTCTGAGCCGTGTTCGGCCTGTGAGAGAAGGTCGGCAGCGACAAATGCCGGATCGGCAGTGGCGTCGGCAAGCACCATGACCTCGGACGGGCCGGCGGGCATATCTATTGCGACCTGCCTGCCGCCAAGCATCTGCTTGGCTGTGGTGACGTACTGGTTGCCAGGGCCGAATATCTTGTCGACCGCAGGAATGGTGGCAGTTCCGAATGCCATTGCGGCAATGGCCTGGGCACCGCCGACCTTGAATACCTTGTCGACACCGCAGATTGCTGCCGCATAGAGGACTTCAGGGGCAACCTTGCCCGTCTGCCTTGACACAGGGGTGCAGAGAACGACTTCACTGCAGCCGGCCACCTTTGCCGGAACGGCCAGCATCAGGACGGTGGAGAAAAGAGGTGCCGTACCGCCGGGGATATAAAGCCCGACCTTTCTTATGGGCACCGCCTTCTGGACGCATCTTACGCCAGGCTCGGTCTCGAGCGATACGGGCGAGGGCATCTGAGCCTCGTGGAACTTCCTGATGTTGGACAAAGCATGCGAGAGGGCCTGCCTGACTTCGGGGGTCACCGCAGCCTCGGCCTCGGCGAATTCCTCCGCGCTCACCTGAAGTGCCGGGAGGGTGACTCCGTCGATTTCCGAGGAGAGTTCCGAAAGGGCTTTGTCCCCGCTGGTGCGCACGCGCTCGATGATTGCGGCAACACGCTGTGCCACAACATCATTGGAGCTCGAAGGGCGTGTACAAAGCTCGCCCCAGCCGGATTTTGGCGGATTGATATGTATCTGCATGTATCAGAGGATTATCTTGTCTATGTCGAGTACGAGTATGCCTTCGGCGCCTATCGCCTTCAGTGCCTTGACCTTGTCCCACAGGTCAACGTCATTGACCACCGAATGAAGCGAGCACCAGCCCTTTACGGCAAGGGGAAGCACCGTGGGGCTCCTCATTGCAGGCAGGATGCGGATCGCGTCGTCGAGGGAACTTTCAGGGATGTTCATCAACAGGTACTTCTTGCCACGGCTGATGCGGGCGGATTCCAGACGGAAGAGCAGTTCATTCAGGACCGCCTGATCTTCGCTGGAAAGATTCTCGTTGCTGATGAGCACAGCCTCGGACTCGAACACACGTTCCACCTCCTTGAGACCGTTTGAGACAAGAGTGCCTCCGGAGGAAACGATGTCGAATATCGCATCGGCAATTCCAGCCGCAGGGGCAATCTCGACGGACCCGGTGATCACCTCTATCGTGGCATTGACGCCCTTGGATTCAAGATAGCGGCGCAGTATCTGCGGATAGGACGTGGCTATCCTCTTGCCTTCGAAATACTCTACACCAGGGTATTCATCGGCTTTGGGGATGGCAAGGGAGATGCGGCATCCGCCGAATCCCAACCTCTCTACAATGTTGACCTTGTATCCTTTCTCCTCAACCTCGTTGAGTCCTACGATACCAAGGCTGGCAGTGCCGTTCGACACGACCAGAGGAATGTCATCATCCCTCATGTAAAGCATTTCTAACGGGAAATTGGATGACTTGGAAAGGAATTTGCGCTTGCTGTCGTCAATGTCGATGCCCAGATCCCTGAGCATGGCGGCACTTTCTTCATTCAGCCTTCCCTTTGACTGGATTGCAATTCTAAGCATAATTGATTTTCATAAAAAAGGCTCGCCATCATGGCAAGCCTGATAATTGTCTTCGAGCGCAAACAACAACCGACCTACCTTATCTTGCGATACGGTGGTGATGATGATGGACTGTACAATTGCGCTTCATTTCTGCAAATATAGCATTATTTCCTAATAGTTCAAAGTACTGAAGGACAGCAGATGCAAATTTTCAGCCAACTAATACAGATATCGCGCGCGCAATGTCTCCATATCCTCCCCGCTGAGCATGAGAGTCCCTGTCAGGAAGTTCTGCATCGATCCGTACTCCCTGTCGATCAGGTCGAGCGCCGCCGAGAAATACCTGCTGTTCACGCCGAGGAAGGTAAGTATCACTTCCCTCTCCTCCTGCGTCGACACACTGGCGTACCCCTTCTCCACATCGTTGCGGTAGAACACATTGGAGAGTTCGTAGTCTCTCATTATGAGTTCGCGGTCGGCCCCTAGGGCTGCCAGCAGGAAGGCCGCTCCGATGCCCGTCCTGTCCTTGCCCTGGGAGCAATGCCAGTAAACGGCACCGTCTTCGGTGTTAAGGATGTTCTGAAGGAAACCGGCATACTGGATCTGGGTGAACTCCTCGATGACCATATCGGTATACAGGCGCGACGCGAC
The DNA here is from genome assembly GCA_018065985.1 of Candidatus Cryptobacteroides choladohippi. Classification (GTDB taxonomy): domain Bacteria; phylum Bacteroidota; class Bacteroidia; order Bacteroidales; family UBA932; genus Cryptobacteroides; species Cryptobacteroides choladohippi. The sequence goes on from JAGHSF010000016.1 coordinate 18,913, forward strand.
ATCCTGCACCCTGGGATCGGAGGCATGCGCCGCAAGCCAGCGGGGCAGATCGAGATAAGCGCTCTGGGGAAGGCTCATGGCTGCCATGGTCTGGCTGTCTTCGTTGAAGGCGGGAAGCCATATGTTGAGGGCGCCATCGACCTCGCGGTCGGGAGCACGTCTGACTTCCATGCTGGTGCGGAAGTCGAACACCTTTGCAACGCGGTATTTGCGGGACAACGCGGCAAGATCCTCGTCGGACGCGCGGGAGAGGTCGCCGCCGCGCAGCAGCAGGCCGCTCCTGATGCGTCTGCCGTCCGGCATCACATTTCCGCCCAGGTCACGGGCGTTCGCTAAACTGGGAAGTATGAACACTATTGCTTATTGAACATGTATCTGTCAAGCCACTCCTGTTCCCAGGGGAAGAACTGGATCATATCGGCGAAATAAATGATATAGAGACAGGCCATCTTGCACACCATCTCCTCCATTTCGGCGGCTTCCGGGCCGAAATACTCATCCGCGAAGATGTCCCAGGCCTGGCGCATCTGCGCGCAGCTTATATGGAAAGTGTTCCGGGCAATCTCCTCGGAAGGGCTGACACTCACGAACTTGAGCATTCCAAGATCGAAGAGGGGGTTTCCGTAGGCGAAATCCTGGAGGTCTATCCAATAGTTCTTTCCGCCGGCAAGAAGAAGGTTGCCCATATGCATGTCTCCATGTATGCAGGTAGTGGTGGACGGCACCGATGTCATGAAGTCGACGACGATGCGGCGCTGCTCTTCATTCAGCCTTGAACATGTCGAGACCGCTTTCATGAAGCGGGCCTCCACCGGTTTGAAGACCTTTGTATTGCAGGGTGTCGAATGAAGTTGCCTGCACATCCGGGCAAAGTCACGCATGTACTTCTCGAAATTCCCGGGTTCATCGGCGAGCAACCTCGAATACGAGCGTTTGCCTGTAACCCTCTCGAACTCAACACCCACACGTGTTCCGTCAGTGACAAGCCCGAGGCCCCTGGGCGTAGGCAGTCCCATGTCATGGACAGCATTCGCGATACGAAGTTCCTTCTGCGGCACGTTAACCGGAATGAAGTCGGAGTAGAGCTTCATCATCTTCTTCCCATCCTTGTGGTTGTAGCTGACGGCAGTGTAGCCATCGCCGCTGACCTCCCATTCCGACATGTCCACAAGTTCCATTTCCGGTGCCGTGAACACATGGTCTATCAGGGATGTGAACTCTTCGTATGCCGCCGTGCCCGAAAGTTCGCAAAGCGACTTCGCGAGTCCGCGGTAGTGCCACTCGTGGTCGGGCTTTCCGCCGGGAGCATGGAAGATCTTCCAGAGCTCATCTCCCTTCGCGTCATAATCCCTTGCAATGGCGCGCATGTTCGACAGCTTGTCGCCCATCGCAACTATCTTGGCATCGTGCGATGCACAGCGCAGCCTGTCGATTGCAGCCTGCTTGCGGGCACGCCAGGTGTCGCACTCGGGGATGTCCGGGTCGATCTCATCCGACTCGGCATGCACAATCGCAGCCACCCTGTCGCCGAACTCTGCGCGTATCTGCTCCACTGTCACGTCGGTGTCCTCGACGGTGTCATGAAGAGCTGCGGCAGCAAGAAGTTCGGGATCATTGGTGAGAGTCGCAACGATCTCCATGGCCTCCAGCACATGGATCACATAAGGGAAGCCTTTCCCTCTGCGTTCAGAATCGGCATGAGCGTCAACGGCGAACTTTATCGCCTTGTCAACAAAAGATGTGTCAAGATATTTGTTTGCCATAAAAGATGATTGAATTCACAAATATAACATTATCGCGCCGAATTTCAATCCCGCCTGCTTACAGAAGCCGGGAAAGCCTTCGACTTATATTGCTGGGGCGGTATGCCGACAGTATTCCTGAACACCTTGCAGAAATATGCGGGATCCTCATAACCCACAGCATACGCAAGGTCCTTGTTGCCAAGGTCCTTCTCGAGAAGAAGCAGCTGTGCTCTTTCCATCCGCTTGGCAGTCATGAATTTAAGCGGCGTCATGCCTGTATGTTTCCTGAAAGCGCGGATGAACTGGTTGACCGACAGGCAGGCCTCGCGCGAGAGAGTCTCGACATCCATGTCGGGGTCGGACAGATTGGAGAATATGTATGATATGGCCCTCTGCACCCTCTCGTCCTCGGCATAGCGCCTGGGCCTGGCATGGCAAAGGAAACGGGACATCAGGAACAGCATCGCACCCTGCGACTCCATCCTGAGGCTGAGCGCCCGTCCGCTGTCACTGCTGATATTCCTTATCAGCGGGACTTTGTCGTTATAGGAGTCGGGGTCGAGTTCGTCGAGGCTAAGGGTCGGATGCATCTCGACGATACGCGAGAACATGAGCCTGTCGATATCCCTCGACGGGACCTCCACCGGGAAGTCGTACCTGTCGAAGATGCTGCCGCTGAATTCGGCGGAGCTGTTGTCCTCATAAAAATGGATGTAATAATGGGTGAACGGAGCGTCACAGATGTTGTCGTGCCTCGTGAACGGGGGCACGATGTACAGATGGCCGGGACGCAGCTGATACGTCCGGCCGGCGATACGCAGAGATGCGCAGCCCTCGGTAATGCAGTACAGACGGGCGAAGGGGCTGGAGACCTCATGGTAATTCCAGCCGGAAAACTGTTCGACCTTTCCGGCATGAAGTATGGCAGGATGGAAGTCTTCAAGTATCATATGGTGAAATTTTCCAATACTATGGTCATTTTATATCGCTGATATGCACTAATTAATTACGAACTTTGAATTCGAGATATTTCATATACAAATATAACCAAATATTATCCACATTTCTATGAACAAGTATCCAAAAATCGGTATTCGCCCGACGATTGACGGTCGTCAGGGAGGCGTAAGGGAGTCTCTTGAAGAAAAGACAATGGCTCTCGCAAACGCAGTAGCAGAACTGATTTCGTCCAATGTCATGAACCCCGACGGCACACCCGTCGAATGTGTCATAGCTGACAGCACGATCGGCCGCGTAGCCGAGGCTGCCGCATGCCAGGACAAGTTCGAGCGCGAAGGCGTAGGTGCAACGATCAGCGTCACATCATGCTGGTGCTACGGCTCCGAAACCATGGACATGAACCCGCACTGGCCCAAGGCCGTATGGGGATTCAACGGTACGGAGCGCCCGGGCGCAGTATATCTGGCAGCAGTGCTCGCGGCTCACGCACAGAAGGGTCTTCCCGCCTTCGGCATCTACGGTCACGACGTTCAGGACCTTGGAGACAACACCATTCCTTCCGATGTGGCCGAGAAGATACTCCGCTGGGCACGCGCCGCAATGGCCGTTGCAAGAATGCGCGGCAAGAGCTATCTGAGCCTCGGCAATACCTGCATGGGAATCGCCGGATCGATAGTGGATGCCGACTTCCTCCAGAACTACCTCGGAATGCGTACCGAGTACGTATCCCTGGTGGAGATACTCCGCCGCGTGGACTTCGAGATCTACGACCATGAGGAGTTCGAGAAGGCCATGGCCTGGGTGGAGAAGTACTGCAAGCCCAATGAGGGCCACGACTATAACGAGGACCGTCCTCTCTTCCCCGGCACCCCCATGACCACATTCAACGGCAAGGGCAAGGGCAAGAACCGCGAGGAGAAAGACGCCGACTGGGAGTTCACAGTCAAGAACATGATGATCATCCGCGATCTCATGGAAGGCAACCCCAAGCTCCTCGAGATGGGTTACAAGGAAGAGGCTCTCGGCCACAACGCCATCGTTGGCGGTGTGCAGGGCCAGCGCCAGTGGACAGACTACAGGCCCAACTTCGACTTCCCCGAGTCACTGATGTGCACATCCTTCGACTGGAACGGCATCCGTGAGGCAAAGGTCCTTGCGACAGAGAACGATTTCTGCAACGGCATCACCATGCTCTTCGGCCATCAGCTGACAGGCAAGGGAGTGATGTTCAGCGACATACGAACCTATTGGAGCCCCGATGCAGTCGAGCGTGTCACCGGCAAGCGTCCCGAGGGTGCAGCAGCAGGCGGATTCATCCACCTCATCAATTCAGGCGCAACGACCCTCGACGCCACAGGCGCCATGACCGACGCTGAGGGCAAGCCGACCATGAAGGCACCTTGGGAGATGACCCAGAAGGATGTCGACGCCTGCCTCGAGGCCACCCAGTGGATGCCTGCAGACCGCGACTACTTCCGCGGTGGCGGCTACTCATCACACTTCCTCAGCAAGGGCGGAATGCCCATGACCATGATGCGTCTCAACATGGTACAGGGTCTCGGACCCGTGCTTCAGCTTGCAGAAGGCTGGACCGTCGAGCTCCCGAAGGACGTCAACGACATCCTCGACAAGCGTACCGACCCCACCTGGCCCACGACATGGTTCGCACCCCGCCTCGACCCGTCAAAGGACTGCTTCAAGGATGTGTACAGCGTGATGAACTGCTGGGGCGCAAACCACGGAGCAATCGCCTACGGACACATCGGTGCCGACGTGATCACTCTCGCCTCAATGCTCCGCATCCCCGTATGCATGCACAATGTTCCCGACGCAGAGATATTCCGTCCCAGCGCATGGAATGCATTCGGAATGGACAAGGAAGGTGCGGATTACCGCGCTTGCAGCAACTTCGGCCCGATATACAAATAGGATATTTTTCCGACGGCACGGTCTTATTCAGGGGGTGGAGCCGCTGAGTCCCGCCCCATCATGAAAAGCCGAACGCCGTGAAACACAACGCAAAAGCGCGACCGGTCATGAAGACTGGTCGCGCTTTTGTACCCCCATGGCGAATCGAACGCCAATCGTGGGAACCGGAATCCCAAATTCTATCCATTAAACTATGGGGGCGATTCGGGTGCAAATATACGGAATTTTCATTAAATTTGTAGATTGAAACAATCTCATCGGAAAACATGGCAAAAGCATATCTTTTTCCCGGCCAAGGCGCCCAGTTCCCAGGAATGGGAAAGACTCTGTACGAAAGTTCGGAGGCTGCCCGCGTTCTGATGGAAAAAGCCAATGAGATTCTCGGCTTCCGCATCACCGACATAATGTTCGATGGAGCCGAAGATGAACTGAAGGCCACCGAGGTCACCCAACCGGCCATCTTCCTGCATTCAACAGCCCTGGCACTTTGTTCCCCGCTCCCCGTCCCCGACATGGTCGGAGGCCATTCACTCGGGGAATTCAGCGCACTGGCAGCTGCCGGCGCCATGTGTTTCGAGGACGCCCTGCGCCTTGTCGCCGTGCGCGCACGAGAGATGCAGAAGTGCTGCGTAAAAGTCCCCGGCACGATGGCAGCCATCATCGGCCTGCCTTCGGAGACCATAGAGAAAGTCTGCGCCGGAATAGAGGGGACAGTCATCGCCGCCAACTACAACTGCGACGGCCAGGTGGTCATCTCAGGCGAGGAGGCTGCGGTATCGGCAGCCTGCGCCGCCCTCAAAGATGCCGGGGCCAGACGCGCATTGCCCCTTTCAGTCAGCGGAGCCTTCCACTCCCCTCTCATGGAGCCGGCCCGCCAGGAACTCGCAAAAGCCATCGAGGCAACCAGGATCACGGCGCCACGCTGCCCTGTTTACCAGAATGTGACAGCGCTCCCCGAAACCGAGCCCGAGAGGATCAAGGCAAACCTTCTGGCACAGCTGACCTCTCCGGTAAGATGGACGCAGAGCGTACAGGCAATGCTTGCCGCCGGAGCCTGCGAGTTCACCGAGATAGGCCCGGGGACGGTACTGCAAGGCCTTGTGAAACGCATCGCCGCCGGAGCCGGAAACATAACAGTCAACGGAATACAATAACATCATAATAACGCGTAAAATTATGGCAAAAGAAAAGAAATTCATCACCTGTGATGGTAACCAGGCTGCGTCGAATATCGCATACCTCTTCAGCGAGCACGCAGCCATCTACCCTATCACACCATCCTCCACGATGGCGGAAAACATCGCCGAGTGGGCCGCCCACGGCAAGAGGAACCTCTGGGGTGAAGCGGTCAAGGTCACTGAAATGCAGAGCGAGGCAGGTGCTGCCGGAGCCGTCCACGGTTCCCTCCAGGCCGGTGCCCTCACCACAACCTACACCGCTTCCCAGGGCCCCCTCCTGATGATTCCGAATATGTACAAGAT
>JAGHSF010000028.1 GCA_018065985.1 Candidatus Cryptobacteroides choladohippi
ATCGATTTATTGCAATGTCCGGAAAATCTCCGAACATGCGATTAAATAACACTGATTTCAAAGAACTTTTATTCTACGGCGTTCGCGCCGCGGCGTAACTTTTATAAAATTAACGAACTATTGTTATATTAGTCATTATAATAATTGCTTTAATTTGAGCCTCTGCGACCCTCTGCCGCAGTGGCGGTTCCTATCTTCGCCCCTAAGCACTCTTTGCGGTCTTCAGCCGCAATGTGTGCGTGGGGCTATGGTCCTTATCTACTATTCTTTGTATTCATTTTTAGTTTTCCATCTTTCATTGAGTAGGAGGATATATAACCGCTATTTTGAAGCACACTTGCCAATGACTGATTGGCTGGGGTATCCTCAAAGGTCTCTGATATATGAAAGTCTGTTAGTCGGCCATATTTGTCTCCTAATGCTGACAGTAGTTCGGTTGTAATATCCTCATCTTTCAAAGCACCAATTGCATGAGAAGCCGTTTGAACCGCACTATTTTTATTAGAGCACAACTTTACTGATTCAACAAGAATCGAAGTATCACATTTTGCATAATGCGTTGATAATATCAAGCAAATTGCTTCCGCAAGAGAAGGATCCATTGTCACGGCAGAAGAACTCAGTCTACTAATAACATACTCGTACTCATTCTGATTGAATGCTGTGTCTGTTAAAATAGCCGTTGCGTGTTTTGCTTCTAACTCTATGGCATCAATGTATTCCTTGAATTTTGTTCTATTATGCTTTATGAACGAGATACTTGCCTTCACGGAATTTGAAGCTAACAACGTAAAGTTGACAACTGAAGCCTCTATTGATTCTGTTTGGATAAGAGTTGATAGTTTAGAATCTGGCAGTTTCAAAACCTCACTTGTTAGATCCACATAGAATGGGCTGAGTGAGCAAATCCTCTCGTATTGTAAATCATCCCATCTAGAATTCTCTAACAACGACTGGAAGAGTGATTCTTCGCCGTCTACTTCACTACATTCATTTATGGCGGAAAGATGAAGGCCAATGAAATCTAACAATGTACCATCCACAGATCTGTCTTTTGCTATATAATAAGCATTGATATTAGTCCATGAAGGCTCTACAAGGTCAAGACTTAAAGCAAGTCGTTTCTCATCTAATGTAGCTAACTTTGTAATATCATCAACCGCACATAATTCAGATACAACATACGGCATATTGTGATCATTCACCACATAGCATTGATTGTCAATTACAGCACTTAACATATCATGTGATGTCTCAGTCAGTTCCTTATACAGGAAATGCGATGCGAAATAGTCCTGTATATCCTTTGCCAACTGAGGATAACATATTGCTATATCATCATAATGATTGTTTATCCAGATGATTTGTGGCTTAGTGATATGCTTCTTTTGGCAATGAAGGATCCATTGGCGATAAAGCACAATGTTCTCGTCTGCTGTTCCACTTCCGGAATTGATCCATAGAGTATCCGCATTAGCATCCATCATACTATTCCATACGCGATTGACGTTGTTCCCTTCAGCTATATATGAAACGAGGAAATCGGTTGGATGCTTGGATAGTAGCAGGTCAATCATCAAATCATATTTACGTTTATAGACAACGTAGTGCTGAGCTAAGAAGTCAAGTAACGTAATGTTAAGAACACTCTTGTACTGAAATGCACTATCTGGCAATTCTGCCAATAAAATCTCACAATCATCTATTTGACTATCATAAGATGGATTACGGTCCAAGCGCATATCAAGACACAGCTGATGGTCAGAGAGCGACATCATACCTGGATAGAAGTAAGAGATGTAGTCATTGTAATCCTCGTCAATAAGTCCATTACGAATGAAATCCTCTTCCATAGGAGATAACTCAAGAGATCGGAAGTATTCATCTTCATAAAGGTTGAATTTCATAAGTAACTCCTTTACGGTATAAGTATGAACACGAGCCTTCTCCATTTCAATGTATTGCAACTCTTGCAGCAGTTGCTGTCGGCCTTCGTGTAGGCTATTCATTCGCTCCTCAAAAGTGAACTCTGAGTTAACTTCTTTCTCTATTTTAGAGAAATTAAAAGAAAATGAGTCAGAATAATGTGAAGCATAATGTAAGTAGTGATAGTTTATTATGCCTTCTTTGATTATTGTATTAAAATCCTCTTCAGAATTAGCTATCTGAAGGAAGGTCCTATTCTGTCCGTTTATAACCACATTTACGACATTATGGCCTATATGTGAGATGATCCTCATCAAATAGATTAGCCTGAGTTCCGATGCCGAAATATGTGAGGTATTATCGAAGACATCAATATTCTTCTTACATAATTGTTCTCTGTTCAAGATTTTCTGCTCAATCGCAGTTTTGACATATAAACGTTTAGCCTCCTTGGAAATGGCCTTGTATATTTTGCCATCGCGCTTATGAAGCAGAGAAAAATCATGTGGATGATAGTTCTTGACGGCTATCATTGCAAGCATCTTTGCAGAATCTAGTGAGTGATCCTTATCGTTATTCAAACGCACAGAATATTGATGATACTCATTTGCAATATTATACAATAATCGCATGTCATCAATATGGAATGCAATATCGCGGATACTTTCATTAGGTACTTCATCTTTATGCCCTAGTTCTGAAAGCGCCTCACGCAGTTTATCTTTCGAATTGGACGTTGTAATAACTGGTATTACAGTCGTGATATAATCAAAGAATTTGGAACGCGAGGCATCTTTAAACATATCATCTTTAACGGCATAGATGAAACGAATCTTACGATTAACAATCTTCGACTTATTGATTAGATGATTCAGCTCACGGAGTTTCAAAAAGATGTCCGTGGTATTGAAGCGGTCAAGATCCTCAATGATGACAACGTTGTAATCTGTGCACTGGAAGAAATACAAGATTTCATCCAGATAACGGTTAAAGATACTACCCTCATCGGCCATATCTATCTCATTGCCGCCGACATTAACATGTCCTATTCTCATACCTCCGAATATCTGGATAATATGCGTGATTACTTCATACAGCATAATGAGAATGAAAATGACAGCAATAATTCGTATTGCCTGTTGCATGCTATCCGGAATTCTGAATGCAGAATAAACCTCATCAATTAGCAATAATGATGGAGTAAAGGCAAAACAGATACAAGTAAACAAGCCAAGAATATAACCTGTGATTGATTTGATTGTATCTGCAGATAGGTGACGTATCTTTTTGAGACGACTGAAAGGTAATGTATGTAATGTTTCTCGATACACAAGCTGTTGAAGTATGCTATACTCAATTTTGCGATTGAGTATGTCATTATTGTGTATCTCGGGGCTCTCTCCTTCTTTTAAGGAGTCATCTGCATCAAGAGTGGCAAGCGAAATATCAAGGAAAATAGCATCTTTAGGAGCCTTTTCCATGAGGGTATTGAGTACAGAACTCTTACCAGATCCATAAGGTCCAGTTACAGCAATGTTCAGAATGTGCTCATCTTCTATAGCATGAAGTAAATCATCAACTGTCTTGTATGAAGGATCACTTTCCTTAAGCAAGACAGGCGTCAAAGACTTCTGTTTCCAATTTGTACTCATTTGTTTATAATCTTAGCCACAACTGATTTTGAGGGTCTTGGAGGTAATATATATTATTATGCACAAACTAAATTGTTCTATGTTTGTTTTCTCTGTTTCTTTTATTGTCTTGTTTTGATGCCTTGTGAGCGGTTGTTGTTATCACCCTTCCAACTTCAAGGAATCAATTGTTCTTTTGCTTCTTTCAGCCTCTGCGACCCTCTGTCGCAGTGGCGGTCCCTATCTTCGCCCCCCCCCACGCACACTTGCTCCCGCAGGTCGCAAGAGTGCGTGGGGTCTTTTGTCACGCGTGAGAGAATCGAACAATGAGCATCGCTCCACTTGTACACGCGCTTGTTTGTTACCTACATTGCGATGGCTATTGGTCCCGATAGCTTCTGCAAAGCTAATTTTAGGTTATCATCATGGCTATTCGGGAGATCATTAGTAAAGATTGCAGAATTGATTTCCACGAAGATTCTTGAGTCATCTAGTATCTTTACACCATATTGCTCCATCTTCTTTACGACCTCATCCCTATATCTAATTTGGTCATTCAGTTTTGCATTATCAGATGGATATGACTTCCCGTTATATATGAAAAGCATAACTAGAGCTCCATTGCTGACCTTTTCAGACACCAACATAGCCCATGTCTGGTCAGATGGTCCCAAAGAAGCACCGAAGATGATTAGTACATCGGCACTTTGTATAAGATTTTTTGCATCATTAAGCATTCGACGACTTCTACTTGAAAGAATCCATGGTTTTAATAATCGGACTCTAACTTCAGGATTAGTCCTGTAATCTTCCTGCAGCACTTGCTCTTCATTATCAACACCAACCCAAACGGACTGGTTCTTGGCAACCTCGCGATGCACGTGCTGGACTGAATTGAGATAGCGTGAACGATTCTGAAAACGATCTTCAAGAATCTGTTTTAAATAATGCTCTATAACATGGGTATAATTGAAAGTAATTACACTGGCGTTATATATGTTCTGCCCACGCATTAGACCAGGGGCGATACTTTCATATTCTCCCTCTATAGTATAGGTCTCGTCACTTCCAAATACACTTTCAGGATAGGTGAATCCTCTTTCTAGTGTATCAGCATCTACATTGAGGACAAGTTCACCATCTTTCATCAACTCATCAATCTTGAGTATATAGTCACGAAGTGATCGTTGTAAGTCATCATACGCTTCACAGAACTCTTGTACAGACTCCGTTTGAGCTGAATACTGACCTAAGGCCATCTCCAGATCTGACCAATCCTTAGGTTTATCCTTAATAGCTTCTTTGAGTTTCTTCACTGATTCGGACTTAGATTCTAAGCCTGTATAATATCGATAGAAATCTTGATAGCTAGTTGGCAAACCAACCTGAAGGTCAAATCCATTTCCTATTATGTAGACAACATTCATAATACTCTTTCTGTCAAGCTATTTTTTACATCAAGCATTGTGGATAGATAGAGGAGAGAAATCCATCTGTAGGCATTTGTCCGTTCTTTCCTTCAACAAAAGCCCATCCATATTGCGGATCATCTACGACAGACTTTAGTGCATTTTTAAATGCGTCATTTCTATCTCCCTCAAAGTATATACGTTCACACCAATTCTGCCAGTAACCATTTTTTATATCCTGATAATACTGATGTAATTCATCCTGCGTAAAGGATGGAATATACTTTCTTATAGAAAGACCTCGTTCAGATAATTCCTTCGTCACTTTGGATTTACTCTCCTTATGATCATTCATTATCATATTAAGCAGAATTGTCCTATCTGATATAATCCCATCGTCTCTATTCTTCCAATGAGTTGCCAATATATCATCCGGAAACAGACTTCTACCTTGATTGAACATTTGACTATAACGCTCTGAAATCTGAGCATTGTGTTTGAAAAACACCCATTTCACTCTTGGATCGTCATTGAAATTCATTCCTTTTGCTATGCTTTTTAAGAACCCTTTTTGGCAACCACTTCGAGGGAAAACTTGAAGTCCAATAGTACTCAAGCCATAAAATACAAAACCGTTGTTTGTATCAACATCGTAATAATACAATACACCAATCTTTGAGTCGTCAGTAACAGGTTTATATGTATCGTCATTAGGATTATGTTCATTTGTAGCAAAGAAACCTGCCACATTTGTATCTGAACTCAAATCCAAGAGATTTGTCTTATTGTAGTAATGTTGGTTGAGCCCATATAGGTTCATTTCGAATGTAAAGTCATAACCCAACAGATTAATTTTGCTATCCAGGAGTCTTACCATCGGATGAGAAAGCGTTAATAACATCATTTCTTGTCCATGAATAAGGTCGGCTGTATACCTAGGTTTCTCTTTTCGAAAAAGAATCGGTGTGCAGTTATCGTAAAAGGCTGTTTGGCCTCTAAACAAAAACTTTCGTCCACGGAGATTTGGTTTAAGCGAGTATCTGCCACTCTGAAGGCGAGTCAATACGAAGTCATCTTCTTTCGCATGATTCCAGTAAGAAACATGTGGACCTAATTTAAGTGGTGGGCGTTTGGGATCATGAGGGACTAACAACATGGGCTCAGTCTGAAACATAGGATCATTCGCCATCTTCTCCTGTTCCTTTGAAAGAACAAAATCCAATGCCTGATCATAATTATCAAATACAAAATCTGTGTCTAATGCTTTCATAAATTGTGGATTTGTTGCCCATGCGGGCGCTTTTTGTTCCTTTCAGCCTCTGCGACCCTCTGTCGCAGTGGCGGTCCCTATCTTTGCCCCAGCGCACTCTTGCGACCAGCGGGAGCATGTGTGCGTGGGGCCATTGTCATTAGTGCAAATCTTTACTTCGACCGGCTCAGTATAAACTCATATTCGAACCGAAATCACATTGCTGTGATAACCATTGACTGCTATTGTTATGCTGCCACTCCATTTGTGTTTAACCAGGAATTGGACTTCATGGTCAGACGATACACTCCAATCACGCACTCCTTCTCTTTGCTCGAATCCCAATGGGCATTCTCTGAATAGTAGCCAGCCTTGCGAAGAACGGCATCGGCATAGTTGGCGAGCAGCTGCTTGGTGTCCTTTGGCAGACAGTAGCCACCATAACCGAACGAAGGATTGCTGTAGTGGGTGCCGAGGGGATCTCTGGGACGGTTCTGCGATCCGGTTATTCGTTGGTGTCTTCGGGCTCCTCAGGAGTGGTGTCTTCGGGAAAGTCGAGCTGGGGCAGCTTACTTTATGGAAGAGTTCTCCGGACAACAATTATTTTGTAACCTTTCTGAAATGTTGGGTAATCCTGCCAGCAGTGCCATAGTCTGTCGTCATATTCATTTCAGTTGGAGATATTACACTAACCATGGCATTGAGGTAATACATGTCACCATCATACTTATATGAAAGTCCTCTTGTAGCGTCATTGAACGAATATACTCCCTGTGTAATGGTCCCATCAGGATTAGTTGTTCTTACCAAGGAACCTGATGCCTTAAATTCAAGATACTGGTAATAAAAGCCTTCATATTCATCGTATCTGGTTGTGTTACCGTTCTTGTCGGTGATAGTTCCAGATACCATGCCCCACTTCCCAATTAGCGTAAATGTCCCTTTGTTGCCTGAATCCGGGGCTTCTTTTGTGCATGAGCATAATGCACACACAACTAAACAGAGAATAATTAAAAACTTTTTCATGATGTTAGATGTTAATTTGTCATGCTGCACCCACACGGCTTCGCCGCCACCTGTCACAAGTGTCGGCCACAGAATCACCAACTGAACAATAAGGAATTTCCCCAGAGAATAGTCCAAGTTCGGCAGCCGATTGACAGGTGTAATGTCGCTATGATTCAGCAATTATAGTATATGCGCAAATATAATCAAATTCCACTCAATTCTGAAAGGAATTGCCCGATAAATGCGAAATCACTCATTGGAAATCGAAATGCAGCCCAGGTACTCTGCATACACGTCCTGCCCTCTCACGAAAAGGGTCGCGAAATCCGGATCGGAATAGGAAAGGGAGAATCGGTATGTCCTTATCCCCTCGCGGACGGAGAAGTACAGAGTATGGACTCCCTTCTTGTCCTTGGCCGTGATATTGACCGGCTCGTCCTTTACGACAAGTCCGTTGGACACGCCTGACTCGAGCAGGCGGTACTCGGTCTGGCACGACAGCGGGATGTATGTGGTCAGCTTCCCGTCCTTGATGCTGATGGAATATCCGTCCGGCATCTCGAACAGCCTTCCTTCCTCGGTCATGCTCTCGACTGTGAAAGTCAGTCTGGCGGAGGCCTCGGTTTGAGCCTTCTTCGATGCGGACTGTGCAGATGCGCTGAAGGCGGAGGAAATGGTCATTGCGCAGATAACGCAGATTGTCATCAATACTCTTTTCATGAGGTGGCTGTTTTGGGGAACTTCAAGTCAAATATAATGATTATCCTGTTCACTCGCAAGAACTTTGACGTGCTGCGGCTGCCATTGACTTAGGATTTCGCGGAAATGTCGTATATTTGTTAGGATAGTCGCAAATCATTAATTATGGAAGAGATACACAAATACATATCTCCCGAGGTGGAATCGATAGATATCGAGCTCATGTCTGTTCTGTGCCTTTCTAATCTGGATGAAGAATATGGGAAATGGTAGGCTGATTCTTTGCATGATCCCGGCAGTCCTGCTCGCCTGCCAGAGGATGGAAAGCGTTACGGCTCCTGCCGACAGGCAGTTCAGTGCAATCACGGAAGCTGCCGGAGACGGCACCAGGACCAGCATGGACGGCAGCCTGAACGTCCTGTGGAACGGAGGTGACGTGCTCAATGTCTATATCGGAAAGAACAAGCCGGTGACGGGATACGCTCCCGCGGATGCGGAGGGGAAAAGCGAGACGACGATAAGCGTCAGGGAAGAGTCCTCCGGCGGCTCAGGCGCCATCGGTATCCCCGTGGGCGAAGAGAGCATCAGCTTCAACGTGGCATATTATCCGAAGGTGTCCGGGTCCATCAGCTGCCAGGACTCGGAGTACAGCATCAAGGTGTCGGTCCCTGATACCCAGGCATATGCGGAGAACTCCTTCGGCAGGGACGCTTTCCACATGGTCGCCGTCACCCGCGATGTGGACGACACCGACTTCCGCTTCAGGAACGTGTCGGGCGCCCTGCGGCTCCAGCTTACCGGAGACGCCACCATCAGGAAGATCATCCTTTCGGGGAACAGCGCGGAACAGCTTTCCGGAGCGGCCACCGTCAGCCTGGCAGGAGACCCGGAACTGAAGTTCACCCGCAGTTCCGGCATCAATCCCGCCACGAACACCAGCATCACGCTGGATTGCGGCGAAGGAGTGGCGCTCAAGGGCGGGGAGGCGACAAGCTTTTTCATCGCCCTCGCCCCCTGCGTGTTCTGGACGGGGTTCAGCGCCCTCATAATCGATTCCGAGGGCGGGCGCATGATGCTGTCTTCTCATAACCAGCAGACGATAAGGCGGTCCACCGTACTGACGATGCCGGCCAGGGAATATGTGGCGGATGATGTGGAGTTCGTGGACCTGGGGCTGTCGGTAAAGTGGGCCACAGCGAATCTGGGCGCATCGGATGCGGATCCGGCAGGCGATTACTATGCTTGGGGTGAGACCTCGTCCCGCGGAAGCTTCTCTCCCGGCAACTATTCCGGCCCGTCGGTGGGTGGCGGAGACGCGTCAGTGCTGCATTATACTCTGAGCAGCGAGGATGATGCCGCTACCGTCAATCTCGGGGAACTGTGGCGCATGCCCACCCGGGAGGAGTTCGATGAGCTGCTGACGAATTGCGACATTACCTACAGCTCGGCAGACAAGGGATGGTATGCCGCCAAACGGGGCGATGCCGGCGTGCGGGTCTTCTTCCCTGCCACCGGTTTCGAGACAACCCGCATGAATCAGAGCCATCAGGGATACTATTGGACAAGTTCGCTCAACGACGGGAACAACAGCTACGCCTGGTGCGGCTATTTCGACACCAACAGCGACAGAGGCCTGGCCTCACGTGATCGCTCCAACGGATTGTGCATCCGGCCCGTGTCGGCATACTGAGTTCCTCCGGCGCTTCCCGTGCCGGCTTGACGATCGCACGGGTGCCCATTGAGGGCGTGAACGGTCAGACGAGCGGGAAAAGGCTGTCGACCTCATATTCACCCAGCCCCAGCATGCGGCGGATCTGCCCGTTGGACGAACGGTAGTCGTAATGGAGGGTGCGGGCGAGGTCGAGACGCTGCGCCTTGGAAAGGTCGCGGATGGCCGCCAGATGGTATTTCTCACGGACCAGCTTCAGAATCTGCACGAACAGTTCCGGGTCGGTGAGGAATTCCCCGTCATCCAGCTCGGCCGCCACGCCGCTGTAGGCCTCTATGTTCTTGCTGATCAGGGAAAAGTAGTGGTGTGCATCGCGATACATTGCCATTCCCGAGTTGATATCGCAGAAAGAACGCGGCGAGATGAACAGGACGCGGCCGGGGGTCCCCTCAGGGATGGCTACGGAGGAAGCACGGCCGGATGCGCCATCCACCTCCACAACCTGCCAGTCTGGCGGGAGTTTGACATCCCGGCTGCGGAACATCGCACGGTTCTCGATAGATGTTATCTCCGAAAACAGCCTCCCGCGCATTGCAGGCATGAAATAGCATGGGCCTGTTCCCCACAGATAACTGAACGGCGTATGCTGCGGATTGGCGATGTATCCGTTCCGGTGGACATAGGCGATGTGGTTTCTCAAGGATGTGAGATCGTCTATCGGCTTGGATGTTACGTCGGGGAGAGTCTTGAGCCCGAACGCACGTCTTATGCGCTTCAGAATAAACGACATCATTCCGTCGATTGAATGCAGGTCCCCGGAAAGGATGAAGTGCAGGTGATTGTTCATTACCTCGAAGGAGATGATTCGAATCTGGCCTGCATACTCATAAGCCGCCTGGGCGACGATGTTCATTACCAATGACATGGCCTGATCGTTCACAAACAGGATCGGCGTCTGCCTGCCGCTGGTGTATGTGTGCCAGAACGGCCCGCCGCTTTCAAAAGCCAGCTCGCAGCTTCTTTCTTTTTCACTGAAGTTTCTCATAACGTTTTTCATAATATTAAGTTTGTACATAATGCTCCATGTTTCACACACGGAGTTCACTTTCCACGTCTCCCGTGCGTCAGAACCCCACTTTCACGCACGAAGTTCACTTTCAACGCCTCCCGTGCGTCAGAAGTCACTTTTCACGCACGAAGTTCTCTTTCAACGCTTCCCGTGCGTCAGAAGCCACTTTTTGCGCACGAAGCTCACTTTCAACGCCTCCCGTGCGTCAAAAACCCCACTTTCACGCACGAAGTTCACTTTCACTGCCTCCCGTGCGTCAGAACACCACTTTCACGCACGAAACTGATGTATACTCCCGTCCGAGTTCGATTATCTCTTCAATAAACGGCGTCCCCTGGCTTCTGAAGGATTCTTGAACCCATTGACGCAGTTTCTGTAACGTTGATGCCGATACGCCTGGCGAATTCGGCGATGTTGATTCCGTATGATGAGATAGAATTCCTGGAGAGGGTTTGGGACAGTATCGTCATACTCAAAACTCTCGAACGAGATATCCCCATCCAAGTTCCTCCAATGGAAGCTGGCGAAGCCAACGGTATATTTCTTCCTTTCCTCATCTGATGCGTCCATCAATGCAAGATACCAAAACAGAGTCTGATTCAGAATCCTTCCATTTTCATCCGTTGCATATGTGAACCTGCATCGAACCGGATGTTTCCAAGTTTCATATCAGTTATCAAAGAGCGCCTTCAACCTGTTGATGATGGTGTATTTGTTTCATCGATAACACCTTGAATCTTTTTCAAACCATCATGGACGCAAGTAGGCTCATGCACCCCGGAAATCTTATCCACACAAATATAGATATTATTTACTATTCACATGCAGAGTCATTCATTTTCTCCCAGAATCCCCTCCGTATACCAAAGTTTTACCCAATAATACATATTCCAGTTCACCCATTTCAAGCACGAAGCTCACTTTCCACGACTCACGTGCATCAGAACACCACTTTCACGCACGGCGTTCACTTTCACTGCTTCCCGTGCGTCAGAACACCACTTTCACGCACGGCGCTGACTTCTGCTGCGTCGAGACACGCTTGAATGGCAGGGCACGGTCAGATATAGAAAGGGTAATGAATGAATGAATGAATGAATGCGTTCGCTGACCGCACCGCAGGCTCGCTGTACGCGGCTCGCCTGCTTCGGGACACAGCTGCGGGGGGCTCCCCAAAGGCCCTCCTCGCTGTGCCCGATGCGTGCCGTGAAGCTGAATGCATTTGCAGTTCTGAAGCTGGCGTCTGCCTGTCACGTCAGCCAGAATATATCTTCCAAGCTTTGGGGGTCACATCTTCCTCCGCTTCCCGTGCGTCAAAACACCACTTTCACGCACGAAGTTCTCTTTCAACGCCTGCCGTGCGTCAGAAGCCCACTTTCACGCACGAAGTTCTCTTTCAACGCCTCCCGTGCGTCAGAAGCCCACTTTCACGCACGGATTGCGACCCGACCGGCACTCCCGGAAAAAAACTGGCCAAAGCCCGCCCCCCCTAACCAAAGCCCGCCCCACTGGCCAAACGCCCCCTACCCTGCCCAGGAAGACTTCCTCTTCAACGAAGAGGAATATAAAAAGCCGTCCGGAGGGACGGCTTCAATCATAACCGGCATAACTGCCGCTGTTTTCCAATAATTTCACACCACAGCCAACTTCACGAAAAACCTGTTAGTACTCTTCCTCGTTGAAGAAGAAATCGTCCTTTGTGGGATAGTCAGGCCAGATGTCCTCGATGGCCTCATAGATTTCGCCTTCTTCCTCGAGTTCCTCAAGGTTCTCGATCACTTCCTCAGGTGCTCCCGAGCGGTTGGCATAATCAATGAGTTCATCCTTTGTTGCGGGCCATGGTGCATCATCAAGGCTGCTTGCAAGTTCGAGTGTCCAAAACATGATATCAATAGTTTTAGTTAGTCGTGTAATTTGCCGCAAAGATATAAAAAAAATGTAACTTTGCACCATGTCCTACAAAAGAGTTGACAATTACGGCGACGAAGCCACAGCGCAGATCGCCGAGCACGTCAGAGAGATTCTCGTCCTCCTGGGCGAAGACCCTGACAGAGAGGGACTTATGAAGACACCCGAGCGTGTCGCGAAGAGTCTGCAGTTCCTTACCAAGGGATACGGTGAAGATGGTATCCAGATAATCCAGAGCGCCGTGTTCGACGAGCAGTACCAGCAGATGGTCCTGATAAAGGACATCGACCTGTACAGCACATGCGAGCACCACATGCTCCCCTTCATAGGCAAGTGCCATGTCGCCTACATCCCCAACGGGAAGATCACGGGGCTCAGCAAGATAGCGCGCGTCGTCGAGACGTTCGCACGCCGTCTCCAGGTCCAGGAGAGGCTCACCGTCCAGATCCGTGACTGCATCCAGGAGGCGCTCCAGCCTCTGGGGGTTGCGGTGGTCATCGAGGCGAGCCACAGCTGCATGGTGCTCCGCGGCGTGGAAAAGGCGAACGCCATGACCACCACGTCGGCATTCAGCGGCATCTTCCTCAGCGACGCCCGCACCAGGAACGAGTTCCTCAACCTGATAAAATAGCTGCCCCATGCAGCAATAACCTTTTAATATTCACATTTTTTATAACTTTGTGGACTTTTTGAAAACAAACCGAAAAAAATGATAAAACTTGACATCAAGGGATGCTCCTCCTTCGTAAATGGTGCAGACTACAAAGAGTATGTAAACAAGGCCCTCGAGGCCTATGACACCCTTGCCTCAGAGCAGGGTGCCGGCAACGACTTCCTTGGCTGGAAAACTCTCCCCATCGATATCGACGAACAGATGATAGCTTCAATGGAGGCTGTGCGCGACGACTGGAAGGGTCGTGGCGTCAACCTCGTGATCGCCATCGGCATCGGCGGTTCATACCTCGGCGCCAAGTGCGCGATCGAGGCACTCAGCCACTCATTCGTAGAGCCGGCAACCAAGGTCGTATTCGCAGGCAACAACCTCAGCGAGGACTATCTTGCCGAGCTCATGGACCTTGCACAGCAGCGCAACGTTGCAGTCGTGGTCATCTCCAAGTCCGGCCCCACAACCGAGCCCGCTGTCGCCTTCCGCATCTTCAAGGCCTACCTCGAGGAGCGCTACGGCAAGGCAGAGGCCGCCCAGAGAATCGTTGCCATCACCGACAAGGAGCGCGGCGCACTCAAGACCCTCAGCAACCAGGAGGGCTACCGCACCTACATCGTTCCCGACAACGTCGGCGGCCGCTTCAGTGTACTCACCCCTGTGGGACTCCTCCCCATCGTGCTTGCAGGATTCGACATCCGTGCAATGCTCAAGGGTGCCGCCGAGGAGCGCGAGGAGCTCTTGAAGAAGTCAGAGACCAATGCTGCCGTACAGTACGCCGCAATGCGCAACTGCCTGCACAGCAGGATGGACAAGGCCATCGAGATCCTTGTGACCTTCAACCCCAAGCTCACCTATGTGGCAGAGTGGTGGAAGCAGCTCTACGGCGAGTCTGAGGGCAAGGACGGCAAGGGTATCTTCCCTGCAAGCGTCACCAACACCGCCGACCTCCACTCCATGGGCCAGTTCATCCAGGAAGGCTCACGCCTGATGTTCGAGACCGTGATCAACGTCGAGAACGCAGCCAGGAACGTTGTCATCGGCAGCGACGAGCAGAACCTCGACTGCCTGAACTTCCTTGCCGGCCAGCACGTGGAGCACTGCAACGCAATGGCACGCCTCGGCGTCAAGGTCGCCCACATCGACGGTGGCGTTCCCCAGATGGAGATAGGCATGACGAAGATCGACGAGGCCAACCTCGGCGCACTCTTCTACTTCTTCGAGTTCGCATGCGGCGTAAGCGCCTACACCCTCGGAGTCAATCCTTTCAACCAGCCCGGTGTGGAGGCCTACAAGAAGAACATGTTCGCCCTTCTGCGCAAGCCCGGCTACGAGAAGCAGACCGAGGAGATACTCAAAAGAATCTAAAGTCCCAGAATCCAGCGCCGTACGAGTTCGATGCGGCGTTCGAGAAGATCATACGAGAGGGTGGCCGGAAGGTCACCCGCTTTGTTTGTGTTCATGGTGATGCCGGAGGTGACCATCACGGAAGGCACTCCGTTGGAAACGAACACGGCCTGGTCCCCCACCTTGCGGTAGAACATGTTGGTGAAGGAGCGGCTGTCGTAGTAGTCGTAGTACAGATGCAGGCCTAGGCCGCTGTTGCATGAGGCGATGGCGTTTTCGTACCTGCCTCCGCCAAGGATTATCAGATAGTCTTTCCAGTAGCGCTGGGGCGGGGCGAGATTGGAGCCCATGGTGTCGAGGTTGACGACCATGAGGATGTCGCTCCTGGAGATTCCCAGCCCGGAGAGGCTGTCCCACAGTGCAGCGGCTCCCGAGCTGTGGTCGTTGTGCCCGTCGAGTGCGACGAAGAGCACGTTGCGCGAGGGTTTTCCGTTCTTCAGCCACTTGCCGCTGCCGCAGGCCTGTGCGGTCATGGAGCGGGCCAGGGCCACGAGGGCGGCCAGACCGGATGCGTTGGCATCGGCGCCGGGGTAGACCATGTCATCGTAGGTGCCCACGCCATCCATGCAGGCCATGACGATGATGTACTTGCCGGAACCGGGCGAGCGGAGCAGGCCCCTGACGTTGTGTCCGGCCTTTCCTGACGACCTGTAGTGCTGAACGTCGGTCTTCAGGCCCATCGACTCGAATTCATGCTGGACCCAGAATGCCGCATCGACGACTCCCCTGGTGCCGTAGCGCCTTCCTGTCCTCAGGCTGTCGCAAAGGAATTGCACGTCGTCCTGCAGGCTCTGTGCCAGAGCTTCAGGCGCACAAAAAATGATGCAAAGCATCAATATTTTCAGAAAATTCCTCAAATCGGGCACGATAAATGATTATCTTTGCAAAATTAGTGAAAAAGTTCAGTTCAGCAATCAAATTGTTCCTGCTGGTGGCGTTGTGCGTCGCCCCTTCGGTGCTGTGCAGGGCCCAGTGGGACAAGGATGTGTTCGACCTCAGGGGTCGGCAGGCTCTGAACGACGGCAAGTTCGCCTATGCCATCGAGAACTTCAACATCCTCACAAGGCTCGACTCCACCGACTACTGGAGTTTTTTCTTCCGCGGTATCGCAAAGTACAACCTGGGCGACATACGCGGCTCCCAGAAGGACTTTGACAGGTCGGTCAGGATCAACCCTGTCTTCACCAACGGATACCACTACCGCGCAATCTCCGCATCGCGCCTCGGGGAATATGACAATGCTCTCATGGACCTGCAGAAGGCCATCGAGTTGCGCCCGGGCATCAACGGCCTGTACTTCTCAAGGGGCGTCACCTACTTCCTCGCCCAGAGGTTCCAGGAGGCCGTGGAGGACTTCGACCGGTACATCAGGAAGGAGCCGAAAGACCCTGCGGCATACCTCAACAGGGGCGCCAGCCAGCTTTTCCTGGGCGACACGCTCAAGGCTCTTGACGATTACAACAAGGCCATCAAGCTGGACCGCTTCGAGCCTGAGGGCTACATCCGCCGCGGGCGCCTGAACGCGACCAGAGGCATGCTCGACGAGGCTATCTCCGACATGGACCATGCCATCGAGCTCGACTCCACCATGACCTTCGCCTACTTCAACAGGGCCATCATGCTCTACGAGAAGAACGACTACAATGCCGCCATGCACGACCTCAACCGTGTACTGGAGGAGGAACCGGGAAACGCCCTGACCCTTTACAACAGGGCGCTGATCTACCTGCAGGTGGGGGCGTACGAGGAGGCTCTCCAGGACATGGACCGCGTGATAAACATCAACCCGGGCAACGTGCTGGCCTACTTCAACAGGGCCGCCATCTTCTGCGAGATGGGCCGCTGGTACGACGCCCTGTCGGACTACAACAGTGCCATAGACCTCTATCCCGACTTTGCCAAGGCCTACCTCAACCGCTCCTATGTGGAGAACATGATAGGGCGCACAAGGGAGTCGAAGGCCGACTACAAGACCGCCCAGCGCAAGGTCGCCGAGTACCGCAGCAAGAACGCGGACGGCACCGGCAACTTTGCCGACACCACCAGAAAATACAATTCCCTGCTGGCGCTGGACGCCGACTTTGCAAAGAAGGACTTCGACAACGAGCTCCTGCAGCACCGCGACATCGACATCAAGCTGCGCCCGCTGTACAGGTTCTCGCTCGTCATGGAGGCCGAAGACCGTTCCGTGGCCCTCAGCCGGCGCTTCGAGAACGCGCTGCTCGACAGGTTCACCGATGCCGCAAGCCTGCCCATCGCCATCACCAACGAGAGCCTGAAGGGATTCGTGTTCAAGACGGTCGACACTTCCACCGCGCTGGGATGCTTCGTCAAGGCTCTGCAGGAACTGCAGAACAAGCAGTACAGCTCTGCAAGCACCTGGCTCGACCGTGCCGCCGAGATGGCCGGCAACGACGGCTCCCCCGACAAATACTCCAACTACTACAAGGCGTTCTACCTGATGAACCGGGGCGTGCTCAAGGCTGAGATGATAGAGTTCATCGCCTCGCTGGAAGGCAACGTCCAGACTCTCAGCATGGACACCGAAGGCACCACCAGGGCGCGCGTAAGCGACAGGGTGGCACGCACCTACGACTATTCCGAGGCCATCGCCGACATCGAGGAGGCGATAAGGATCCTGCCCGACATACCGTATCTGTACTTCAACCTCGGCAACCTGCACTGCCTGTCTGAGCAGCTCGTGGCTGCGATAGAAGACTACGACATGGCAATACGCCTGTATCCCTTCATGGGCGACGCCTACCTCAACCGGGGTCTGGCGCTCATCTACCTGAAGGACATGGAGAAGGGCTGCATCGACCTCTCCCGTGCCGGCGAGCTGGGTGTGGCCGACGCCTACGGTATCATAAGCAAATACTGCGAAACTGAAGACTAGCACAATGGCAGAAGTCAAGTTCAAATCATTTTCATCGGGCAGCTGCGGGAACTGCTACTTCGTGGGCCTCTTCTCGGAAGACGGCAACTGCGAGGCGGGAATACTGATAGACGCCGGCGTCAGCCCCAGAAGGCTCAAGAAGGAGCTTCTCCTGGACGGCCTGGACCCCGGCATGGTGAACGCGATGCTCGTAACCCACGACCATATGGACCACGTGCGCTCGCTTGCATCACACTGCAAGCACATCAGTGTGCCCGTCTGGGCGACCCCGACGCTCTGCAAGGCGCTGGCCTGGCGCGGCGGCGAGTACTTCGACGACTGCCGGGAGACGCTTCGGGAAGGATGGAACGAGGTGGTTCCCGGACGCATCAGGGTGCAGTACTTCGAAGTGCCCCACGATGCCACCCAGACAGTAGGTTACGCCATCATGCTCGACGATTACAAGTTCGTGATAATGACCGATATAGGCCGCATGACACAGCAGGCGGCCGCATTCGCGTCCCAGGCCGACACCGTGGTCATCGAGAGCAACTACGACCCGTACATGCTGGAGCACGGCCCCTACCCCAAGGACCTGCAGGACAGGATAAGGGACGGGCACGGCCATCTATCCAACCCTGAATGCGCCGAAGCCATCTGCGCCTTCAGGCACGAGGGGCTGAGGAACGTTTTCCTCTGCCATCTCAGCGAACACAACAACACCCCGAAACTTGCAATGGAGACCGCCATGGCGGCACTTGGAGGCAGGCCTGACTTCAGGCTGGCTCCCCTGCCCAGGCAGACGGCATCTCCCCTTATGAATCTATAGCAAAGATGAAAGAATTCTGGAAAGTCATCAAGAAATACGTAAGACCCTACAAAGGATATCTGGGAGGCTCGGTCCTTCTCAACATCCTTAGCGCCGTATTCAACATTTTCTCGTTCACGCTCATCATCCCCATCCTGCAGATCCTGTTCAACATCAACGAGATGCAGTATGAATTCATCCCCTGGAGCGATGCCGGCGTATCGTTCAGGGAGAAGGCCCTGAACAATCTGTACTGGTACGTGACGGATGCAATGGGCACCATGGGAGAGAGCAAGGTCCTGCTCCTTCTGTGCGTGTTCCTCATTGTCATGACGGCCATCAAGACCGCCTGCTACTTCGGTGCGAGCGCAGTGATGGTGCCTATACGCACCGGCATAGTCAAGGACATGAGAATGGAGATCTACAACAAGATCCTCGCCCTGCCCCTGGGTTATTTCAGCCAGGAGAGAAAGGGTGACATCATCGCCAGGATGAGCGGAGACGTGCAGGAAGTGGAGACATCCATCACCAGCACCCTCGACATGCTCATAAAGAACCCCATCCTGATCGTCTTCTACATGGGCACCCTGCTTGCCATCTCGTGGCAGCTGACTCTGTTCGTGCTGATCTTCGCACCGGCCATGCTCTGGCTGATGGGCCTTATCGGCCGCAAGCTCAAGAGGCAGTCGACCGAGGCGCAGAACCTCTGGTCAGACACGATGAGCCAGGTGGAGGAGACTCTGGGAGGCCTCAGGGTCATCAAGGCATTCAGGGCAGAGAAGAAGATGGGCATGCGCTTCGAAAGCGTGACCTCGGCCATGAGGGACAAGAACACCGCCGTGGCAACCCGTCAGGTATCCGCCCATCCGGTGAGCGAGTTCCTCGGAACCGCGATGATCGCCATCGTCCTCTGGTTCGGCGGCATGATAATCCTCAGCGAGCATACGGTGATAGACGCACCTACCTTCATCTTCTACATGGTCATCCTCTACAGCGTTATACAGCCTATCAAGGACTTCTCAAGGGCAGCCTACGGCATCCCCAAGGGCCTCGCCAGCATGGAGAGGATCGATGCCATCCTCAATTCCGAGAACAACGTCGCCGAGTCGCAGAAGGCACGCCCCATCAAGGAGTTCAACGACAGGATCTGCTTCCACGACGTGACTTTCAGCTACAGCGACGGAAGCAAAAAGATACTCAAGGGCGTCAACCTCGAGATTCCCAAGGGCAAGACCGTTGCCATAGTGGGAGCGTCGGGCGCCGGCAAGACCACCCTGGTGGACCTCATCCCCCGCTTCTATGATCCGCAGGGAGGCAAGGTCACAATCGACGGAATGGACCTCAAAGACCTTAAGATAAGCGACTTGCGCGCGCTCATGGGGAACGTCAACCAGGATCCTATCCTCTTCAACGACACTGTGTTCAACAACATAGCATTCGGCGTGGAGAATGCCACCCAGGAGCAGGTCGAGGCGGCTGCCCGCATAGCAAACGCACACGACTTCATCATGGAGCGCGAAGGCGGCTACCAGAGCAACGTGGGCGACCGCGGAGTCAAGCTCAGCGGCGGCCAGAGGCAGCGCATCAGCATTGCCAGGGCCATACTCAAGAACCCGCCCATCCTCATTCTCGACGAGGCTACGGCATCGCTTGACACCGAGTCCGAGCGCACCGTTCAGGATGCCCTCGACAAGCTCATGAGCACCAGGACCACCATCGCCATCGCGCACCGCCTGAGCACCATCAAGAACGCCGACGAGATAATCGTCATGGACGAGGGCCGCATTGTCGAGAGAGGCAGGCACGAGGAGCTCATTGCAATGGGCGGATACTACAAGAAACTGAACGAAATGCAGTCTCTGTGATGAAGAAGCTGAACAACAAGCAAAGGGCGCGTCTCTTCAAGTTCATCCTTGTGCTGTACACAGCCTGCCTGTGCTATCTGTGCTTCGGTCAGTTCGACGGGATACAGAAGGCGCCGCAGTTCCTTTTCGGCATCCCGACTGACAAGATAGAGCACTTCTGCATGTTCTTCCCCTTCCCCATCATCTATTACCTGTGCTTCAAGACGCTTGCCCGCAAGCCGGGCAAGGCCATACTCTGGACTCTTGAGACCCTGGCGGTAGGGGCAGTCTTCGCCGCCGCCACGGAGCTCATACAGAGGACCATATCATACAGATGCGGAGACTGGAGCGACTTCCTCGTGGACGTACTCGCCCTGGCGGCCGGCTGCATCGTGACTCTGATTCTGAACCTGAAATACTCGCTCGAACGTGCATTCAAGTAAAATAGCAGCCACCGTGCTGGCAATGGGGCTCTGCCTCTGCGCATCGGCGCAGAACGCGCCTGTCAGAAACAACTTCAACGCAGCATGCGACAGCCTTTCCGCAAGGCTGCAGCGCCGCACAGGCGTGACCGCTTCAGTCAAGATAAAGAAACTGGTCAACCACGACGGGCTGACCGACTTCTACTTCGACAAGGAGTTCTCGGACTGGCCGTGGAGAGCTGGCGACTACAACTGGCTGCGCAATGAGCTGTCGGACGCGCTCGCAGGCGTGTCTACCTCATACAAACTGGGTAAGATCTATGCCAACGGTGTCCTTCTCGAGGAGCTGTACACGCCCGCTGTCGACAACGACGGAAAGCCCGGGCACTTCTCGTTCGGCATTGCAGACCCGAGGAAGACCGGCGGCAGCCGCTTCATTCTCAGGAAAGGCGCCAGAAGATACCCCAAAGGATTGTCGGACAGATACATAGCTCTCTGGCAGAGCCACGGCAGATACTGGAACGAGGAGCAGGGCAAATGGATGTGGCAGAGGGCACAGCTGCACCGCACCGTCGAGGACATGTACACCCAGAGCTACGTGCTTCCCTACCTGATCCCCATGCTGGAGAACGCCGGCGCCTATGTGATGACCCCGCGTGAAAGGGACCCGCAGATACTGGAATGCGTATGCGACAACGATCCTGCTTTCCAGGGAGAGCGCGGCCCGCTCACAAGGCAGAAGGGCTACTACAGGGAAAGCGGCAGATGGGAGAGCGCGGGCGAAGGATTTGCCGACAGATACGAGACCTACCGCATCGACCAGAATCCTTTCAGGATGGGCACGGCGCGCAAGACGGCCTGCGACCCTGAGGGAAGCGCCTCCGTCAGATGGACTCCCGAGATCTCCGAGAGAGGCGTCTATGCCGTATATATCAGCTATTCAAGCCTGGATTCAAGCACCAGGGAGGCCTGCTACTGCGTCAGCCACCTTGGCGGCGTGACTGAGTTCAGGGTCAACCAGAGAAGGGGCGGCGGCACCTGGATTTACCTGGGCAGCTTCGAGTTCGCGCCCGACGGTGACAACTATGTGGAACTCACGAGCGAGGGAGCGGAAGGCGAAGTCGTGACGGCCGACGCCGTACGTTTCGGCGGCGGTATGGGAAAGGTAAGAAGAGGCGGCAGCACCTCTGGAATGCCCGCCTTCGCCGAAGGGGCCCTGTACAGCATGGGCTGGTCGGGAGCCGACAGCACCATCTGGACGGAATGGCCTAAGGACTACACCAGGGACTACGCCGGCCGCGGCGCTTGGGTCAGGGAGCAGAGGGACTCGAGAAAGATTCCCTTCGACCTCTCGCTGGCATTCCACTCCGACGCAGGCATGACCCCCAACGATTCTACAGTGGGCACCCTCGCGATATACACGCTCAAGTGCAACGGCAGCCGCAACGACAGCAACGGCTACGACCGCATGGGCAACCGGCGCCTTGCCGACTTCGTGCAGACCCAGGTCGTGAACGACATACGCGCCGACTGGGATCCCGACTGGAGCCGCCGCGGGCTTTGGGACCGTTCTTACAGCGAGTCCCGCACCACCGATGTTCCGGGCATGATCCTGGAGCTTCTGAGCCATCAGAACTTTGCCGACATGAAATACGGTCTGGACCCGGGATTCCGCTTCACCGTAAGCAGGGCTGTGTACAAGGCGGTACTCAAGTTCCTGAGCGACCTCTACGGCTGCTCTTACGTGGTGCAGCCCCTTCCCGTGTCCGGGTTCTCGGTACAGTTTGGCGAGGACGGCATTTCGGCAAGGCTAAAATGGTCTCCCGTAGAGGACGAGAAGGAGCCCACGGCCACTCCCAAGGGCTATACCATATATACAAGGATAGACGGAGGAGGCTGGGATGAAGGCACCGACTGCGAAGGCACGGCATGCAGCCTTCCCATCACCGAAGGCCACATCTACAGCTATAAGGTCAGCGCCTGGAACGAGGGCGGCGAGAGTTTCCCGAGCGAGATCCTGAGCCTGGGCACCCCTTCGGGCATGAAGCCCGACAGCAGCAACATCGTTCTGGTGGTCAACAACTTCGACAGGGTTGCAGCTCCCGTATGGGCTGACACTGAGGAGATCGCCGGATTCAACGGCAGGGTCGACAGCGGAGTCCCCTACCTGTACGACTACAGTTATATAGGAGAGAATTATGAGTTCCGCCGCAACCGCGAGTGGGTCACCGACGACGATCCGGGCCATGGAGCCAGCTGGGACGACTATGCGGGCCGCAGGCTCGCGGGCAACAGCTTCGACTACCCCTTCGTGCACGGCAAGGCTCTCATGAGAGAGGGGCGCTGCTTCTGCTCCATGTCAAGGGATGCCTTCTGCGAGGCCGGGAATGCCGAATCCGCTCCGACATGGAGCATCATAGACCTCATCTGCGGAAAGCAGGTAAGCACCATACGCGGGTCAGGAAAGAAGGGCACGCACTTCGACGTGTTCCCGAGGAAGCTTCAGGATGCCATACGCAAAGCCACCGGCAAGGGCACCAGCATCATTGTAAGCGGAGCCTATATCGCTACCGACGCATGGGACACGGTATATCCCACCCCGAACAGGACCATGCCCCGGACAAGCGCCCAGAACTTCATAAAGGATGTTCTCGGGTTCAGGTATGTAACCACCTTCGGGACCTCTGCGGGCGCGGTGACGACGGCCGCGAAGCAGCAGAGCAGGTTCCTCCCCTGCAGCAGTTCAGAGGACAGGGAGCTCCCCTTCCATTCCGTTCCCAACGAAGAGTGCTACTGCGTGGAGACTCCCGGCGCAATCGCACCGGCAGACCTCATCAAGGGCAAGACCGTCCTGCACTACGCACAGACCTTCCAGCCGGCCGCAGTGGTGTACAGGGGCAGCGGGTACAAGGTGTTCGCCATCGGTGTCCCCATCGAGACATTCAAAAGCGAAAGCGACATCACTTACGTAATGTCGCTCGCACTGAAATCTGTAAAACAGTAATCTACAACGCCTTCACAGGGCAGCCGAACCAGCGGACCATTATCAGATAGATAAGCCCCGATACCACGATCACACAGGGTATCGTGAGCACCCAGGCCCATACGATGTTCTTGGCTGTGAGCCACTTCACGCGCTTTACTCCGCGTGTGAGGCCGGTGCCGATGATGGAGCCGGTGATGGTGTGGGTGGTGCTGACGGGGATTCCCAGCACAGCGGTGAGAATGAGCGTGAACGCGCCTGACGCCTCCGCACAGAATCCCTGCGTGGGATAGAGCTTGCTCAGGCCGTCGCCAAGTGTGCGGATGACCTTCCAGCCGCCGACCAGTGTTCCGAATGCAATGATACCGTAGCACAGGAGCTTCAGCCACATGGGAATGAAGAACTCTGCGCCGGCCACAGCCACGCCGTCAGCCGTGTATGCTCCGGCAGCGACGGCACCGTTGCCGTAGAGAAGCTGCATCAGGGAGCTGTCGGGCCTGGACGCGAACGCGCTCGCAAACAGTATCGCGATCACGCCGAGGGTCTTCTGGCCGTCATTGCCGCCGAAGCCGAGCGAGAATGCCGCGCTGGACACAAGCTGCATGCGCCGGAAACCTTTCTCGACCTTCTGGCCGTTGCACTTGCGGAAGATCGCCATGAAAAGGCAGTTCAGGAAGAATCCCATCACCATGCCTATGAGCGGGGAGATCACGATGAACGCAACTACCGTGAATATGCCGCTGCCGATGAGGTGTTCGCTGCCGTAAACGAACCATACCGGGCCGATGAGGCCGCCGATGAGGGCGTGGGAGGCTGAGATGGGAAGGCCGAACCGCGTGCAGATGAATATCCACAGCACGCTGCCCAGCAGGGCGGCGAGAATGACGTACACGTCGATGCAGTTCTCGCTGACTATGCCCTTGCCCATCGTCGATGCCACGGTCATGTCAAAGATGAACAGCGCAATGAAAATCCAGAACGCAGCCCACCACACGGCATATTTTGCAGGCAGAGCCCTTGTCGCCACGACGGATGCGATGCAGTTGGCCGCATCGTTCATGCCGTTGGTGAGGCTGAACAGCAGGGCTATTATTGCCGTTATTATCACTATCGCTATCATACGCTAGCTCATCTTCACAGCAATGCTGCGTATGACGTTCGAGGTGCTCTTGGCTCTGTCGGAGGTATCCTCGAAGGCCTGGGCGATGTTCTTCTTCTTGGTGAGCTCGATGGCGTCCTTCTCGAATTCGAAGAGGTTGGACATGTAGCTCTCGAACACGTCGTCGACAATGTGCTCTATCTCCTTCATCTTGTTGCAGAGGATGTCGACGGCCTTTGCCTCCTTGCGCATGTTGTCGAACTTTCCGGTGATCTCGACAAGGATCTGGGCGTCCTGCTTGATGTACTCGGCAATCTCGATGATCTTGCGCGAGGGCTCCTTGGGCTGGTACATGGCTATCTGCTTCGAAGAGTCCCTGATGCAGTCAAGGAAGGTGTCCATGCTCTCGGCAAGCTGATGGATGTCGTCGCGGTCGAAAGGAGTGACGTAGGCGGAAAGGAGTTCGTCCACTATCCTCTTTGTAATGGCATCGCCCTCAGTCTCGCGCTCCTTGATGCGGTGTGCGAGCATACGGCGTTCGTCAGGATTGTCTGACTTTGCCTGCTGAAGAAGAAGGTCGGCGGCCGAGTTGATGTTTTCGGCGGACTGGATGAAAAGAGGGAAGAACTTCTTCTCCTTCACCACGAACAGCTGTAGGAAATTGTCAATTTTCATATTCTTTTTTTACATGTAAAATTCTTTGTACCACTGTGCGAACCTGCGGAGGCCCTCACGCAGCGGGGTCTGGGGTCTGAAGCCGAAGTCGCGCTCGAGCGCGCTGGTGTCGGCATAGGTGACGGGAACGTCGCCGGGCTGCATGGGAACGAGTTCCTTGTGCGCTTCGAAGTCATAGTCACCGGGCAGCACGCCTGCGCGCACGAGTTCCTCCTGGAGTATGGTCACGAAGTCCAGCAGGTTCTCCGGATTGCTGTTGCCTATGTTGTAGACTGCATAGGGAGGCAGCGGCAGCCCGTCCTCGCCTGTGGCCTTCACGGGAGCCTTGTGCATGACGCGCTGGATGCCCTCCACAATGTCGTCGACGTAGGTGAAGTCGCGCTTGCAGTTGCCGTAGTTGAAGATGCGGATGGTCTCCCCTGCCCTGAGCCTGTTGGTGAACGAGAAGTAGGCCATGTCGGGGCGGCCGGCAGGTCCGTACACGGTGAAGAAGCGCAGGCCCGTACTCGGGATGTTGTAGAGCTTGCTGTAGGCGTGGGCGAGGAGCTCATTGCTCTTCTTGGTGGCGGCATACAGGCTCACGGGGTTGTCGACCTTGTCGTCGGTGCTGTAAGGGACCTTCTTGTTGTTGCCGTACACGCTTGAGCTTGAAGCATATACAAGATGCTGCACGGGATTGTGGCGGCAGGCCTCGAGTATGTTGTAGAAGCCTATGAGGTTGCTCTGGATGTAGGCATCGGGGTTCTCGATGCTGTAGCGCACGCCCGCCTGGGCGGCAAGGTTGACCACAATGTCGAATTTCTCTTCGGCGAACAGGCGGTCGATGAGATCCCTGTCGGCAAGGTCACCCTTGACGAACTTCCAGCGGCCGTCGCCTGCGGCCCTGGCTATTTCGGCCAGGCGCCAGTCCTTGAGCCTGGTGTCGTAATAGTCGTTGATGTTGTCCAGGCCTGTGACCTGCATGTCCGGCTCAGTGCCAAGCAGCCTGAGAACCAGATTTGAACCGATGAATCCGGCAGCGCCGGTAACAAGTACTTTCATAATCTTATTTGAACCATTCTATCGAGGACTTCAGGCCGGCAAGCCATACGGTATCCTCGACTTCGAATCTGTAGTCGGGTTTAGGGTTGGTTATGAGATTGCCCTGATGCAGCACGCTGATCACCATGCAGCCGCTGGAGCGCATGTCGGCGGAGCGGAGGGTCTGGCCTGCGAGGGTCGAACCTTCCTTGAGCACTATGGGCTCCACGAGGAATTCTTCATTATTGACCACGGGCGCGGCCGCGTTGGATTCCTCCATCATTCGGCGGAAGGCCTCAAGCTGTGCGGTGGTTCCAACGGCAAGCAGTTCGTCTCCCGGATAGACCGGCTCATTGCCGGAAGGGATCAGTATGCTGCGCGAGCCGCGCACTATGTTCACTATGTTCACGCCGCTTGTGTGGCGGAAAGGCATCTCGCGAAGGGTCTTGCCGGCATACTCCGAGTCGGGGCTGAGTTTGACTCCGGCCATGTGTATGTCGTAGCCTTTCATCTTGGCCTGCACCTCGGTGGCCACGGGAGCACGCTGCTTCTCGAGGTTCTCCTTTGCATTCAGGTTCTCCATGAAGCGGGCCTCTAGTCCGCCGAAGTTGCGCAGGGTGAACTTGATGACTATCATGAAGAGGAACATCAGAAGCACCAGCAGCAGCGCAGACCAGCCGGCCACATGGTAGTACTTCTGCACCACGGCAACTATGAAGGCTATGCCTATTCCGATGCGGAGTGCCATGAGAGAGAGTATGGGCCATCTGTTGGAGGGCTTTTCGGCAAGCAGGCGCGATGCGGGTCTTGCGATGCCTCCGTTAAGTATGGTCATGCCGTACAGGAACGGCGACATGACAAGCAGGGTAAGGATCAGTTCTATCCAGCCGCGCGCACCTTCACCCATCGACGGGAACACGGACGTGACGGTCTTGTCGAGGAAGGCATTGGCAGCCAGGATGATGGCCACAAGTATGACGGAGTACAGCCCGACTCTGAGCGCGTAGCTCTTGAGGAGTTTCTTCCACTCGCTCTGTTCGGCCATGGAATTGGCGGCGGCATTGTCCTGGGGCGGGTCCACGACGGCAAGCACCCTTGCTGGGAGCCGGCGCTTGAGGTATGCCAGGGCCGGGTCGGCGGCCTTGATCATGTACGGAGTCGTGAAGGTGGTGATCACCGACACGGCTATGACCACGGGATAGATGAACTCGCGCATCACGCCCATCGAGCAGCCGAGGCCGGCGATGATGAATGCGAATTCACCCAGCTGCGCCATCGTGAAGCCGGTGTGCACCGCGATGTCGAGGCCCTTTCCGGCAATCAGGACTCCGGTTGTGGAGAAGATGAGGATACCGCCGACGGCCACTATGGCCAGAACGAGGATGTTTGGCCAGTACTGGGCGATGATGGCAGGATTGACCATCATGCCCACAGACACGAAGAAGATGGCCCCGAACAGGTCCTTTATCTTTGATGTGAGCTTCTGGATATGCTCACCTTCTATTGTCTCGGCAAGGATGGAGCCCATCATGAAGGCGCCAAGCGCAGAGGAGAAGCCCACGGCATTGGCAAGGACCACCATTCCGAAGCACAGGCCTATGCTGACTATCAGCAGGATCTCGTCGCTGATGAAGGCCCTGGCCTTGCGGAACAGCGTGGGAATGATGTAGATGCCCACAAGGAAGCACAGGACAAGGAAGAATGCGAGCTTGCCGAGTGCCATCAGCATCTCTCCGCCGGCAAACTTGTTGCTGACCGCCATGGTCGACAGCAGCACGAGCATGAGCACCGCGATGAGGTCCTCGAACACCAGGCTGCCGAATATCAGGGTGGCGTAGGGCTTGTCCTTGAGCCCCATGTCGTCGTATGCCTTGATGATTATGGTGGTGGAACTCATCGAGAGAAGACCGCCGAGGAAGATGCTCTCCATCGACGTCCAGCCCATTGCGCTGCCGGTCAGCATTCCCATCACGAACATGCCTACGCATATCGTTCCGGCTGTGATCAGCGCCGCGCTGCCCACCTTGAGCAGTTTCTTGAAGCTGAACTCGAGGCCAAGGTTGAAAAGCAGGAAGATGATTCCGATCTCGGACCACTGTTTGACCGACTCCGTCGAGAACTGCGGGAAGATGCCCAGGGACGGGCCTACGAGAAAGCCGGCGACTATGTAGCCGAGAATCAGAGGCTGTTTGAGAGCCTTCGATATCACGGTGAAGACACCTGCGGCGATCAGGATGATCGCAAGCTCGGTTACAAGGCTGAGTCCTTCGCTCATATGGTTCTTCCAGGATAGACTTCAAGTGCCTTCTCAAGGCATGTCAGTGCCTTGGCAAGGTCCTCATTGTTCAGGACGTATGCTATGCGGACCTCCTGCCGGCCTTCGCCGGGCTCGGTGTAGAAGCCCGATGCCGGAGCCATCATGACGGTGGCGCCGTTGTACTGGAACTCGCTGAGGCACCAGATGCAGAACTTCTCGGCGTCGTCGACGGGGAGTTTCGCAACGGTGTAGAATGCGCCCATGGGGATGGGAGAATATACGCCCGGAATCTTGTTCAGGCCGTCGATGAGGAAGTTCCTGCGGTCGCAGTACTCCTCATACACTGCCTGGAGATAGCTTTTCTGAACATCGAGTGAAGCCTCTGCGACTATCTGGCCGATGAGCGGGGGGCTCAGTCGGGCCTGGCAGAACTTCATGACAGCATCGTGCACCTTCTTGTTCTTGGTGCAGAGGCAGCCGATCCTGATGCCGCACTCGCTGTATCTCTTCGACACGGAGTCGAATAGCACAACGTTCTCCTCTATGCCCTTGAGGTGGAATGCACTGATGTACGGCATGCCGGTATAGATGAACTCGCGGTACACCTCGTCGGAGAAGAGGTAGAGGTCGTGCTTCTTGACGATGTCACGCAGCTGCTGCATCTCCTTGCGGGTGTAGAGGTATCCGGTAGGATTGTTGGGGTTGCAGATGAGGATGGCCTTTGTGCGCTCCGTGATCTGCTCCTCGAAGGCCTCGATGCTGGGAAGGCGGAATCCGTCCTCGATGTTGGTCTTGACGCTCTTGATGACGGCCCCCACAGAGATGGCGAATGCCATGTAGTTTGCATAGAAGGGGTCGGTCACTATGACCTCGTCGCCGGGGCTGAGGCACGCGAGGAATGCGAACAGCACAGCCTCGGAGCCGCCTGAGGTGACTATTATCTCGTCAGGCGAGAGGTAGATGCCGTACTCGGCATAGTACTTCACGAGTTTTGTCCTGAGTGAAAGGTAGCCGTCGGACGGGCTGTACTCCAGGATGTCCCTGTTGACGTTTTGCAGGGCCTCGATGGCGCACTTGGGCGTCTTGATATCGGGCTGTCCGATATTGAGATGATAGACGTGAATGCCGTTGCGCTTGGCCTCGTCGGCATATGGTGCAAGCCGTCTGATAGGAGACGACGGCATGTTCACCGCTCTTTCGCTTATGTCCATTTCTATAGTTCTGAGATTATCTGTCTTATTGCTTCGAAGGAGTTGTCGGAAACCTCGGCCCAGAAGTTCGCGTACTGGCTTTCACGGTCAGCGCCGCACACGTCGCTTATCACGCGTATGCACACGAAGGGAACACCGTTCACATGGCAGGTCTGGGCGATGGCGCCGGATTCCATGTCGACGGAGAGGGCCTCGGGGAAGTTTGCAAGGATCTCACGTTCGCGGGGCTCCTCGGTAATGAACTGGTCTCCTGACGTGAAAAGGCCCTTGCGGACGTCGAGCTTTGCGAGTATGGCATCGCTGGCCTTGAAACGTGCGGGCATCCCCTGCACCTGGCCCCACTGGTTGGGCTCGCCGCACCAGACGTCGTGATACACGACCTCCGAGCTGGCCACGACCTGCTTGGGGCGGAGAGAGGAATCCAGGCCTCCGGCCACGCCGGTGCTGATGATGCAGTCGGGCCTGCACGCGAGGATGAGCCTCTGCGCGGAGAGCGCCGCATTCACCTTCCCTATCCCGCTGCCGCACATCACGACTGTGTTCGCACCTATGGTGCCCTGCATGATGCCCGGGGCGAGCTCATGCGCATCCTTCATAAGAACCTGCAGACGTGCAAGTTCCTTATCCATTGCCGCTATTACTCCAATTTTCATGATATATCTTACAAAGATATATAAAATCGGGGTAAAACAGGCCCAATGCCGAAGATACGTGGAAAATTTTTCAAATAATCAGCAAATACCGGCACATTCCGGCGGCTCAGCGCCCGAATCGCCGTCACCCGTGCTCCTTTCCGGGCATCACAAGGCCCTGGGGGAACAGGGATGTCTAGCTCCAGCCTTCGAGTTTCGACGGGTCTTCTTCAGTGAAGGAATGTTTGTCGAAGACAGGGTCGGCGATGCCGGCCTTGCGCTGCGCACTGTAGTCCCTGAGCAGAGCGAAGGCCTTCTTCCCGAGCATCAGGATCGCAGAGACGTTGATCAGGGTGATAAGGCCCATGGTCAGGTCGACGACCGCCCATGCCGTCTGCAGGGAAACATATGCCGCCACCATGATGATGACGACAGCAGCGACTCTGTACACTGTGACACCGATGTTCTCAGCCTTCGGGGATATACGCCCCGCCAGGAAGCGCACATTTGTCTCACCGTAATAATAATTGCCGATGATGGTGGTGAAGGCGAAAAGGAAGATGGCAAGGGTGAGGAACCAGCGGCCGGCCGGACCGATCACCGACTCGAAGCTGCGGCTGGTCAGGAGGATTCCGTCCTCACCGCAGTCCAGCTGGCCTGACAGCAGGATTATGAAAGCGGTGCATGAGCATATCAGTATGGTGTCGACGAATACGCCAAGGGCCTGCATGAGCCCCTGCTTCACCGGATGGGAGGTATCGGCGATGGCGGCCGCGTTGGGAGCGGACCCCTCGCCGGCCTCATTCGAGAAAAGCCCTCTCTTGACACCCTGCTGGACAGCGATGCCTACCATTCCTCCGCCCACCTGCCCGAGGCCGAAGGCGGACTTGAAGATGGTTGCGAACATATGAGGGATCTGGGGAGCATTCCATATCATGACTCCAAGAGCCAGGACAATATAGCCCAGGGCCATGAACGGGACCATGTACGAGACCACTCTCGAGATACGGCGGACGCCTCCGAACACGATCAGGGCAAGGAGAAGTCCAAGCGACAACGCCAGGAAGAACGGGTTCACCGGGATGGAATCATGGAGAGAAGTGATGATGGTCTGCGCCTGAAGCATGGACTGCGCCAGGCTGAACGAAAGAATCATGAAGATGGAGAAAAGTATTCCCATCCAGCGCTTTCCGAGACCAGTCTCCATATAGTATGCAGGGCCACCGTAGAACGAATCGGCACCACGCTTCTTGTAAAGCTGGGCCAGAGTGGATTCGACGAAGGCCACGGCACTGCCCAGAAGAGCCATCAGCCACATCCAGAACACCGCCCCCGGGCCGCCGACGAACATCGCGGATGCGACTCCGGCGAGGTTTCCCGTGCCCACCCTCGAAGCGAGAGAGATGGTGAAGGCCTTGAACGAACCGATCTTTCTGGGATGGGCAAGCGCACTCCTGTGAGTGTTCCTGTCGCGTCCGGTCATGATTCTGAACGCATCCTTGATGAAACGGAACTGCACGCCCCTGCTCCTGACAGTGAAATAGATGGCCGCTCCCACCAACACGACTGTGATCACATACGACCACAGCGCATCATTTATTGAATTGATGATTTCCATGAGCCCAAGACCGCAGATGCTGACGGAAGGGATATCCACGACGAAGCCCTGCGTGTCATACAACAAAAATAAGAATAATTATCAACAAATCGGATTTTTCTTAACTTTGCGGCCATTATGGCAAATTCCGAGATACTTGACAAGTTCGAGAAGGTCCTTCAGGACGGTCTCGTCAAAGTCCTCAGGGGCTGCAGCGTCCTTGGCGACGGCAAACTGCCGGAATCAGACGACATCGAAGACATCTGGCAGAATTCCTACATGGAGTCCTATGTGGGTGATGCGGTCGAGAATTTCAACGACTATCCCGAGGCCGCTCTCGCATGGGCGGCATTCCTGGGAATGGGCGTGGCCAACAACTGGGACAAGGACTGGCAGGCGCACAGCAGCGATCCCTACACTGCATATTACGGTCCCCGCGGATGGGACGACATGGACGAGCACATCCTCGGCCCCATGCTCAGCCTCACCCCGGAGTATGCCGCAAAACTTTCGGACGCATTCTACAGCTGCGCCGAATCCACCCTCGGTCTCATGCGCCACGAGGGCATAGAGGCCCAGACCAAGGACGGATTCTACATCCTGGTCCGTGCCTACTGCGTATTCTACAGATTAGGCGCCGCAGTTGAACTGCAGCGCCTCGGTTACAAACTGGTAAAGCCCGGGCTTAAAGCCTAGCGGGCTGTACCACGGGTCTTATTTCTCGGGAATATTCTTGAGCACTTCCTTCAGAAGGTCCCAGACTTTCTGGACTGAAGGGATGTGTGCACGCTCGTCGGGAGAATGGGGGCTCAGAAGGGTGGGTCCCATGGAAACCATATCCCAGTGAGGATAAGCGCCTGCAAGGATGCCGCACTCGAGTCCGGCGTGGATGGCCATAACGAGAGGCTCCTTGTCGAACATGTCCTTGTAGACCTTCTTCATGGCTGCAAGGATGGGTGAAGATGCATTGGGTGCCCAGCCGCTGTAACCGCCTGTGAAGCGGACCTTTATGCCGGCCAACAGGAATACGCTCTCCATCTTCTCGGCAAGGGCGTCCTTGGCGCTGTCGACGGATGAACGCATGAGGCACTTCACGGAGAAGTCGCCCTTGTATATCTTGACCATTGCGAGATTGTTGGAAGTTTCGACCATGCCGGGCATGTTGTCGGACATGCGCTCGACGCCGTCCGGGCAGGCAAGGATGGCCCTTATGAACCTGATGGCAGACTCCTCTGAGACGTACTTGCACTCCTCGGGATCGCAGGCCTGGCCCTCCTCACATCTGTAAGGCTCGAATATGATGTCCAGATCGGGGTCGGTGGCTGCATATTCGGCCTTCAGCGCTGCTGCGATCTTTGCCACGGTCTTCTTTGCGGCATCCACCTTTGCGCTGGGAACATATACGGTTGCAAAAGCCTCGCGGGGAATCGCATTGCGGAGAGAACCGCCCTCGAGGTCGATGAGCTTCACGTCATTCCTGACAAGCAGGGGAAGAAGGACCCTGGCCACGAGCTTGTTGGCATTTGCACGGCAGAGGATGATGTCCATGCCGGAATGTCCGCCCTGGCAGCCCTTGACTGCGAGGCTCCAGCACTCGTGGTTCTTCGGCTCGTTCTTGCGACGGTAGCGGGCCTGTGCGGTTGCATCGAGTCCGCCGGCACAGCCGATGTAGAACTCGCCCTCGCTCTCGGAGTCGAGATTGATGAGGATGTCGCCCTTCAGGATACCCGGCTTGAGAGCCTGGGCGCCTGCCATGCCGGTCTCCTCGTCGTAGGTG
This sequence comes from Candidatus Cryptobacteroides choladohippi, assembly GCA_018065985.1. Lineage (GTDB taxonomy): Bacteria > Bacteroidota > Bacteroidia > Bacteroidales > UBA932 > Cryptobacteroides > Cryptobacteroides choladohippi. The sequence goes on from JAGHSF010000028.1 coordinate 33,840, forward strand.
ATGAGGATCTCGATGGGGCCGTGAGGGACGTCGTCAGACTCGGCGACAGACAGTGCGAGTGCAATGCCGAGCCCGTTGTCGGCGCCGAGGGTGGTGCCGCATGCCTTGAGCCACTCGCCCTCGACCTTCGTCTCGATAGGGTCTGTGAGGAAGTCGTGCTTGACATCGGAGTTCTTCTGGGGGACCATATCCATATGTCCCTGAAGCACAACGCACTTGCGGTTCTCGTAGCCCTTTGTGGCAGGGATGCGCATGATAACGTTTCCGGGTTCGTCGGTGAAGGCTTCCACCTTATGCTCCGCTGCCCAGTCGAGAAGGTACTTGCGTATCACCTCCTCATGCTTTGACGGGCGGGGGCATCTGGTGATGCCGTAGAAGTTGTTCCAGACAATTGCCGGTTTGAGGTCTTTGATTGTCATATCATTTATGTTTTTAACGGTTTCGCGATTTACACAAATATAGCAATTATTTCGTATCTTTGCCTACTGCGAATCAACTAAATAAATCTAGATATGTTCAAAGGACAACCCAAAGGTCTCTACGCCCTCGCCCTCGCCAACACCGGTGAGCGCTTCGGCTACTACACCATGCTGGCAATCTTCCTGCTCTTCCTGCAGGCGAAATTCGGATTCTCCGCATCTGCGGCAGGCCAGTTCTACGCCATTTTCCTGGCAGCAGTTTACTTCATGCCCGTCGTAGGCGGCTGGCTGGCAGACAGGATAGGTTTCGGCAAGTGCGTGGTCACCGGTATCTGCGTCATGTTCGTGGGCTATGTGTGCCTGGCTATCCCGACCGACGCATTCGCGAGCCGCGGCTTCGCCCTCACGCTCATGATCGGCGCCCTGCTCCTCATAGCGGTGGGAACCGGTCTGTTCAAGGGCAACCTTCAGGTAATGTGCGGCAACCTCTATGACGATCCCAGGTACGGTACCAAGAGAGACTCCGGCTTCAGCCTGTTCTACATGGCCATCAACCTCGGCTCGATGTTCGCCCCCACAGCGGCAACGGCACTCACCAACAGCCACCTCGCAAAGGCAGGCCTCATCTACAAGGCCGACATCCCCGCCCTCGCCCATCAGTGCATAAACGGCACCCTCGCCGACCCTTCAGCCCTGCAGACACTCCAGGCAGCGATGCCCGGCGCACAGGCTCAGGGAATGGGTCTCGAGGAGTTCAGCCACTTCTATATCACCAACCTCTCGACTGCATACAACCTCGGCTTTGCCGTGGCATGCGTATCCCTGATCTTCTCGATAGCCATCTACTTCGGCTTCAGGTCATGGTTCAAGCATACCGACGTCAATGCCAAGAGCGCAGCCGCCTCCGGCGAGAAGGTCGCCGAGCTCACCCCCAAGCAGACAAAGGACCGCATCGTGGCCCTCATCTTCGTGTTCGCAGTGGTCATCTTCTTCTGGATGGCATTCCACCAGAACGGTTCATCACTCACCTACTTCGCACGTGACTACACCCAGGCCGAGGTATCAGGCATAACCAGAATAGGATTCAACATCTGGGCACTGTTCCTCATCGCCGTATCGATCTACACCCTCTTCGGAACATTCCAGTCAGAGACAGCCAAGGCAAAGTCGATCTGCGGCCTTGCAACAGCCGCCCTCTGGGCCGGCGCATTCGCGCTGTACAAGGGAATGGCAGGCACAATCAGCATCCTTCCCCAGCAGTTCCAGCAGTTCAACCCGTTCTTCGTGGTTGCCCTCACTCCCATCTCGATGGCCATCTTCGGCGCTCTTGCAAACAAGGGCAAGGAGCCTTCTGCTCCCAAGAAGATCGGTCTCGGAATGTTCGTGGCCGGCGTCGGCTACCTCATCATGCTGCTTGCATCCAAGGGCCAGCCCGCTCCGTCAGAGCTCGTCAACGCCGGCGGTGTCTCACCTGACCCCGTCGTTCCCGCATACCTCATCGGCACCTACCTCGTGCTCACCTTTGCCGAGCTCCTTCTCAGCCCTATGGGAATCAGCTTCGTCAGCAAGGTTGCCCCTCCGAAGTACAAGGGACTCATGATGGGATGCTGGTTCGCAGCAACCGCAATCGGAAACTACCTCAGCTCAATCCCCTCAATGCTCTGGGAGAACGTGCCCCTGTGGGCCAACTGGACCATCCTCATGGCTCTGTGCGCAGTCGCAGGTCTCGTGATGTTCTCGATGCTCCGCAAGCTTGAGGCCGCAACGGCAGAATAATGAAGGAAAGCGTCAGAGAGCAGCTTCTTGAGTGGGCCGCAAAATACAACGACCCGCTCTACTTCGAGGAGGACCCCATACGGTTCCCCAGGGAATTCGTGCGGCGCGGGGCCCCGCTGCAGGACGTGGAGATAGCGGCCGTGTTCGCCTCGCACCTCGCATGGGGGCGCAGGGAGATGATAGTCAGGGACTGCTGCCGTCTTTTCGACGAGATGGACTGGCGTCCCATGGACTACATCAGGGCCGCCGACTACCGCGATGACGACACCTCGCTCCACCGCACCGTCAAATGGTCGGAAGTGGCCGGAATCTGCCGCCGCCTGCACGAATGGTACACCTGGCACGACTCGATAGAGTCTCTGAGCGCGGACGAGATACGCACCATCATCTTCAGACGCAAGGAGGACCCCAAGGCTCCCAACAAGAAGATAAACATGATGCGCCGCTGGATGGTAAGGAACGACGGCAAGGTCGACCTGGGACTCTGGCAGCACAGCTCTCCAGCCAGCCTCATCGTTCCTCTCGACGTCCACGTATATGACCAGGCCAAGGCTCTCGGTCTCACAAAGCGCAGGTCAAAGGACCTGAAGACCGCGATGGAGATCACTGATGCATTCAGGGAAATATGGCCGGATGACCCTTGTCTTGGCGATTTCGCCCTTTTCGGCAGCGGCATAGACAATGCCTAAGATGTTCATAATATCGGGATGCAACGGCGCAGGCAAGACCACTGCGTCGTATACCATACTTCCCGAATTCCTGGAATGCCGCGAGTTCGTCAACTCGGACGAGTTCGCGAAGTTCCTATCCCCCTTCGACCCGTCCGCCGCATCGGTGGGCGCCAGCCGGCTCATGATTACCAAGATCCACTACCTCATGAGCCGTGGGGAGACATTCAGCGTGGAGACCACTCTGGCCACAAGGTCGCTGCTCGGCATCATCAGAAAGGCCAAGAGCCGCGGATACGAGATCGTGCTCATGTACTTCTGGCTGAATTCGCCCGAGCTTGCAATAGCGAGAGTCAGGGCCAGGGTTCAATCAGGAGGGCACAACATTCCGGACGATGTCGTGAGAAGACGCTACCACATGGGGCAGAAGTACCTCTTCGACACCTATATCCCCGTATGCGACAGGTGGATCCTGGTCGACAACTCCACAAGCCCCTTCTCCACCGTGGCCGAGGGCATCGGGCAGGTGAAGTTCATAAGGGACAACGACAAATACGCCCTGATCTGGAATCAGGCACACAAGGATGAATAGAATCAGAAACATATTCGGAGTCAGCGACGCGCAACTGCAGAGTCTTGTGGCAGAAGGCCTTGGGACCGGCGGCGGCTGGTGCGACCTGTACTTCGAGCACACTGCCTATCTGGACCTTCTCCTGAGGGATTCCCAGGTAGGGTCGGCAGGCTTCCACATCGACTTCGGATGCGGGATACGCGTCCTGAGCGGCGAGAAGACGGGATATGCCTATGCCGAGAGCACCGACTACCCCGCCCTCCTGTCAGCCGCAAGGGCCGCAGCGGGCATAGCCGGCAGTTCATGCATGGCAAACGGCCGCAGGCCGGAGCAGGTCAAGGCAGTTTCGGGCACGCCGGACTGCTACCGCATGGACCACGACTGGATGCAGGTGGAGATTGCGGATCTCACCCCGTACCTCGAACGTCTCGAGGCCGAGATACGCAGGCGCGACAGCCGCGTCGTCAAGGTGGTGGCCATGCTGTCAGCCAGCGTCAGCGACATAATGATGTACAACTCGCTCGGCGAGCTCAGCACAGACAGCCGTCCCCTTTGCAGCATATCAGTCCAGCTGGTTGCCGCGCAGGGAGACAGGATCGAGAGCAGGAGCGTGTCAAGGAGCCTTCGCACCGGTGCGGAATTCCTCACCGAGGAACTGCTGCAGGAGCTTGCCACAGAGGCGGTTGCAAGGATGGACGAGAGCTTCGAGGCCAGCCGTCCCAAGGGCGGGCGCATGCCCGTCGTCATGGCGGCAGGCGCATCCGGCATCCTTCTTCACGAAGCCATGGGCCACGCATTCGAGGCCGACTTCAACCGCAAGGGACAGTCCATCTTCTCTGACAGGATGGGCAAGCGGATCTGCCGCAAAGGCATCAACATAGTGGACGACGGAACGCTGCCGGGCAACCGTGGAGCAGTAAGCATTGACGACGAAGGAGTTCCGGGCCAGAAGACATACATGGTGGCGGACGGTGTGCTGAATTCCTATCTGCACGACAGGATCAGCGCCGGCTTCTACGGAGTGGCACCCACCGGCAACGGACGCAGGGAGTCGTTCCGGTACAACCCCATACCCAGAATGCGCGCAACCTACATGGAAAGCGGCTGCGACGGCACGCTCGTCGACCTTGTGGGCAGCGTGAAGAAGGGCATCTACGTCGACCGGTTCTCGAACGGCCAGGTCAAGATAGGCGAAGGTGACTTCACATTCTACGTAAAGAGCGGATTCCTGATCGAAAACGGCCGCCTGACGCAGCCGGTAAAGGATCTGAACATAATTGGCAACGGCCCTGAGGCACTTGCGGACATACGCGCCGTGGCGGGCGACCTGAAGGTCGACAACGGCACATGGACCTGCGGAAAGGAGCAGAGCGTGGCAGTAAGCTGCGGTATTCCGAGCGTGCTGATAGGCAAATTGACGGTAGGAGGAGAATGATTACAGCAGAAGAACTCGATCTGACGCGCCAGGCGCTTCAGACCGCCCGGGAGGCCGGGGCACAGAATGCCCGCGCAACGCTCAGCAAGAGCACCGAGGACCTCATAGCCACCCTCAACGGAGAGGTGGACAAAGTGACCCACTGCGAAGACAGGTCGCTCAGCCTCGCACTCTTCGTTGACGGCAGATACGGCAGTTTCTCGACCAACAGGCTCGAGAAGGACGCGCTGCGGGATTTCATCTTCAAGGCTGCCGGAATCACAAGGCTGCTCTCAGAGGACCCGCTGAGGGTACTTCCCTCTCCTGAAAGGCAGTGCAGGAACGCCAGGACCGGCCGTGAGATGGAGCTTTTCGACCCCGAAGTGGAGAGAATCGGGAACGAGGAAAGGATATCCGCGGCACTTGATGCCGCCGTGTTCGGGAAAGGGCTTGACGAAGGCAGGGACTGGAAGCTGGTGAGCGAGGAGGGCGAATACTCCAATGCCGTTTACGACATGTTTCTTACAGATACACAAGGACTTGAGTGCCGGCACACGGAAAGCTGCACGGATTACGGCGTGGAGGTCACGATAGAAGACGCAAACGGCGACAAATACAGCGGCTACTGGTGGGATTCCGTTCCCGGCAAGGCAGGCTTCGACGCATCGGAGTGCGGAGCTGTCGCGCTCAGGAAGGCATCCGCCCAGATAGGCAGCGAAGCCATTGCGGGCGGGAAATACAACATGGTGGTCGAGAGCGATGTGGCATCCAAGCTGGTGTCCCCCATCCTGCGCGCGCTCAGCGCATACTCCATACAGCAGAACGACTCCTTCCTCATGGACGCCGTCGGGAAGAAACTTTTCCCCGAAGGGCTCACCATCCTGGACTGCCCCCACATCAAGGGCCAGACCGGATCCAAGCTCTTCGACTCCGAAGGTGTCGCCACACAGGAGGCACCCATCATAGACAAGGGCACGGTTTCACGATACTTCATCAACACATACATGGCCGGGAAACTCGGGATGGAGCCCACGGCCGAGGAAGCGGCAAGACCCAAGGTCATGCCCTGGCCAAAGCCGGGAATGAGCCGCCAGGACCTCATGGACAGCCTCGGCAGCGGCATCCTTGTCACCGAGTTCAACGGCGGCAACTCGAACAGCGCCACGGGCGACTTCTCCTATGGCATAGAGGGTTTCCTCTTCGAGAACGGAAAGATTGTGAAACCTGTGAGCGGGATGCTCGTGACGGGCAATTTCCTGCAGCTCTGGCAGCAGATGGCAGGCATTGCGGACGACGCACGTTCGTGTATGTCCAAACTAATTCCTACCTTAGCCTTTTCAAATGTTGAATTCAACGGTAATTAAAGATATGAAAGCAGAGAAAAACAAAGTGGTGGCAGTAAGCTACGAATTGGAAGTCGAAGGACAGATCGCAGACAAGGCAGGGGCCGAGAAGCCTCTCGAGTACATACACGGAAGCGGCATGCTTCTCCCCAAGTTCGAGGAGAACATCTTCGGCAAGGAGCCGGGCGACAGCTTCGAGTTCGTCCTCACTCCCGAGGAAGGATACGGCGCATACTCGCCCGAGTATGTGATAGACCTTCCCAAGCAGGCATTCGCCGGTCCTGACGGCAGGATAATGACCGAATTCCTCGTCGTAGGCACGGTCATCCCCATGCTCGACAACCAGGGCCAGGTAGTCCAGGGTACAGTGAAGGCTCTGGCAGAAGACAGCGTCAAGATGGACTTCAACCACCCCATGGCAGGCAAGACCCTCCATTTCTCAGGCAAGGTCGAGGCTGTACGCGATGCGGCCGAGAGAGAGCTTCTCGAAGGTCTGCACGGTGAATATCTTCCCAAGGAAGGCTGCCACTGCAAGGGCGGCTGCCACGGTGGAGAGTGCGGCGGCGGTTGCGAAGGCGGCTGCGGCGAAGGCGAGTGCGGCGGCGAGGGCAACTGCAACTGCGGCAAATAGCATAAACCGTGCGCACCGCGGTTGTCATACTGAACTGGAACACCAGGGAGCACCTTCAGAGGTGGCTCCCCGGGCTTCTTGAATCAGTGGACGGCTGCGATGCCGAAGTGATAGTGGCTGACAACGCCAGCACCGACGGGTCGGCCGAATACGTACAGAGCCGGTTCCCCGGTGTCAGGATGATCCGGTTCGAGAGCAACCTCGGCTTCACAGGAGGCTACAACAGGGCCCTCGGGCAGATTCCCGAAGCGGAGTTCTTCGTGCTGGTCAACTCGGACATAGAAGTCCGTCCCGGCTGGCTGGAGCCGCTTGAGGCCTGGATGGACAGCAATCCCGGCTGCGCCGTGTGCGGGCCGAAGATACATGCGATGAACCGCACGCAAGATGCTGACGGTCAAATGGTTTACAGCAGAGGCAGCAGCTTCGAGTACGCAGGTGCCGCCGGCGGGTACATCGACCATTACGGCTACCCGTTCTGCCGCGGAAGGGTGCTTTCGCGCACCGAGGAGGACTTCGGCCAGTACGACACTCCGGCCGATGTCCAATGGGTAAGCGGGGCGTGCCTGATGGTGCGCAGCTCGGTCTGGAAGGAACTTGGAGGGCTCGACGAAAGATTCTTCGCCCACATGGAGGAGATAGACTTCTGCCTCCGTGCCATCGGCAGTGGATGGCGGGTGTGCGTGGTTCCCGCGAGCACGGTATGGCACCTTGGAGGCGGGACGCTGCCCCAAAGCTCGCCGTTCAAGCTCAAGCTGAACTACCGCAACAGCCTGCTCATGATGCGCAAGTCGATGCCAGGCGCGAGGGTGTTCGTGCGCATGCTGCTCGACGGCGCCGCGGCCTGTGCATATCTGCTGCAGGGCAGGCCCGGGTACTTCAGGGCGGTATGGGACGCCCACAGGGAGGCAAGGAAATTGAAGGACAGCTCGAAGTCGGACTTTGTTCCCGGCCCCATGGACAGGATCAGGATAATTCCGCTTGCCTTACTGAAAGGCAGGAAAATATTCAAATATCTGAAGGATTATGAAGATAGTCATAGCAGGTGCAGGTGAGATCGGATCACACCTTGCAAAGATGCTTCGCGACGAAGCCAATGAAGTGACAGTCGTAGACGACGATGCAAGCCGCCTGAGCGCACTTGCGTCATCAGTTGACGTGCAGACCATACAAGGTCCCATCTCGTCGCTGAAACTTCTGAGGGAGGCCGGAACCGACAAGGCAGACCTCTACATAGCCGTGTACCCCTACACGACTCAGGAGGTCAACATCGTGAGCGCCATGCTGGCCCACCAGCTCGGTGCCGGGAAAGTCATTGCACGAATCAACGACGAGGACTATCTCTCCCCCGAAAACAAGCTGATATTCAAGGAGATGGGTATCGAGCTCATGTTCTACCCCGAGAAGAGCGCATCCGATGAGATAGTGTCCGCCCTGAAGCACAGCACCACAACGGACACCATGGACTTCGCCCGAGGCAAGCTGCAGATCGCATGCTTCAAGCTCGACGAGGAGGCTCCGGTGCTCGACCTCAAGCTGGGCGAGTTCATCAAGACGGTTCCGCCCGCAGAGCTGGAGCAGTTCAGAATCATAGCCATAGGCAGGGACAACGAGACCGTAATCCCCAAGATGGACAGCAAGTTCCGGTTCGGCGACCTGGTGTTCACCATCAGCCGCAAGGACGGAATGCAGATGCTCTCCCGCCACTTCGGCAAGAGCGACGTGCTGACCAAGCGCGTGATGATAATGGGCGGCACGGCGATAGCCGAGATGGTGGCACGCTCGCTTGCCAAACTGGGCACCAAGGTCAAGATCATCGACAAGGACAAGAGCCGATGCATAGATCTGACCGAGAAACTGCCAAAGAACGTGGAAGTCATATGCGGCGACGGGCGCAACGCCGACATCCTGTATGAAGAGGGCATAAGCGAGTGCGACGCATTCATCTCACTCACAAGCAGGGATGCCAACAACATCCTGGCCTGCGTGGTAGCAAGGAAATATGGTGTCCCCCGCACCATCGCGGAGGTCGAAAACATTGAATACGTGCATCTTGCAGAAGAGATGGGCGTAAGCAGCGTGATCAACAAGAAGACCATCACCGCCGGCAGGATATTCAAGTTCACGCTCAGCGGCAAGGCACGTTTCGTGAGATACATGTCGGGCACCAACGCAGAAGTGGTGGAATACACCGTGGCACCCGGCTCGGCCATAACCAGATCGGCTATCAAGGACCTGGACTTCCCCGCCAACGCCATAATCGGCGGCGTCATCCGCGGCAACGACGCCTTCATTGCCGTAGGCGACACGCGCATAGAGCCATACGACAGGGTTGCCATCTTCACCAAGCCCGAATCGCTTAGGGAAATCGACAAATTCTTCAAGTAAGTGACTTTTTGTCACTGTTTTCCTTTTGGCAGAGCTTTTGTTTATCTTTGTGCCGTAATTTGAAAGATTATGGCACAGGAAGAAAATATGAATCAGGAAGAGCAGCAGCAGGCCGCTCCCGAGCAGCAGGCTCAGACAGAAAACGCTGAAAGCAGAAAGAAAGGCAAGGCCGCCAGAAAGGAAGCTCAGAAAAAGGAAAGCGAGCTTCAGAGCCAGATAGAGGAACTCACCAGGAAGGTGGAGGAGGAGAAGGCCGACTACGTGCGTCTGATGGCAGAGTTCGAGACTTTCCGCCGCCGCACTGCCGAGGAGAAACTCGCTCTCGCAAACAGCGCAGCTGCCGACACAATCAAGGGTATGCTGCCCGTTCTCGACGACTGCGAGCGTGCGATGCAGATGCTCGCGTCTTCCTCAGATGAGGCCGCAAAAGAGGGAACTTCCCTTATATACAATAAGTTGATGGACTACCTGAAGTCTCGCGGCCTGGAGGCCATCGATGCCAAGGGCAAGGAATTCGACACGGATTTCCACGAGGCTGTAACCCAGTTCCCCGCCCCGACAGAGGACATGAAGGGGAAGGTCATTGACGTTGTACAGACCGGCTACCTCCTTGGCGGCAAGATTCTCCGTTATGCGAAGGTTGTTGTAGGAGCATAATAAGATGGCAGAGAAAAGAGACTACTATGAAGTGCTCGGGCTCCAGAAAGGAGCGAGCGCAGACGATGTGAAGCAGGCTTATAGGAAGGCTGCTCTGAAGTGGCATCCTGACCGCTGGGTAAACGGAACCGATGCCGAGAAGAAGAACGCCGAGGAAAAGTTCAAGGAAGCATCGGAAGCCTACAGTGTGCTCAGCGACCCTGACAAAAAGGCACGCTACGACCAGTTCGGATTCTCCGGAGTGGACGGTGCGGGCGGCCAGGACTGGAGCCAGGGCTTCGGCAACCTCAACGATATCCTGAACAATCTGTTCGGCGGCGCTTTCGGAGGCTTCGGGTTCGGAGGCTTCGGCGGTGGCGGCGGCAACTCAGGTCCACGCAGGCAGCGGGGCCGCGACATCCGCACCAGCGTGAAGCTCACCCTCGAAGAGATAGTGAACGGGTGCGAGAAGGAAGTTTCCCTCGAGCGCAACCGTCCCTGCCCCGAATGCGGCGGAAAGGGAACAAAGAACGCTTCCGACACCAAGACCTGCCCTACCTGCAACGGTTCAGGCCAGGTTCAGAGTGTCAGGAACACCCTCTTCGGGCGTCAGATCACATACAATGTGTGCCCCCAGTGCAACGGCACAGGAAAGACCGTAAGCAATCCCTGCCGCAAGTGCAACGGCACAGGGCTCACCCGCGTGAAGGAGACCGTGAAGGTCAAGATTCCCGCCGGAGTCGAGGACGGCATGCAGATCACGGTACGCGGCGAAGGCCATTCGGCAGCCGGCGACGGCGTGAACGGCGACCTTCTGATCGTCATCCACGAGATAGAGCACAGCCAGCTCAAGCGCGAGGGTCAGAACCTCTTTTATACAAGAGTCATCAGCGTCACCGACGCCATTCTCGGATGTGAGATATCGATTCCTACCCTGGAAGGGCCGCAGACCATGAAGCTCGACGCCGGAACCCAGTCAGGCACGGTGGTGAAGCTGCGCGGCAAGGGTATGCCGAGCGTCAATGGAGGATACGGCAGAGGCGACCTGTACGTGAAGATCCTGGTCTGGATTCCCCGCAAACTCAACAGAAGCGAGAAGGAAATGATCGAGAGTCTGAAGAACTCCAGCAGCGTGAAACCCGATCCGAACCGCGAAGACAGGGCATTGTTTGAGAAAGAGGGCAAATATTTTTAAAATTGTTTTGTGATTTCGCAAAAAGTTTCTACCTTTGCGTCCACAAAAAAGCAGCCGCTCTTCAGACGGTTTGATGATGCTGCGATTTCAAAAGAATTGAAAAGATGAATTTGATTAATGTAGTTGAGAACGCTTTCTCACAGAACAAGACTGCAACATACCCTGAGTTCAAGGCAGGTGACACAATCACAGTTACCTATCGTATCAAGGAGGGTGACAAGGAGCGTCTTCAGGACTTCCGCGGTGTAGTTATCCAGATCAGTGGTGCTACCCCTTACACCAAGACTTTCACAGTTCGCAAAGTCGCCAGCGGTGTAGGTGTCGAGAGAATCTTCCCTTATGAGTCTCCGTTCATCGAGAAGATCGAAGTCAACAAGTATGGCAAGGTTCGTCGCGCTCGCATCTTCTACCTCCGCAACCTCTCTGGTAAGAAGGCTCGCATCAAGGAAGCTGCTCGCAAGACCAACGCATAAGCAAGATACACCGGTTTACCGGTTTGCATGGCTCCTTAGCTCAATTGAATAGAGCATTTGACTACGGATCAAAAGGTTACAGGTTTGAGTCCTGTAGGAGTCACTTAAAACCCCGCTACAGTGTGTTGTAGCGGGGTTTTTATTTTTCTTGTTCCCAATTTGTTCCCGATTCTTTGAGATTAATTGTTCCCATCTATATTGTCAAGGGTGAATTTGGGAACAAAATTTATTTCAGGTAATATCCTCCAGTTTTGCTGCTGCCTCTATGTTCAATGTCATTGGAAAGACCGGCAAGCGCCCTTTGTGTGGTACGAAGAGGAATGTCCAGTTCTCTGGAGATAAGGACAGCAGAGCATCCGGGATTCTTCTCTATAAAATCAAGAATAGTGCGTTTCCTGTCTGAACCACTCCCCTTCTTTTCCAACGGATGGCTGTCGTGCATTGAGCGGTTGGAAAGGATATTGTTCCCACTATACAGTAAATTGTCGAAGAATGCCTCGAGAAAACTTGGATCTGCGGCTATCCCCTTTTTGAGATTATTGTAGTTTGCACGGACAAGCGCATTTCGGAAATACCAGGAATTATTCTCGAATAAATCATTGTCAACATCAAACCCGAGAGACCTCAGGTATAGGATAGTGAAAACTGCAGTGGTTCTCGTGTTGCCTTCCCCGAAAGGATGAATCTGCCAGAGATAAGCCACAAAATGGCTGATATGCCCGATGATGCCGCGTTTGTCAAGCCCTTTATACTTAAAGGCCCTTTCAACGCCAAAATCATATTCCATTGTAGCGGAGATATCGGGGGCATTGCCATAAATAACCGTATCGCCGGAAAGTACCCACTCTTTCTTGGTGATGTTGTAATCGCGTATCTGACCGGCAAACTTAAAAATTCCT
>JAGHSF010000002.1 GCA_018065985.1 Candidatus Cryptobacteroides choladohippi
TTTTATAGTGGTGTAATCTATTTATTGTTTCTGTTATGAAAAAGATTTTTACTCTTGTTTCAGTACTGGCATGCTTCTCATGCCTGTTCTCTTCCTGCAACAAAGAACCCGGCGTACAGCCGGCAAAAGGAATCGAAATCGCCATCACCGATGTAAACGACGAGTCCTTCGTCCTGTCATTGGTTCCCGAAGCCGCATGCGAGACTTACGCATACGTCGTGAAGGAAGGTTCATGCGCATCCGTAGATGCAGCCAAACTTCTCGAAGGGAAGGTTGACGGAATCTCTGCAAACACCTTCAAGTTCAGCACAAACCCCACTGCAGGTGCTCTGGTGTCATCTCTCGAGCCCGGTGCCGTCTATACCGTATTTGCCGTTTGCGGCAATGCCAACGGTATTCCCGGTCCCGTAGCATCACAGGAAGTGAGCACCACCGATACCGGTATCCCCTACCTGACATCATTCAGCACGATTGCCACCGGTGCCGGCAACAGCGTGGAGCTTGTATTCAACGAGCCCGTGAAGTTCGCTTCCGACAAAGCAGTCACCGCAGTTCCCTACTGCAAGATGTTCCTCACCGGAAATCCCGCAGGTTCAGCAGTCAAGGGTGAAGTATTCTCAGTGGACGGCTGCAAGGTCGGTGTCAAGTTCGCATCGATCACCACTCCCGGTACATATTATCTCGTCAACTTCGATGCAGGCACATTCACCGACAGGTCCGGCAACGAGTGCGAGGCTCTCGCAAGCAAATTCACCTCAGCTGTAGCCCAGGACGGTTCATGCGGTTACGAGGGTGCCTATGGCTGCCTTCCCAACGCGGACCTCACATACAAGGTCCAGACCATCAGCGAGATCGATGCCGCAAAGTATTCAAGCACATCCATCTCGATCAACATCCCTGCCGGCGTCAACAGAGTTGACCTTGCAGACGGCTACAAGACCATTGTCAGCCACCCCGACGGAAGCAAGGACGAATACGACATGGCCAAGGTCATCAACTACTACGGAACCTACTATGACTGCGTTGTAAAGCCCGCCGGCAAGGCATCTTACGGCGACAAGCTCAAGATCGTCATCCCCGCAGGCGCACTCCAGGACTGGTACGGCAACGTGAATGCCGCAGCCATCGAAGTCGGCCCCTATGATGTAGTCAACAGCGGTGCTCCCGAGGTAGAGTCATTCTCTTCAAACGGCAACGTCCTCACACTCAACTTCAACGTTCCCGTAACCTACACCTCAGGCAAGAGCATCAGCGCAACCCCCTACTGCAAGCTTTACCTTACCGGCAGCCCTGCAGGCGGTTCAGCAAAGGGTGAAGTCGTTTCAGTGAACGGCAAGACCGTCAGCGTCAAGTTCGCATCCTTCACTATGCCCGGAACCTACTACCCCGTCAACATCGAGGCAGGCGCATTCGTAGCTCCCAACGGAAACGAGAGCGAGGAGGTTGCCAGCAAGTTCACCTCTGCCATCGACGGTGAAGGAAACTTCGGTTATGAGGGCATCTACGGATACCTCGAGAATGCCGACCTCACCTACAAGACTCCCACGACAACCACTCTGAGCGTTGAAAATTATTCAACCAAGACATTCTCAGTGAACATTCCCTCAGGTGTTGCCAGAGTCGACCTCGCAGACGGCTACAAGACCGTTGTCGAGCATGCCGACGGAACCAAGTCAGAGTATGACATGGCCAAGGTAACCAACTACTACGGAACATATTATGACTGCATCGTCAAGTTCGCAGGTTCTGCAGAAGTTGGCGAAAAGGCATCCGTTATCATCCCTGCAGGAGCAATCATGGACTGGTACGGCAACGTGAACGCCGCTGAAATCGTGGTAGGTCCTGTTGAAATCGTCGAGTAACAGACATGAGAAAGATACTTGCATTCGCCCTCGTATCACTGCTGCTCTGGTCCTGCGACCGCAGCGATCCCGACAAGCGGGCATCGATCAGGATCGACGGACAGACCGAATACAATCTGTCCGACAAAGCTGATGCAATCTCGATCAACGTTGTCTGCAACTCATCCTGGTCCTACGACCTCGGAGGTGCGGACTGGCTGAAAGAGTCCAAGCGCGGAGATTCGTTCCTGCTTCTGACCCTCGCGGAGAACAAGACGACCGAAGAGCGCACTGCAACCGTAAAATTCCAGGCCCCTGCATCCGGCACCGCCAGGGCAGAGGCCACGGTAACGGTCAAGCAGGCCGGCAAGGAAGTCCCTGTCACTCTGGAGCTCAGCGATTACGGTCCGATCACCGTTCCCGCCATCAGCACCGTTCCTGTCTCCATCACCGTCAAGTCAAGCTGCGGGCAGTGGGAATATGACATCGAAGGCGCACCGGCATGGATCAAGGCAGGAAAGAGCGACGGCGCTCTCAGCCTCGAGATAGCCGAGAACAAGGTGGACGAGGACAGAAAGGCAACAATCTCATTCTACGCTCCCACCAAGCAGGCGGCAAAGGCAGAATGCCATGTCTCCCTCAAGCAGGAGGCCGCTGCCACACCGGACACACCCGAGGACCTGAGCGTCAGCGGAACAGCCAACAGCTACCTCATCGGCCATTCGGGCTACTACTGCTTCGATGCCACCGTACGTGGTAACGGAAAGGCAGTGGAAGGCCTGAGCGAGCCCGCAGGCATCACGGCAGAAGGCGCATCGCTTGTATGGCAGTCTCAGCCCGGCATGATCAGCAAAGTCACATACAAGGACGGCAAGATCAGCTTCAGGGTCAGCGACAAGACCGGCAACGCAGTGATAGCCGCTGTCGATGCAGACGGCAATATCGCATGGAGCTGGCACATCTGGTACCCCAAGGCCGCGCCCAAGGGGCTCGGCAGCAGCACAGGTGCCGTAGTCATGGAATACAACCTCGGCGCACTCAGTGCCGACCACACCTCTCTGGACTCCTACGGACTGCTTTACCAGTGGGGACGCAAAGACCCCTTCCCCGGCGCACCCGTGATGAACGGAGGCAATATCACGATGAAGAACGTGTCCGTCTACGGCATTGACGGAGAGGAAGTCGAGATCACCCACGTGGATGCCCTCGGCAGCGAGATATCCGGAAGCCACCTCGCATATTCGGTAGCTCATCCTACC
Organism: Candidatus Cryptobacteroides choladohippi; assembly: GCA_018065985.1. Lineage (GTDB taxonomy): Bacteria > Bacteroidota > Bacteroidia > Bacteroidales > UBA932 > Cryptobacteroides > Cryptobacteroides choladohippi. The sequence goes on from JAGHSF010000002.1 coordinate 3,101, forward strand.
GTGTGCATAGGCAACCGCCTCCAGTACGTCGACGGCTGCCGCGACTGGCTGCCCGCATCCGAGGGCAACGCCTCACTCTGGGGCAACCCCGAAGGCAACAAGCGCCAGGAGTCGGAGTACCCCAATCTGGGATCCAAGTCATACTATGACCCCTGCCCCGTCGGCTGGAGGGTTCCGCCCATTGCGACCTTCCGCCCGTTCACAAAGACCGGCGGCATGGCCTGGGCCACAGGAACGACCGACGACTTCTCATGGGGCGACCTCGGCGGAGCCACCACTACCGCAGTGGTCGACTTCAACGGAGACGGCATCTACAGCCTTGACGACTGGACCGACGGCTGGCACATCTATCTTGACAAGGAGAACGGTGTCCAGACATATTTCCCCGCAACCACCCGCTATGACGGCCAGTACGCAATGTTCATGGGCAGCATGGTCGGAATCTGGGGCAATTACTGGACAAACAGCACCGATGGCAGCACCGGAGGACTTGCCCAGGCCTTCTCATTCGGCCTCAAGGATTACAACAATCCGAACTACTCCATCACCATCAGTCCCCTTTCAAGCGGATCGCGTGCCGACGCCTATGCGGTCAGGTGCATAAAGGAATAAGTTTCAAGTGCATAATTATCATACAGGTTCTTGCTTTTTTAGCGGGACCTGTATATATTTGCACAATAGAATAGTAGTGCACGAATAATTATGAACTTAAAGAAAAACCACGCAGGACTTGCGGTCGCATTCCTGTGTGCAGCAATTCTGCTCGGGCTTTCCTCTTGTCAGAAGATAAAGAAGGAGGACCCAAAAATCAGTCTTTCCCTCAGTTCCACCGAACTTGACCTTACCATAGGCCAGCAGGCGCATGTAAGCGCCACCGTAGAGCCGGCGGAGTTCGCCTCAGAACTTGTCTGGAGCACCACCGACGACAAGGTGGCCACTGTCAGCAACGGCATCATCACCGCTGTGGCAAAGGGCAAGACAACTCTGTGGGCATTCGTCCGTGACGCAAAGGCATCATGCGTGATCAGCGTCAAGGCAATCGAGCCCAGCGCCATCACGATTTCAGAAACCGCTCTCGACCTTAAGAAAGGTCAGACCCACCAGCTCACAGCCGCACTCGATCCGGCCGGAGCAGAAGGAGAGATCTCCTGGAAGTCAGCGGACGAGAGTGTAGCCAAAGTCAGCGCCAGCGGTCTTGTGGAGGCCACAGGATTCGGAAAGACAGTCATCTCGGCACGCTGCGGCCTGCTGTCGGCCGAATGCACCGTGACCATAGATCCCGACCCCGCAAAGATAGGCGACTACTTCTACTCTGACGGAACATGGAGCGACGGCGGCCTTCTGTCGATAAGCGAAGACGGCACGAACGCAGTGTGGGCATCACCCAAGCCGGCTCCGGAGGAAGGCAAGACGGTCATCGGCATCGTATTCCAGACCGACCAGAACCGCATGGCATCCACCGACATCAGCAGAGGCTTCAGCCACGGATACGTCGTATCGACCCACATCGCATCATACCCCGACAATGCCGAGACCAGGTATTCACTCGACCAGGGCATCGACTGCCTCAACAACTGCAAGACAGGAACGGCATGGTACGCGAACCTCAAAGGCGCGTGGGAGACTGACCAGGTGTACAACACATACGCCACCGAGGGCAAGGCCAGCATGGTGCCCGCCTTCAAGCTGGTAAAGGAAGACTTCGACGAAGCTCCGGAAAGCACCAGCGGCTGGTTCCTCCCGAGTACGGGCCAGCTCTGGGACATGGTTGCCAACTTCTGCGGAGACGAGGTGGCCGAGATGCTGAAGTCCTACAGGACAATCGGCTACGACATCACATACGAAAGAGGAATCAGCGCATCATACAGCGTGATTGACAAGTTCAATGAAATGTCCGCTCTGGTTCCCGCCTCGATGAAGGACGACCTTTATGTTCCCGCAACGGAATCATACCACAACTACTGCGGAATATGGACATCCACACTCTACGACAACAGCGACGGTGCAGCCTGCCTGATCTACCTGGGCAACAGCAAGGGCAAGACCTTCGTCTGCGGAGACTGGGTGGACAATCCCTATTTCGTAAAACCCATCCTCGCATTCTAACAATCTTATTGCAATATGAAAAAGGAAAAATCATTCTATGAGGCTCCGGAACTGGAGATCATAGGCATCTGCATGGAACAGGTAATTGCAGAAAGCTACGGTACAAACGGTGATGAAATCGGTGACACTGACACCCGTTTCGATTGGTAAAAATTCAAGATCATGAAGAAAGTCATTCTTACCATCGCAGCGATTGCAGCATTCTGCAGCTGCGCAAAAGAGTTGTCAAACTCTCAGGAACCCAAGATGTATACCGTAGACCTTACCCTCACGGTAGACAAGGACGCAACAAAGACCGCCTATGACGGTGACTCACACATCAAGTGGCTCGCAGGCGACGACCTCGCAGTCATGATCGATACAAAGTCAGGTTCACAGTCACACAAAGGTGCCTACAGGTACTCACAGTTCAAGATTGGCAGCGACCTTGAGAATCCCGTATTCAGCGGTTCAATGACATGGATGGACGACCAGGCTCAGGAGCAGATGTGGGTATACGGTTTCTACCCTTTCTCTGCATGTGCCAGCGCCACGGAATGCGCTATCCACGCCAAGAATGTGCTTCTCCCCGGAGCGCAGACCTTCACTGCAGACTCATGGGATGGCAAGGCTGACGTCATGGCCATCGAGCCTGTGCAACTTGAAGGAACCCCTGGAGGCACGTCTGGAAATTACAGCTGGGCCAGCGATCTTACAGTGAAATTCGCCCACGTCTTCGGATTCGGCTGCATCAGCTTCGCAGGACTTCCTGAAGAACTCGGAGCAGAGGAGCTCAAGAAGGTATTCATTACCGCCACCAACGCCGAGGCTGCCACGAACCCTATGGCCGGTACTTTCGCAGTCAACTTCGAGGAGAACGTGATAAATGCCGACAACGCTGTCAGCTACAAGAGCAATGCAAACAACACACTCTCCCTTACCGCTGCTGAAGCTGTTGCCATCAAGGACAGCAAGGTATGGTTCGTTGCCAACCCTGGAACCTATGATGTTACCATCCAGGCTATGACAGCAGACCACAAGATCACTTACCAGCGCACCGGCCTCAAGATCGAGCGCGCCAAGATTGCAAAGCCCGTCCTCAACCTGAAGGACGCAGACGTCATTTCATCTACCGCTGTAGATGTCACAGGCAAGTCATGGAAGCACAATGCTACCGCTGCCTACGCTGCTTCCGGCAGCGAGAAGTTCTTCACCAACGGCAAGAACGTAGTCAACTGGGGAACTCTCGAGGGCTGCGATCCCATGAAATGAACCTTTCATACGTTGGTGCCGGCACTGGTTACTACGGTACTCCTCAGAGCAAGAACAACATCTATACCCAGGATTTCAACTATTCTGCAGGCAGGAACCTTGCAGGTGTGACCGTTACAGTGGCATCTTCAGCCAAGTTCATAGGCATGAAGGCAGTCAAGGTCAATGCCGGCGACTACAAGCAGCCTTATTCCGGTGACCCTTACACCTGCAAACTCAAGGCATTCGTAACCGACGGTGATGGCAAACATCAGATCGGCGAGACCGAGACAATCACAGGAAGCACAGCAAGCCGCGAAGGAACAGACTTCTTCTTCAACACCGGCAACTACACAGAGGGTACACTCACCATCGAGATGAGCGAGTTCAGCACAAATTACGCCGCTCCTTACATCGGTGAAGTTGAGATCAACCCTGTTCCGGGCATCACCCTGGGTTCTCTTTCCGCTTCATTCCTCAGCGAGGCCGTAAGCGCAGACTTCGACTGCAAGGTATCTCTGGCAGATGAAGATCCCTCAGTAAGCGCCAACGTCGATTGGATCCACCCCTCATACTCTGAAGGCAAGGTAAGCTACACCGTAGATGCCAACAACTCAGACTTGAACCGCGAGGGAACCATCACCATCAAAGCAAGCAACGAAAACGGAACCAGCACTGCCGAGTTTGCCGTTTCACAGCTCGGAAACGTGTATGTTCAGTACACAATGAACATCACCTACAACGACATCAAGGATGCACTCATCGCAGCAGGTGCAGAAGACCTTGCAGCAGGCAAGATCACAAACTCCACCTACTATTCATTCGATATCAATGCATTGGCTTCCTCCCCTAACGGAGACGTAAAGAGAGTAGGCATCTCATGCAAGAACATTCTCTACAACTATTCAGTCGAGAATGAGACCATCTCCGTATATGGCGGCAGCACCTATGGACGTATCGTCAGCACAAGTCCCGTATTCGCCATCACAGGAATCGAGGCAATGGTCCAGGAAGGGCAGAGCGCACCTTCAGTAAAGCTTGGAACAAGCAGCGACAATATCTCAACGACCCTGACAATGACACCGCTCGCGACCAATCCTTACACATTTGAAGGAAGCGCTTCATTCGCTGACAAGATGTCATATTTCCAGGCAGGTGCAGACAGCTGGTCTTACAAGTATCATTACATGTACTATGTCAAGGTGACCTTCATCGACGAGGTCGAAGGATTATAAAAGAACATCATGCTCAAAAGAGTATTCATTCTCTTGGTATCTATATTTTCCGTCATCTCCTGTACGCGAGATGACGGAAAATTTGAAATCTCGGTCGACAAGACCGTCTATGCCGTCGGGTCCGGAGAGGCATCGGTGAGCATTGCATACACCGTCCCCGGAACCAGCTCACACCCTCTGGCAAGTGCCGAAATCGAGAAGGATGCCGACTGGCTGAAGACAGCCGCCATAACCGAATCGACGGTGCAGCTGCTCGTGCAGGCCAACGCCACCGATGCTGACCGCACTGCAGCGGTAACTCTTTCCGTCAAGGGCGGAAAGGCCGTTGTGTGCCGCATCATCCAGCAGGCAGGCGGCGAGCCCGTCATCAAGCCCGAGACGACGCTCGTATACATCGACTCTGAGGAAGGCGACTACACCCTCCCCTACACCGTAAGCGGCGCAAAGGCCGGCTCCAAGGTGGACGTGCAGGTCGATGCCGAGAGCACCTGGCTGAAGGCCACCGAGGTCACAGCCTCAGAGGTGAAGTTCCACGCCACCGCCAACAGAGGAGCAGAAAGGGCCGCATCGGTCAAGCTCTCACTGGACGACAGTCAGGTTCAGGTCGTGTTCGTGCAGAACACCTTCAAGGCCACATCGGTGATCAAGCTCCAGAGCACCAGCATCAGCGAGCCATGCGAGGCTCACCAGATGCAGGTACCGTACAAGATAACAGGAGAGATGGCCGGTAAGATCGCCTCAGTGGACATGGCCGAAAGCGTGGATTGGCTGAAGATAAAGACAGTGACCGCATCTGCCATCACATTCACCATCGAGGCCAACACCCAGAAGACCTCGAGGAGCGCAGATGCCATCCTCAGCTGCAGGGGTGCACGCGAGGTGCGCCTCACGGTGGTGCAGAACGGAGACAATCCTTTCAGGATTACCGTATCGGACGTATCCCAGATAGCAGCCAAGGCAAGCTTCGAGCCCCGCAACCCTGCCATGACCTACGCCTACAGCATAGAGAAGAAGAGTCTGTTCGAGAAATATGGAAGTGCCGGCTACATCGCCAGGTACATCGAAAGCCTCGAGGAGATGGCAGAGGAGTCCGGAGTTGCATTCAAGGACCTGCTCGCCCAGGGAAAGACCGATGTCAGCGTAGACAATCTCAAGGACGGCACCGACTATTACGCACTCGCCTTCGACCTTGCAGCCGACAAGAGCAGCAGCGGAGAGGTCACCATCCTCGAGTTCAAGACCCCCAAGGCCATACCGTCAGACAACCAGATTTCCTTCGAGGTAAGCTCGAACGGAGTAGTGAAGGTCAAGACAACCAACAACGACCCTTACATCTTCGACGTGTGGGACTACGCATCATGGAAAGAGATGCCCACCCCCATGGATCTTGCCGAGAAGTTCGTGGAGTACATGAAGGGCTATGAAGGTGCAATCGAGATGTATTCTCACCGTGGTGACTACGTCGAGGATTACGCCGAATGGCTCACACCCGGCAAGAACGTCGCCTTCGCCTTCGGCTACAAGGACGGCATCACCACTGACGTGTTCTTCTTCATCTTCGACTGGAAGACCGAATAGGCGCACGGCAGCATAAGACAAAAAAGGAGTCAGCCCAATCGGCTGACTCCTTTTTGTTAGTCTTTCTTTTCGGCATTTCACGTCCATTCACACTTCGTTGGGTTCATAAGCTGTCAGGAGTGTGTGCAGCAAAAGCGTGTGACAGTTCTATCTCTTTTTTATTTCAACGTACTCACGCTCGTCAGTCACGCATTTGTATGCCGGACGGATAATTCGGCGACCCACGAAGTTGAGTTCCTCATTGCGATGGGCGCACCAGCCGACGATACGGCTCATGGCAAAAAGCGGGGTGTATATATCACGCGGAATACCAATCATATCATACACAAAACCTGAATAGAAGTCCACATTCGCACAGAGAGTCTTCTTGTGACCCTTGATACGATATACGGTCTCAATCGCCAGTCTCTCAATCCGCTGCAGGAACTCGTATTCGCGGATACGGCCCTTCTCTGCCGCCAATTCGCCAGCCAGTTTCTTCAATAAAACCGCACGAGGGTCCGACAGTGTGTACACAGCATGGCCTATTCCATAAATCAGTTTCTGGCCATCCATCTCAGTACCTTCAAGGATGCCCTCAAGGTGCGAAACAATCTCATCCTCATTGTACCAATCATGGACATGAGACTTAAGGTACTCGATCATATCGCTCACCTTGAGGTTGGCTCCACCATGCTTCGGACCTTTCAATGAACCGATGCCGGCAGCAATTGAAGAATATGTATCTGTGCCTGATGAAGAAGTGACACGAACCGTGAAAGTGGAATTGTTACCGCCACCATGCTCAGAATGCAGAATCAGCATCAAATCAAGTGTACGAGCCTCCAGGGCAGTGTAATCCTTGCCCTTAAGCATAAATAGGAAATTCTCGGCAAACGACAGATCCTTCTGCGGATGGCGTATATGAAGCGAACGGCCAAGCTCGCCATGGCGAAGCATGTTATAGGCATAAGCAATGATCGTCGGCATCTTGCTCATCAGCTCTATACTCTGGCGCATCAGATTCTCCTTCGAAATGTCGTCCGGGTTCTCGTCAAATGTATAGAACTCAAGCACGCTTCTGGATAGTATATTCATGATATCATGGCCTTCAAGCTCAATGATATGAAGTAGAGTATTCTTCTCCAAAGCCATGTTGTCAACCAGCAGTGTATGGAATGCCTCAACCTCCTCTTTGTCAGGAAGATGTCCGGACAAAAGCAGGTATGCTACCTCCTCAAAGCCAAAACGTTTCTCTGTAAGGATCGCGTTCACAAGGTCAGCAATTTCATATCCACGGAAATAAAGACGTCCTTCGATGGGAGTCAGGCTGCCATCTTCACAACGCTGATAGCCCACAACATTTCCGATATTTGTAAGTCCTACCAAAACGCCTGTGCCGTCCTCATTTCTAAGACCTCGTTTCACGTCCAATTTTCTGAAGAGTTCTGCATCAATCTTTGTGCAGCCCTTCATCTGATCAGATAGCTTATAAATCAAATAATCACCTGCTCTCATATATACGTCTAACTATATTCTCTGTAAATTCCTTAGTTCCCATTGAATGTCCATTCTCCATCAGGCGGGCGAGGTCTGCCGTAGCATATCCCTCGGAAAACGATTCTTCCAACGCTTTCTCCACCAATGACGCAGCCTCCTGCCATCCAAAATGCTCCAGCATCATCACGCCCGAAAGCACATTGGAGCAAGGATTGACAACGTCCTTACCGGCAATGTCGGGAGCAGTTCCATGAGTTGCCTCAAAGATAGCATCACCTGTGGTGTAGTTGATATTTGCACCAGGAGCGATGCCAATGCCGCCAACCTGGGCTGCCAGCATATCGCTTACGTAATCACCATTAAGGTTAAGAGTCGCTATCACGCTGTATTCCTCTGGTTTAAGCAATGCATTCTGAAGGAAGGCATCGCAAATGCAATCCTTAATCACAAGCCGGCCCGAAGCAATATACTCTCCGAACTCGCGCTCTGCAAGTTCATAGCCCCACTTTTTAAAGCCACCTTCGGTGAATTTCATGATATTACCCTTATGGACAAGAGTAACCGAAGGTCTTCCATGATCAACTGCATACTGGCAAGCGGCACGAACCAATCTTTCAGTTCCTTCTCGCGAAACCGGTTTCACGCCAAAAGCCGAAGTCTCAGGGAAACGCACCTTCCTTACCCCCATTTCTTCGTTTATAAACTTGAAGAACTTTGCAGCCTCAGGGGTTCCGCTCTCCCACTCAATACCAGCATAGATATCCTCCGTATTCTCTCGGAAAATCACCATATCCACCAGCTCAGGGTGTTTCACCGGGCTTTCTACGCCCTTGAACCAACGCACAGGACGCTGACAGACATAAAGGTCAAGACCTTGTCTCAAAGCCACATTCAGCGAGCGGATGCCGCCTCCAACAGGAGTCATAAGAGGGCCTTTGATGCCCACATGGTGGGTCTTGAACGCCTCTATTGTTTCGTCAGGAAGATAAGTACCAAGCTGCTCAAAAGCCTTGCCTCCCGCCAGAACCTCCTTCCACTCGATCTTTCTCTGTCCTGCGTATGCCTTGTCCAAAGCGGCATCGATTATTTTGACCATGGCTGCGGTAACCTCTGGTCCCACACCATCTCCCTTTACCAGGGGAACAATTCTGATTTCCATCATTTCAAACTGTTAAGAGCAGAACCGGCGCGGAACCATCCAATCTGCTGATTATTATATGTGTGTACGGCCTCAATGCTCTCCACCAAGCCATCCGTATGATGCAGAACCACTTTGACTGGTACCCCGGGGGCAATATCAGAGCAAAGAACATCAATAATATCACCCTGCTGAACCTTATTGTAATCAGCAGAATCTGCAAATGTCAAAGCCAATACGCCCTGTTTCTTGAGGTTGGTCTCATGAATACGGGCAAAGCTCTTGGCAATCACAGCCTTCACGCCCAAGAACCTCGGTTCCATGGCCGCATGCTCACGGCTACTGCCTTCGCCATAGTTCTCCTCTGCCACCACAATGCTTCCGCAGGCAGCGTCACGATACTTGCGAGCAGCTGCCGAAACTGCCATCTCCTGCCCATCGCACATCACCGCATTTGTCTTGTCATTGAAGGCATTCACTGCACCCATGAGCATATTCTCGGAAATATTCTCCAGATGGCCACGGAATCTGAGCCATGGACCTGCCATCGAGATGTGATCGGTGGTGCACTTGCCCTTCGTCTTTATAAGGAGCTTTGCGCCACAAATATCCCTGCCATCCCATGCGGCAAACGGCTGAAGACGCTGAATGCGCTCACTTGCAGGATTGATAACGACTTCACCAGCATTCTCGCTTGGAGCCAGGTAGCCAACGTTACAATCTGCGAAGCCATCTTTAGGAAGTTCTTCGCCCTTTGGCGCTGGGATTTCGTTTGTATCAAAATGAAGCAAGCCCACAAAAGCCATAGCCACCGCTGTTTCAGGCGAAGCAATAAACGCATGAGTATTAGGATTGCCATCCGCACGCTTGGCAAAATTGCGGTTGAACGATGTCACAATGCTATTTCGTGCTTGCGGGTCATCGGTTTTGCGTTTCCACTGGCCGATACAAGGGCCGCAGGCATTTGTCATAATCAAAGCACCAGCCTCTTTAAGAGTTGCAAGAAGTCCATCCCTTTCGGCAGTTGCATAAATGCGCTCGCTGCCCGGATTGATTATGAGTTGTGCCTTTGGCTGAACTCCCCTGCTCAGGAAATATCTTGCCACCTCGGCCGCCCTGGAGAGATCCTGATAGCTGGAATTGGTGCATGAGCCAATTAGGCTCACCTGCACATCTTCAGGATAAGCCATTTCCTTCACGCGGGCCGCCATCTCACTGATAGGGCAAGCCGCATCCGGGGTGAAAGGTCCATTCACGTACGGCTCCAATTCGCTGAGGTTGATCTCAATGATACGGTCATAATACTTTTCTGGGCATTGCGCAACCGCTGCATCAGCCTTCAGGTCTGCTGCACATGTATCTGCAAGTGCAGCGACTTCAGCGCGGTCGGTTGCCACAAGGTAGGCCGCCATCTTCTCGTCATACGGGAATACGGAGCAAGTCGCCCCCACTTCCGCTCCCATGTTGCAGATGGTTGCCTTGCCAGTACAAGAGATACTCTTTGCGCCCTCGCCGAAGTATTCGATAATGGCGTTAGTGCCGCCCTTAACCGTAAGAATACCTGCGAGTTTGAGAATCACGTCCTTAGCTGAAGCCCATCCTTTGAGCTCACCGGTAAGGTGAACGCCAATAATCTTAGGCATTTTGAGTTCCCATTCCATGCCAGCCATCACGTCCACAGCATCTGCGCCACCCACGCCTACGGCAAGCATACCAAGGCCGCCAGCGTTAGGCGTATGGGAATCAGTTCCCACCATCATTCCGCCAGGGAAGGCATAATTCTCCAGCACCACCTGATGGATGATGCCGGCGCCCGCCTTCCAGAAGCCAAGGCCATAACGAGCAGCTGCAGACTGCAGGAAGTCATACACCTCCGCATTGGTTTTCAGCGCATTGGGAAGGTCCGCCTCCACACCATCCTGGGCGCAAATCAAGTGATCGCAATGAATGGTGCTGGGAACAGCAACCCGCTGCTTGCCGGCATTCATAAACTGAAGCACAGCCATCTGGGCAGTTGCGTCCTGCATTGCCACACGGTCAGGGCGGAAGAAGGCATAGTCTTCGCCGCGGCGCAAAGGAGCACCTGCTACCCCATGATAAAGATGCGCGTAAAGAATCTTCTCCGCCAGAGTCAGCGGCCGTACCAGCAAATCCCTAGCCTGCTGCACCCGATTGGAATAGGAGTTGTAGAACTCCCGAATCATATTAATGTCCTGTATCATATTTTTTCTATATCTTACAAATATACAAAATAATTTGCGAGAGGATACGGCCCCTCTATTATTCTGCAGCGCTCACTACCATCCTCCCCTACTTCCCCAGACTCGCCAAATACTCCTCCTGCATCCAGTAGTACTTCTTCTTGAACACCACGTACGCCACTGCCAGCGTCACGCTCAACAGCATTCACGGATACTGAAAGCCGAAGGCAATCGCCCACAGCCAGAGGCCGAGGTTCATGGTTGGTGCCAATGGCCAAAGTCCATGGTGCCAGAAGCAGGAGTTTAACATTTAACAATTAACATCTTGTCAACTCGAAAAAATGTTGCATCTTTGCAAAAGATGATATGTTCGACAGCGAGAGATAAGCGCCTCGCACACGTTCGAAGACCCTTAACAGTGCATTTATTCTTCCAAGATTAGGTGCACTGTTTTTTGTCACCTAACGGATGGATGTACTGCTTGTGAAAGCCGCTCCAACGCTCAACAACTTTACTGTCGTCTCGGCTTCGTACGAAGTTCGGAACGGTCGTAAGGTTCGCAAGCGAAGGGCACATCTGCGTAAGCGGAAACGCTAGCGCCAGAGACCTCTTCTGATCGGCATTGCCGATGCTGCTCGCCATCCGTCTTAGTCAAGGGGAGGATCTTTCGTGCTTGGGAAGGTTCTCCCTGCGAGTTTAAGTCTGAAGTCCTCGTGGCCAACGGTGCCGGAAGCAGAAACGGGAAAGAGTACGCCCAAAGGTCGCACACTTTCCCGTTCCGAAGATGCCATCGCGCACTCCCCTCCCGATGGTCGGTGAGAGCGCTATTTTAACATTTAACGCTTAACAGTTGTTTTTGCTGGAAAAGTACTTCATATACACCATTCCAAGCACTCGGCACATTGGAATTATACACCATTCCAAGCTTAATCACAAGATCAGTATATCTGTGGCCTTACTTCTTCAAGCTCGCGAGATACTCTTCATGCAAGTGATAGTACTTCTTCTTAAACACCACATACGCCACTGCCAGCACCACGAAGGCGACAATCAGGTAGATCCAATGCACTAGCACTAAAGAGTAGCCAAGATAAGATGCCAAAGCGCCACAGCCCCAGACGAAGCCGAGGGACACCAAGAGCTGGAGCGTCATGTAGAGGCACGACACAACCGGATGCGAAATCTTGAGCTCGTTGGCCATCAGCTGATACGCGTGCTTCCTGTGGGCCTCACCGAGGTTCTCGTGGAGCATGATGCGATGGACGATCGTGAGGCAGCCGTCAACGCCATAGACGAGCAGAAAGATGAGCCAGGTGATGTCGCCTGTCTGGACGATGATCTGGCCGATCATGAAGAGCAGGATCAGAGCGATTCCCACCGAACCGACATCGCCCGCGAAGCACTTGGCCTTGCCGCGAGGACGAAAGTTGAAGATCGCGAACACCACCACGGCAAGGAGCATGACGTAACACAGCGAACGGTCAACCGACACCCCCAGCTGAGCGTCCGCCATCAGCACCGAAAGCAGCACAACGCCCGAATAGCCGGCAGTGATGCCGTTGATGCCGTCCATGAAGTTGTAGATGTTCGTAGCACCTACGCACACTATCAGAGCCGCCAGCGCCAGCACAGCCATCACCACGAGATTGGCATCCATGAACAGACCATTCGCCCTTCCCGCAAAGTACAGCTGCAGCAGGATCAGGCCCATTGCCACAAAGTGCACCACCAGCCTCACGGCATCCGGCAGCGAACGGACGTCATCCACGAACGAGATTCCCGCAGCCAGCGTGACGCCCAACAGCATCCACGGATACTGCAGTCCTGCGCCTGTACCGAGCAGACCGGCCGAAGTGAAAGCAGCCCACACCCAAGCCCCAAGCAGGAAGATAATGCCACCTCCCCTCAGCACGATGGTCGAGTGCGAAGACCTCTCGTTCGGCTTGTCGATGATGTTAAACTTGTCGGCAATCTTGAAATACGCCAACTCCAATGCAATCAGGATCACGAAAATAATCCCGTAAACTAAG
>JAGHSF010000042.1 GCA_018065985.1 Candidatus Cryptobacteroides choladohippi
AAACTCATGAAAAACTTCCGGGGGTCTGCCTTAGCGGCAGGGGTCGGAACCCCTGAGAGCGCTCCTCATGAGCTTCCCCGAAGCTCACTCCATTTTTATTTGGGTCTCAAACATAGGGACTATTTAATGACACCGAGGGACTTGCCCACCTTAATGAATGCTGCTATCGCCTTGTCGAGATGCTCGCGCTCGTGTGCGGCACTGAGCTGTACACGGATGCGCGCCTGGCCCTTGGGAACCACGGGATAGTAGAATCCTGTCACGAAGATGCCTTCGCAGGCAATCTCGGCGGCGAACTTCTGGCTCAGGGGCGCGTCGTAAAGCATCACGGCGCAGATTGCGCTCTGGGTAGGCTTGATGTCGAATCCGGCGGCAATCATCCTGTCGCGGAAGTACTCGACGTTCTGCATGAGCTTTGTATGGAGTTCATCGGACTCGCCCAGAATCCTGAAGGTCTCGAGGCCTGCGGCGGCAATCATCGGAGGGATGGAATTGCTGAAAAGATAAGGACGCGAGCGCTGGCGGAGCATGTCTATGATTTCCTTGCGGCCGGTCGTGAATCCTCCCACAGCACCGCCGAAAGCCTTTCCGAGGGTGCCGGTATGGATGTCGATGCGTCCGTAGCAGCCGAACTGCTCTGCAACGCCATGTCCGGTGGGACCGACAACGCCGGCAGAGTGGCTCTCATCGACCATCACCAGGGCGTCATACTTCTCGGCGAGGTCGCAGATCCTGTCCATGGGAGCGACGTTGCCGTCCATGCTGAACACGCCGTCGGTCACGATGATGCGGAAACGCTGCGCCTGTGCCTCCTGGAGGCAGCGCTCGAGGTCGGCCATGTCGGCATTTGCATAGCGGTAGCGCACTGCCTTGCAGAGCCGCACACCGTCGATGATGGATGCATGGTTGAGGGCATCGGAAATGATGGCATCCTCGGGACCGAGCAGAGGCTCGAACACACCGCCGTTTGCATCGAAGCAGGATGCGTAAAGGATGGTGTCCTCCGTATGGAAGTATTCGGCAATCGCCTTCTCAAGCTTGATATGCATGTCCTGCTGGCCGCAGATGAAGCGTACGGAACTCATTCCATAGCCGCGTGAGTCCATGACTTCCTTGGCTGCGGATATTAGCCGCGGGTTGTCGGCAAGACCAAGATAGTTGTTGGCGCAGAAGTTCAGCGCCTTGCTGCCGTCGGCAAGTGTAATTTCGGCTGACTGGGGTGAGCATATTACTCTCTCCCTCTTGTAGAGACCGGCTTCGTCAATAGCTTTGAGCTCAGAAGCCAGATATTCCTGAAATTTACCGTACATGATGCGTATTGTTATGAGATTCTGCAGTTATATCATACAAATTTGCTCATTTTTCAGTAATTTTACAAGCATAACGAAACATCGTCTGATGACAAACATATTGGTAATCGGGTCAACGGGGCAGATCGGGTCCGAACTCACAATGAAATTGCGCCGGGAGATTGCCGGCAGCACAGTGGTGGCCGGCTACATTCCGGGAGCGGAACCAAAGGGTGAGTTGAAGGAAAGCGGTCCGGCCGAAATCTGCAATGTATGCGACGGCAGTCAGATTGCAGACATTGTCAGGAAATACGACATCGATACCATTTACAACCTTGCCGCACTGCTTTCCGCAGTTGCAGAGCGCAAGCCGCTTATGGCATGGGACATCCAGATGAACGGCCTCATAAACATACTTGAGGTTGCAAGGGAGCACGGCTGCGCTGTGTTCACCCCAAGTTCGATCGGTTCATTCGGCCCCGGCACCCCGCGCGACAACACCCCTCAGGACACCATCCAGCGTCCCACCTCGATGTATGGGGTGACAAAGGTGGCAACCGAACTTCTGAGCGACTACTACTTTCACAAATACGGCGTCGACACACGCTCGGTGCGTTTCCCCGGGCTCATCTCATACACCACCCTCCCCGGTGGCGGCACAACCGACTACGCAGTCGACATCTACTACTCTGCAGTCAAGGGAGAAGAGTTCGCATGTCCTTTGGCAGCAGGCACTTTCATGGACATGATGTACATGCCCGACGCCCTGGACGCCGCAGTGAAGATCATGCAGGCAGACCCTGCGAAGCTCATCCACAGGAACTCGTTCAACATAGCCTCGATGAGTTTCGATCCCGAGATCGTCTGCGCCGAGATCAGGAAGCACTATCCCGATTTCAGGATGCGCTACGAAATCGACCCGGTACGCCAGACAATCGCCGATTCATGGCCCAACAGGATGGACGACAGCTGCGCCCGCGCAGAATGGGGATGGGAGCCCAGCTACGACCTGGCCTCTATGACCGGGGACATGATACTCCACCTGAAGGAGAAGCTTCTGTAAGATAGCGGAGTCAGGCAGAGTCTGACGTTCCCCTATAATAATTGAGGGAGGAAGGTACTGAACACCAGAACGGCAAGGCCGCACACAAGAACAACGACGGCCTTGGTGCTCACGCCCTTCCATTCCTTGAGGATCATGCCCCAAACATTCGAGAATGTCACATTAAGGGCCATCAGTATGCACCAGCTGAAGGTGATAAGCACCGGATATGCGGCCAGGAAGCCTTTTCCAAGACTCAGGCCGAAGAACTGGCTGTACCACAGCAGGCCGGCCAACGCACAGAAAAACAGGTTGCCGCCCCACAGACTGCCCTTTGCATAATCACCGAAACTATGATTGCGTGCGTTCTGGAAAAGACAGTAGCATGCATTGGTGATGAAACCGCCGACGGTCACAAGAAGAGTGGCGGGCAGACTGCGGTATATCTCCTTGGTGGCCTCCCAGTGGAGGTGAGCTCCAAAGCTCAGACCTATATTGAAGCACGCACTCATGAATCCGGCGAGCAGGGCTACAGTCAGACCTTTCCCGAAGTTGAAGTCCTTCACGGCAGCCTTCTTCTGATCCTCAGGCAGTTCCGCAGACTTCATCGCTCCGGCAATGCCTATGATGGCGATGCCCAGCAGGGTTACCACGACACCTATGATGACCGACGAAGTGAGGTCATGGGCATGCCCCGTGAATACAGGGCCAAGTATCGCGCCCAGTCCGCTGCAGGTGCCAAGGGCTATGCTCTGCCCCAGAGCGACACCGAGGTACCTCATGCTCAGGCCGAAAGTGAGACCACCCACACCCCAGAGCATTCCGAAGAATACCGTAAGCATTGCGGCCTTGGGATCGGAAGCGAACAGAGCGAAAAGGCTTTCGCCCTGAGGAACTGCAAGCAGACCTCCGAGCAGAGGGAACACAAGCCACGCAAAAACGCCCTGAACCAGCCAGAATGACTCCCAGTTCCATCCCTTTATCTTGTTGATTGGAACATAGCTGCTGCTCTGGGCAAAAGCGCCCAGGGCAATTATGATCAGTCCGATTATCAATTCCATAGCCATCAATCAATTAAATATCGCTTTGATTTTGACAGAACGCTTAATATTTACCATATGCAAAGATACATTCCAACGTGCAAGGGAGCTACTGGACCATGCTTCTGATCCAGGCATTTGGCGTCTTGCCTTCAATCTCCTTGAATTTTCGGCTGAACTGCGAGCCGGAAGAGAAGCCGCTTGCGAGGGCTATGTCCTCGAGGTGGGTGCCTTTGTGATTCCTGATCAGATCCTTCGCACATTCTATCCTCATCCTGTTGATGTAGTCGCGGAACGGGAGGCCGAACTGCGAATTGACGAGGATGGAAAGGTATGTCCTGTTGGTATACAGCCGTGCCGCAGCCTTGTCCAGGGTGAAATCAGGGTCCAGGTAAGGCTTTTCGTTTTCCATGTACGCCAGGAATTTCGCCTTAAGGCCATCAGGCGGATCGACGCTTCGCAGCGGAAACGCAGGCTCGTCGATGGAAGAGTCTTTCCAGCCATTGGACAGGACAACTCCCAAAGCTATGAAAAGCACGCCGATGCAGGCAGAAATAAGAGCACTTATCGCCTGGTTGTCAAGCATATAGAATCGCCCGAGCACGGCTCTTGCAGAACTGAAGACAAAGGACAGCATCATCAGAGAGCATATGACGAGGTCCCGCCTGTCACATGTGCCTGACACTTTCCTTTTCCTGAACAGCATCGAAGTCAGCACGGTCAATGCAAGAATGGTCTGAATCAGGAAAACAACTCTGCTTCCGACTATGTTGTTGCAGTAGAACAATGCAAGATCGGTTTCCGTATGGAGAGGCAGCAAGCTGTTATTGCTCTTGACCACGTCAATGAACGCATATATCCGCCCCATCCCGCAGCTCAGGTAGAGTATGATGGAATCGATTCCCAAGATGACGCCGGGAACATATCGCCAGAAGTACTTGTGCCTTGGCAGGTCAACACCACATTCGAGGATCAGGAAACTGACGGAAGCAGGTATGACCCACAGGGAAACAAACTGGGATACGATATCCAGAGCCGCCCACATACCCGGTGACACATCCAGGGTATAATAGGACGCATCGGCAAAGAAATAGATTGCGAAAAGAGCCGTCAGCAATGCAAAGCGCGCATTCCGTCTTTCCCTTCTCGAGAAAAGATGGATAAGTGCAAGCGCCAGGCAGGTGAAGCATGGCAAAAAATGCATAAAATTCACAATCAAACAGCAAATATACACAATTTGGCTGAATTTGACAATAAAATTTACGTTTTGTCAAAGATTGTTCAATAATATTTCATGTCAAATTGGTCAGAAGGGGGCTGATAAAGTATTTTTGTACTTGATGAGAAGAAAAATTAAAATTTTATTAGCGTCCCTCATTCTGAGCATCGGCACATCCGTAATGGCAGATGCCCAGACGAAAGTGAGCGGTCACATCATAGACAATAACGGCGAGGCCCTCCTCGGTGCCGTAGTGCAGACCAAGGACGGCTCCGGCAATTCGTATGCAGTCGCCGATCTTGATGGCTGTTTTGTAATCAACGTCAAGGATCCGTCAAAGTCGGTGCTGGTGGTTTCCATGATTTCCATGGTTACACAGGAGGTCAAGCTGAACGGCAGGACAGAGATAGAGATCGTGCTTCAGCCTGACGTTGCAACGCTCGATCAGGTCGTCGTGACCGGATACCAGACCAAGAGCAAGAGAGAGCTTGCAAGTGCCGTGGCCATTGTCAAGACGGAGGACATCAAGGTACAGGGCGCAATGTCCATCGACCAGATGCTCCAGGGACAGGTCGCCGGCATGACAGTGACCCAGACAAGCGGCAGCCCCGGTTCGTCCGCGAAGATCAGGGTCAGGGGCACATCTTCCATCATTGGCAACAAGTCCCCTGTATGGGTGCTTGACGGAGTCATCCTCGATGAGCCCGTCGACGTGGACCATTCCGACCTTTCCGGCGATGATGCCGAGTATCTTGTTGGAAACGCCATTGCAGGTGTAAACCCCAACGATATCGAATCGATAACCATCCTCAAAGATGCCTCTGCTACAGCAATTTACGGTATCCAGGCCGCGAACGGAGTCATCGTTGTCACTACCAAGAAAGGAAAGTCCGGCAAGGCAAAGGTAAGCTATTCCGGCAACGCCACCCTTCAGCAGCGCGACTCCTATCGCAGGCTCAACCTCATGGACGCATATGACCGCATCATCCTCTCAAGGGACATAAATGAGGCCGGCCTCCATTATGAGCGCACGCTGTCATCCCTCAACATCGGATACGAGGGTCTCCTCAACAAGTTCGAGTCCAAGGGCCTCACGAAGGCGGAATTCAAGAATGCCCTCGACCAGATGGCCAGGATGAACACCGACTGGTTCTCTCTTCTGTACCGCAATGCCCTGATGCAGAGCCATGCTGCAAGCATCAGCGGAGGTAACGACAACACCACGTACTACTCATCAATCGGTGTGGACCTTCAGCCCGGCACGGCACGTGGAGAGAGGTCTGACCGCTACACGGTTCTGGCAAAGCTGAATTCGTGGGTCGTACCCAAGAAGCTGTACATCGGCATGCAGCTCAATGCCTCTTTGACAAAGAATACCGGATACAACGGCGTCAACCCCAAGTCATATGCCTACAAGACCGCCAGGACCATTCCGGCATACAACCCCGACGGCTCTCTGTTCTACTATGAGCCGTACGCCACACTCGGCGCGGGAAAGGATGCCCTGAAATACAATGTCCTCGATGAGATCAGCCATACGGGAATGAGCTCGGATGCCATCCAGATGACGGCGAAGCTCAATCTGCAGTGGAATATCATAGAGCACCTCAGGTATGAGCTCCAGGCCTCCTATGCAAAGAATCAGAATGTGCGCAACAGCTGGATGGATGCCGATTCATACGGTGTTGCAAACATCAGGGGCTACAGCCGCGACTATTATGTGGGCGTGAGGACGGACGAATGGAACGAGTCTCCCCTCCCTCAGGGCGGTGTCCTCTCATATGGCAGCAGTTCCGTGGGAACATGGAACATACGCAACCAGCTCAGCTGGAACCAGAACATCCAGCATGACCATGTGGTCAGCGTGATGGGAGTGTCAGAGGTGCGCAGCTCAAAGACCGACGGAATCACCGGCACATGGTACGGCTATATGCCCGAAAGAGGCAAGACGGTCTCTCCTGGCATGACCGAGGCATACCTTACAAAGGTTTCGGGAGGGTCATTCCTCCCCGATATCACGGACAACGTCCGCAACGTCGTGTCGTTCAGAGGTGTGGCCTCATACTCTTACAAGGACAAATACATCTTCAACTCAAGCATTTCCATGGATGGTTCCAACCAGTTCGGAACCAACCCCAAATACCGTTTCCTCCCCATCTGGTCCGTTTCCGGAAAATGGGCGATCTCGGAAGAGCCTTGGCTCAAGTCATTCAAGCCAATCACATATCTGGCCTTGCGACTGTCCTACGGTACCCAGGGCAACGTCGACAGCGCCACATCCCCGGACCTTGTCCTCAAGATCGGCTCGATTGACGGCGACACCGGCCTGGCCTCCAATTCTGTGACTTACTGGCCTAATGCAAACCTCCGCTGGGAAAAGACCACGTCCTACAATCTCGGTCTCGATTTCGCGTTCTTCGCCAACAGGATAAGCGGAACCATGGATGTCTACCACAAGGTAGGTACCGACATGATCATGAACAAGACCATCTCCGGAGTGAACGGCATCACCAATTACAAGATCAACGCCGGAGACATGAACAACAGCGGTGTCGAGTTCAGCCTTGCAGGACATCTCATCCAGGACAAGGACTTCGGGCTCAACCTCTCGTTCAACTACGGCTTCAATGTAAACCGGCTTGTCCGTGCCGACACCTCTCTGGGCAGCATATCAGTATCTCAGAAGCTGAGCGGATCCGCCCTGATAGAAGGAGTCCCTATCGGCACCTTCTACTCATATGACTTCTCCGGTCTTGACCACGAGACAGGTCTGCCTATATTCCGAGACAAGAATGGCTTTGACACATGGGTGTCCGACGGAGTCCTCACTCCCAATTACACGCTCTATGAGTCCGAGCTCGGCCTTGTGAAGTCCGGAACCATCAATCCTGTGGGATCGGGCGGCTTCGGCTTCGGTATCAGGTTCTACAACTTCCATCTGAACGGTTCCTTCACATACTCATTCGGCGCCTCAGGAAGGCTCCCGGCCATATACAATGGCTCATACAGCAAGGTGTTCGACCCCGAGTACAACATGACGGTAGAGATAAAGGACAGATGGAAGCAGCCCGGAGACGAGCAGCACACCCAGATTCCCGTACTGTATGATGACTTTTCGTACGACTCCCTCGTACTCAGGCCTGTGGATCCGTCTATGGGCTCCATCATCAAGGGTGTGGCCATGTATGACATGTCGACGGCAAGAGTATGCAGGACCGACAACCTCAGGATGAGGATGCTCTCCCTGTCGTATACCGTACCCAAGAGTTTCCTTGACAAGGCCGGCATCAATTCCCTTTCTTTCAGGCTGCAGGCAACCAACCTTTTCCTGATAGCAGACAAGAGATGGCAGGGATTCGACCCGGAACTGGGACAGGCTGCCACCACACCTATCCCAAGAACCTATTCGTTTGGAGTTAATATCACATTGTAATGAGACGCCTGACCATACTTTCCATTTTCGCTGCGGCTGTCATGACGGCTTCGTGCACATCCTTCCTTGAAAGGACGTCACAGAACCTCATCGTGCCCACATCCGTACAGCATTACAAAGAGATGCTGCAAGGCCCCAACGGATACTTCCGCCAGGCCGCCTCATCTTCCATGTTCGCCACCCTTATGACGGATGACATCCTGTTCACTGACGTGTCCAGGGAAGCAGGCGTGTCCAAGCCTGCAGAAAGCTCGTCCCTGTCCAGGTACAGACTTGCGTACCAGTGGGCTGACGAGATCGAGAACGACGAATTCACCGACGGGGCATTCAACTATTTCTACAGCCAGGTGCTCATCGCCAATACCGTACTCGACAAGATAGAGAAGCTTGATGACCCTGAAGGCCAGAGAGACCTCCTTCACGGGCAGGCACTTTTCCACAGGGCTCTCGCCTATTTCTATCTCGCCAACCTCTATGGACCGGCATACAACGAGGCGTCACCGGAAGCCCCTTGTGTCCCGCTGAAGCTGGACCCTACCCCATCGACAGACACATTCGCCCGCTCGAGCGTCGCCGAAGTCTGGGGTTCGATAAGGGAAGACCTTGATGCGGCGATTGCCCTTCTCGAGAAGTTCGATGTAAAGAATGTCCATGAGATCAATGTCAATGCCGCTCTGGCCCTTGCATGCAGGGTGGCCTTGTTCATGGAGGATTTCGATGCTGCCGTGGAATACGGTGAACGCGTCCTGAAGAACAACTCCGCGCTCTACGACATCACCTCGAAAAAATATGCTGCTGACCCTGAAGGCGGCAGCCCGCTGAGCTCGACAGTGATAAATTTCATATCATATGCCAATCCGGAGATACTCTGGATATTCTCCCAGAAGGCGTCGAACTACCAGGGAGGCCTCGGTGTAGAGCAGACTCTCTTCTATGCGCCTTCGAAAGACCTCATATCGACATACTCGCTCGACCTTGCAGAGGGGGAAAGGGATCACAGGCTCGACTATTTCTTCATCCCTCCGGGCTGGTCTTCGCTGATGCTCATATCAAGCTATTACTACTGCTATTCGCTGCTGAAGTATGATTCCAACGACATGCAGTATTCGCGCTGCACCGCTTTCCGCACCGGGGAGGTCTATCTCAACATGGCAGAGGCGTATGCACGTTCCGGACATCAGAAAGAGGCCGTCGACCTGCTCAACAGGCTCCGCGCGAAGAGAGTGTCGGACTACACCCCGCTGGAGACCGTGCCGGACCTGCTGCCGTTCATCTACAGGGAGCGCCGACGCGAACTGGTCGGAGAAGACCTCCACCGCTGGTGGGACGTGCGCAGAACCGGGCAGAAGGAGATCGTCCACCCCTGGAAGGACGGCACCAGATATGTGCTGAAGGATCATGACAAGGCTTTTGTCCTGGACTACCCTCTTGCGGAGAGGGCCGTATGTCCGGACAATTATAATGAAAGACCACACAGGCAGGCAGAATGAAACAGAGGAAGCTATTATTGACAATACTGGCTGTGCTTGCAATCTCTTGCACGGCCGAAAAGAAATATGACTGGGACTGGGTTGATGACATGACGAGTCCCATACCTGAAGAGTACGACTGGTTCAACGACAAGTGGGGACTTGCCGCGACTCCGGTAGTGTCAGACCAGAGCTACGCGTTCGACGGCGCCAACTCCCTTGAGACCACAATCGTAAGGACCTCGCTCGAGGAAGGCCAGAAGATGCTCAGATATCTCGATGAGGTCATCTTCCCCATCCTCCCGGAGTTTCTGATAAAGGAGACCCTGCCTCCCACGATCTACATTGTCGATTCCGTGAACTTCACTTATGTGGAGGAAGAGTATTCTTCGGCCGGTCACAAGATGGCAGACGTGAATCGGGCCCTCTATGGTGACATAGCCGCAGGACATCTCACGCTCGCGGTCTCAATGCTGGACGGCGATCCGGATGAGGTAAAATTCAACATCCTGTCCCTTGTCATAGAGAGGATGATGTCGAATACGACGAAATGGCCCGTGCCGCAGGACTTCATGGCCTACGGAAAGACGAAGATCGCCGATCTCGTGATGTACGATCCGTATTATCAGAGCTCCATCTCCGCCCGCAAGACCTACTTCAACCTGCCGGGCGACGACGGTGCCACGGGATTCTCATTCTGGTCATACTGCGGTTCGCTGAGGCCTTGCCGCTACGGCTGCAATTCATACTGCACCTTCCCTGAAGAGGATGACCTTGTGCTCACCTTCTACGTCATGACATACATGCAGGATTTCGCCGACATCCTCTCAATGCTCCTGCTTTGGACTCCGGAACAGATCGAGGCCCATCTCCAGTACATTGACGGCAAGAAGTTCGAAAGGGAGTCATCGGTTTCCGGCCATATCGAATATGTGATAGAAAGGGCCGGCATGGAAGGAAAGATGGCCGACGTTCGCAAATACATGCAGGAAAACTTTAAAATTCAGATATTATGAAAAAGGTATTACTCTTACTGATGATCGGACTGTCCGCAGTTGCTTGTGCGGACAAGTATTCAGTGTCCGGCACCTGGCCTCAGGGACGGGGAAAATCTGTCACCCTGAAAATCATCAACACTCCCGACACCACTGTCGTTGCGTCTGCAGCAGTCAACCCTGACGGCACTTTCAATCTTACCGGCAAGCTTGACCATCCTCAGAGGATGTCTTTCTTTGCCGAGGACTACAAGAGCACTGACCTCTTTGTCAGCGACACTCCCATAGTCATCAACCTCGACACACACATGGGCTCAAGGGATTCCGTCACTACTGCACAGCTCGTCGAGTGCGCAAAGGAGCAGGCTGTGATGGAGGATGGTGTCAAGGCTGTCCTCTCCTACTCGCTGATGCAGCTCGCCCTCCCTTCAGCTTTCAACAAGATGTTTGAGAAGGCTACCTCACAGGTAGAGATAGATTCCCTCATGACCGCATTCAACGAGGGCATGAAGATGACAACCCAGATGGCATACGATTACCTTGATTCAACCAGCAACAATGCCGGTTCTCTCTATGCCTTCCAGGCCTTCCTGATGTACCTCCCTGCCGATTCGATGTCAGTCAGGTATGACAATCTTTCACCTGAGGTGAAGAAGAGCGTTCTCGGCCAGGAGACAGCCGCCCTTCTCAAGAAGGCGCTGTCGGCAACAGTCAACGGTACTCCGGACAACTTCGTGCTCATGTCCGACAAGGGTGAGCCCACAAGCCTCTACTCTATGCGCGGCAACTACCTCATCCTGGACTTCTGGGCATCATGGTGCCATCCGTGTCGCGAGGAGATGCCTTACCTGAAGTCTGTCTACAACCAGTACCATGACAAGGGACTTGAGATCATGAGCGTTTCAATCGACGACAGCGAGGATGCCTGGAAGCAGGCCATCGCAGAACTCGAGCTCCCCTGGGTACATGTAAGCTCGCTCAAGGGATCACACTGCCCTGTGGCAAAGGACTTCGGCGTCACCGGCGTTCCCAGACTCTTCATTCTCGATCCTGACGGAAAGATCATCGCAGACGGACTCAGAGGTGATGATCTCGTGAAATTCATAACAGAAATCTATTCCAAATAATTTTTAACATTATGAAAAAAACAATTATCGTAGCTGCAGTAGCAGCAGCATTTGCAATGGTTTCCTGCCAGAAGGAACCGGTACTCGATGTAGTGGCAAACTTCACAAGTGATGAGGTTAGCTATAACGGAACAGCACTCACAGCTGATGTAACAAGCGCCAACGGCAGCTGGACTGCCACTTGCGATGTTGACTGGGTAACCATCGAACCTGCAACAGGAGATGGCTCAAAGACCATAAGATTCATAGTGGCTGCCAATGAGACAAAGCAGAGCCGCAAGGCAACTGTGACCATCACACTCTCATCTCTGGTCAAGACCCTCGAGATCAACCAGGAAGCTCATCCGAAGGATGCCATCAATGACATCGCATTCACCGGAGGCAACAAGATCACCTACACAATCAACAACTCAGGCAAGTACTACACAGGTGTCGCTACAAAAGCTGAGCTTGCAGGCTTTGCAGAGATGCTGAATGACGGTGACCTCAACCTTACCATGATTCAGATGTGCTCAGGCATCATGGCAGGCGACGTTCTTACTGTCGAGGCACCTGCAGAGGCCAGCTTCGAGGGCAAGACCGTTACATGGTTCAAGAACATGTTCGGCGGCAGCGAGATCAAGGCCGGTGAGACCTTCACAATCTTTGCTATCCCTGTAGAAGTTGCAGACGAGAACGACAAGTCTAGATTCAATGAGATCGTCACTGTAGAGTTCAAGGCTGAATAAGTCCTTTTGAAC
Source organism: Candidatus Cryptobacteroides choladohippi (assembly GCA_018065985.1). Taxonomy (GTDB): domain Bacteria; phylum Bacteroidota; class Bacteroidia; order Bacteroidales; family UBA932; genus Cryptobacteroides; species Cryptobacteroides choladohippi. Next base: position 12,355 of record JAGHSF010000042.1, read on the forward strand.
AGACAAGTGAGAGTGACCCAAAAGTCCTGAAGGGGCTTGGAGGTCACTCTCTTTCTATATGGTCTTGCCTCCGGCGGGCGTCGGCTGGGCACCTCCGGAGACCTTCGCCTGCGGCTCATCCTTCCCGCTGCGCTACGCTTGCGGGCCCCTCCCGTTCACGTGGCCTCGGGCGGCCACGGGTCTCCGGAGGCGCCCAGCCGCCGCCCGGAGGGCATATCCTGCGACCGGCAAAAGCCCGTCTG
>JAGHSF010000029.1 GCA_018065985.1 Candidatus Cryptobacteroides choladohippi
ATCTAATAGCAATGTTTAATTACATTCTTTTACGTATATTTACGCCGAATAATAGATTTAGTAAAAGGTTTTTATCGAATCACCCCTGTAAAATAAACTCAATTAATTTATTTTATGCTATATACGATTTCAGACTTTCAAAAGACAAGCGACAAGCATATTCAAAATGCACGCAACATTTTAAAGGTCATGATAAATAAGGGGCATGTTTCCTTGGGCGATATTGCCCATGAATGCGGCCTCAGCGTCCCCACAACGACAAAGATTGTCGAAGAACTCGTACGCGACCGCTTCGTGCGCGACCTGGGCGCACGTCACAAAGCAGGAGGACGGATGCCGAACATGTTCGACCTCAATCCTTCTCTCGGGTATTTTGCAGGTGTGGAGATTAACAATTCTCTCATGAGACTCGGCATAATCCGTTTCGACGGAGAGCTTGCATACAGCAAGGAAGACATTGTCTTCGACCTCACCGAGGATGTCTCTGTCCAGGAACTGGCTGCGGCCATACGCGAGGCAGTAAAAGACAGCCCTATCGATGCATCTTCCATAATGGTATACACAATAAGCATCCCCGGACGAGTCAATACCCATACGATGGAGTGCCTCGATTATTTTCGCGCAAGCGGATCCGACACGGCAAGGCTCCTCGAGGAAGCGCTTGGGGCCAAAGTATACCTTGACAATGACTCTCGCGTCATGTGCTACGGCGAGTACATCCACTCGCACCTCTCTGACTATCGCAACGTCCTGTACATCAACCTTGGATGGGGTCTCGGAATGGGTATGATACTTGACGGTCACCTCTTCTATGGCGGTACAGGATTCTCCGGAGAGCTCGGTCATGTCACCATGTTTGACAATGAAGTGTTCTGCCGCTGCGGCAAGAAAGGATGTATGGAGACCGAAGTTTCGGGATGGGCAGCCCTGCGGCTTCTCAAAGCGAAACATTTCGCCGGCGCGCGCTCGATACTCTCCCCAAGAATCGAGGCGTCAGAAAAGATAAGCGCCGAAGCTATGGTTGAAGCAGTCAAATCCGGAGACATGCTGATGATTGAAATCATCGAGGAGATGGGCGCGAACCTTGGGCGAGGCATCGCGGCAATGGTCAACGTCCTGAATCCCCAGCTGGTCGTCTTCGGTGGAGTCATCTCGGAAGCTGGCGACCATCTTCTGATGTCAACCGTCAGCTCATTACGCAAGAATTCAATCAGCCGGGTAAACCGCGAAACAACCTGTATACTCGGAAAGACCGGAAGGCTCGTCACCGTTCTCGGCGCGAGCTACATTGCAAGAGACCGCAGTCTCGGAATAATGTAAGCGGAACATCGGGAGCATCGGAGCGCATTTCGTTGTCAGGGACGGCGGCTCCCGTCCGACCTGATGAAATGGATTTGATGCTCAGTCGTTTACAGTTTCGATATGGTCGCGACAATCTGATCGCCAAGCCCGATCGTATAGCCCTGAGAGAAATAAACGACGCGGTTGAAAGTGTCTGCCACAATAACGTAAGGCAAAGCGGCGTTATCCTTGAGCTTCATCTCTGTGCCTATCATCTTCCTGATGCTGCCGTCCTCGTCGAGGCCGAAGCACACATTTGAGGGAAACTCGTACTGCACGGCGTTGAAACGCTCATAGTCGGCCCTGGTTGCGAATATCACCAGAATGGGACGGCCCCAAGCCTCAAGCTGCGAGGACGCAGCCTCGATGTCCTTGAATGCGTGTACCGTAGGCTCGCTGCCACCGTCGACCAGAGCAAGGACATAGTAACCTCTGCCTGTGGTGGCAAGGATGGACCTGGTCTGCTCCGAAGGCTCGCTCACATATCTGGACTCCGAGTCGAAGCTGCCAAGAACCCGCAACTGGCTTGCGTCATCACTGAGAACAAGGTCCACATCGGTGGTCTCGCCCTTGCGCACCGTGAAGAATCCGAGCTCTGAGCACACTTGCCCGGAAGCCATTCTGACACCGCTGCAAAGCACATACATACCGGGTTCAAGACTGGTGCCGTTCTTGAAAGTACCTGCCCAGGTGTCCCCCTCGTCATACTCCAGCTGTGTGAATGAACTGCCGTCGAAAGAAGAGATCGAGAAATGGACATAGTACTTGGGGTCGCTGATGCCGCAGGATGGCTTATAGTTGATTCTGACGGTGCCATACTCGGCCTCGGTCTGGCTTGACGCCTCGAAGTCGACGTCATAGTCCAGGCCGCCGGCCGAGAATCTTGGCGAGCCTGAGACCGGATCCTTCCATGCGGGCACTCCGAAGGTACGGCACATCGCAACAAAGAAGAGTTCGCGTGAGGTCTCGTCGCACACGCGGCTGTCCCACACGCGGACGGGATCGACAGGGGTATAGCTATTGTTGATTCCGCTGCAGATGGTCAGACTGTCGGCGCACCACTTCACAAACCCGGCCGGGTCGGTGCGGACCATCTCAGCCACATCAGCATCCACCTTCTGCAAAACCGCGCCGCGCCATGGACGAAGGAGTTCGGTGTTGATTCTCGGGCTAAGCACGTTCCGATCCGCTTCGTCGGGGCAGTTATCAAGATGGTCACGGAGCACAGTTGCAGGTGTATCGCGAAGGTCCTTCTCCGACACATAGCCAAGCATGCGCAAGGCAGTCCCGCCCCGACCCTCACGGGCAGCATAGCACAGAAACTTCTCAATCTCATCGTAGTTGCCCTCGCTGGCACGGATCACGCGCACGGTTTTGTCTGCATCGAGCCCGTTCTCTGAAGCGAAGGCCCTTGCCTGCGCCTCGGTGCGGAATCCCGCGATGTATGCAATTCTGATGGCATCCTCCTCTGCCATGCGTCTGCTGTTCTCGGCCTTCTCACCCTCCGATACCTCAGGAATGGCCGGCTTCTCCGGAGGCGGGACCATGCTGAAGCTGGCGGCGGGGATATCGGCGCCCTCGTTGTACCCGAGCCTGACCACCACAGTCTCGCCCTTGCCGGCCTCAGCCTTGGCAAAACCGAAGTTGCCCCTGCCGTCGCTGGCCTGCACAAGCAGGTCGCCGTTGCCGGTTGTGATGGAGCTGAGGCCCTCGGCGTCGGCATAGAGAGTTGCAACCGAGTAGAACTCGGCGTAGTTGTATATCTTGTATTCCACCTTGGCGCCGGCTGCGGGGGTGCCGTCGGCGTTCTCCACCTTGACCTGGACCTTGCAGGGATCGGGGGCGTAGTTGGTGACTACATTGATGCGGGTGTAGAGAGGGGTAACCTCCAGCTTTTCCTCAGGACCGTCGTAGCAGCCGAAGGCGTTGGTGGCCATGAGCATGCCGCGGCTTGCGGGAGCATTGAACCATCCCAGATCGAGCACGGCCTCAGGCTCACATGCACCGAGAAAGTGCCACCCACCATCGACGAAGGCCTCGACCCAGGCGTGATTGTCGTCGGTATGGGCCCAGCGGGGAGTATAGACCTGCCTTGCAGGAATGCCCACTGAGCGCAGCGCAGCAACGAGGAATGTCGACTCCTCACCGCAGCGGCCGTACGCTGTGCGGACCGTTGCCAGAGGTGCTGAAGTGCGGGAATCGCTGCCTCTGTAGGTGACCTTCTCGTGGCACCAGTGATTTACCTCGAGGACGGCATCCTTCATGCTGAGGTCCTTGATGCGGGGAGCAAGCTCCTCGTAGAACACGGGACGGCAGCCGTCGAGGTTCTCGTTGTTGACCCTCGGAGGAAGCACGAAGTGCCTGAGCTCACGCTCGGGAACATCCTTGCCCCATGGCATCTCAGATATTGCCTTTTGAGTGTAGTTGTAGCACTCGAGATAGAACTCGGGGCTGTTGTTCATGACGTCGCCTAGCGACATGTATGCATACAGGAACTTCAAGGCCTCTTCAGCCCTGGTATCCAAGCACATGTCATCCACCGATACACCTGCCGCTTCAAGAAGATTCTGACGTGATTCGTAATCCCGCTCCACCTTTTGGCGGAGACTGCGGTCTGAAATGAAGTGTTCAGTGCATGAACAGAGCAGCAATGCAGCTGCAAGTATGGGTGCAATCCTTTTCGTAATCTAAAGGCGTTCAAGGATAATGTTTCCGAACTCGAACGGGCGGGTGAAATCCTCACCGCGCATCCTGAAGGTAATGGTGTTGTTCAGTGGCGTGATTTCAATGATACCTGCATCAAGGGTGTTCACCCAGTTGCTGTCATTGAAGTAATCAGGAAGGTCCTCGCTCGATTCCACGGCCTCCTCGGAAGCTGAGCTCGTCCAGTCGAGCAGCATCTTCTGCCTCTGCCACAGCGAGAACTCTGCACCATTCTTCCGCTTCAGATATGACAGCATTATCCTGTAGCGTCCTTCCGGCACCTTGTCCATCACCACTCTGACAAGGTCCTCACCGGGTGACCAGCATTCCATGCTCCCGACATGATTCTCGGTGCGCATCCAGTATGATGTGGTAATGGGAAGATTCCTTATCTCGACATGGTACTTCTGCGGCACATATACTGTGCGCAGATCCGACGTGGGCTCCATCCCGTCAGCAGAAGGGCTGTCGGCATAGTAGAATGCCACGGAAGTGTAATCCACAGGAGCCTCATTGCCGATGCCGCCATGCTCGATGCCGTGCCATATCTCCTTCTCAAACGACAGCTTGTCGCCGATGAAGAATCTGTAGCCGGCGCTGCGGCAGGTGGCATGCGCGAACTCCAGGCAGCCATGGGTGGGCAGGCTGGTAGACTTGTCCCAGCGGTCAAGTTCCGAATACCATCCTCCGTTGAAGTAGTCTTCAGAACCGGTACCATGCACACGGGATGCACCATCCACATAGGTGGAATCGTCTCCCTCGAAGAAGTCGGTGGATTTGAAATCGAAGCCCTGGCCTATCAGCACCGTACCCACATAATGGCCACGGCCCTTATGGCTGAGAAACTTGTAGGGCTGACCCTTCTGAGGCTTCTCGCGGCGCCAGCAGGCATAAAACTTTCCTTCCTTTTGGGGATTTCTTGCTTCAGAGACCGGCTGGTCGCTGTCACTGTAACAGACACGGGTCGTCAGCTGAACAGGAGCCTGCTCCACACCCTCGCGCCTGCAATATCTGAGCGTAAGCTTCGCGCTCTTGTCATAAGGAGCGGGGAAGTATGAATAGTGTCTGCCGTGATCGGAGCCCACAAACAGTCCTTTCATTGACGGTTTTCCGTAAGCATAGCCGAAATAGTCGGCCACGGGAGCATTGATTGCAAGCACCGGATCATCGTCCCAATGGGCGGTCAGCACTATGTCCTTGTACACACCCTCGAAAGCAGTTCCTCCATCGATCTCGAAGCCCCAGATGCGGCCTCCCTCTCCGGTTTCGAAGAAAGTATACTCCTGGCCCGGTTTCAAAGAGAAAGTGTTTTCCTTCTCCGAACGGGCAAACTCACCTTTACGAAACGGCATATTCCCGGGGCCAACCTTTGACCACATGCAGCAGATGGCGTCTATCAGCTCACTTTCCTCGGCAGAGAGTTCCGGCTTGAAGGTTTCCACATTGAAGCCCTCAAGGCTGCGATAGGAAATCTGGTGGAACTGGATCATCTCTCCCGAGAAGGTAATCTTGCAGGACTTGTTGAAAGTGAACGGGAAGTAGCAGAAGTATCCTCCGACTTCGTTTCCGCAGAGCGGATACACGAAAGGCTTCTTCCCGCTTCTGAAAAGGTCCATGAAGCAGATTTTCAGCCTGGGCTGCTTCTCGCCGTCGAACCAGAATTCGAGAGTGTCGTTCGTGGCAGTCGGAGTCCATATCCTGTCGATGACGCCAGGGCCCTTGAAGTCGGCTATGACAAGCTTGCCGTCCTCTTTCCTGATATATGAGTATGTGCCGTCGAAACCGTCGTTGTTTAATCCTGTAGGATCGTAGCTGGACACACCGTCCACCACGCCGCTGCGATACGACGGCAACAGTTCCAGGCGGCTCAACTGCCTCAACTCGTCCACCCTTCTGTATTCAGGCAGCCTTGTGCGCCTCCCTGCATTGAGCGAGAAGCATGCTGTGGCAAGCAGCATGATAGCAAGTATTCTTTTCATATTGTCATCTCTTTACCGGAAACATAGCAGTGCTCGACGGGAATCTCGCCGGAGCGGACTTCGATGAAGGGCTTTCCCGCCTTCAGCCCGACTGTGGCATAACCGCCGTCAACGGCAAGGAAGGTGCGGAAGTCATTTCCTACGCGGGAATCGATGTACAAGGCATGGTCCACTGCATCGTAACGTACGCCGGTGAGGGCCTGGAGCATGCTGTAGCTTGACATTGCCCTTGAATACCACGCACCGCACTCATACTCGTTGAAGGGATTGCGCACCCTGCCGTCATACCTGTCGAGGCAGGTGCGGACTATGTCGAGTCCCTGCTCCACGTCGCCCTCGAACATAAGATGGGCGGCAACCTGGAACTCGATTCCTGTCCAAACCTCATCGCTGTATACGAAGGGAAGGCTGGGCTTGCCGCCGTAAGGCCAGCTGCACAGGAGCAGACCGCCCTCATGGCCGAGGGCAAATCCGGGTCTCTGGGGATTTGCTATGTCAAAGAAATCCTTTTTCAGATTGTATCTGTATACCGATTCGAGGTGGCTCTTGACCTTCGCCGGATCCACCGGATCTTCAAGACCCGCGCAAAGTGCCATCCAGGCACCTATGATGCCGTCGGAAAGGCAACCGGTGCCATACTGGTACTTGGGCCCTTCCTTTTCCAGAATGGCCATGGCCTCCGGCTTGTATTCCTGGCTGTTCTCATAGCCTGCTGCCTGCATGACCACTGTAGGGTCCTCCGCATCCAGATCTTTCCAGCGTACATTCTGGTAGAAATACTCGCCGTTCCAGAGCGGTCCGGTCATGTATTCGCGGCACTTGTCAAGAAGTTCCGCATATGGTGAGGCATCGTCTCCTGCAGCCTCGGCCATCTTTATGAATGCTGACAGGGCTCCGGCATAGAAGCTTGTGCACATGCCGTCAGGCCCCCAGAACTCTATGTCATATGTATTGTGGTGGGGTTCCTCAACTGCTCCGACACGACGGGGATCCCAGGTGCGGATGCACCAGTCCATACTCTTCCTGATCTGGGGATAGAGACCCAGCATCCATTCGTCGCTGCCGCTGATACGCCAGTCACGATACACTTTGATGATGCCGCCAAGCTGGCCGTCTGCCGCTGAATAGAAATCGTGTCTGATCGGACTGATTGGAAGGTTGGAACGGAAAGCCTGATGACCTTCCGTATTCTGATCTACCCGGAATTCGGTCTCACGCAGGACCCTTTCCATGCGGGGGAAGAGGTGAGGCAGGGCCTGTGCATAGTTCCACACATGGTTGCAGGTGCCATGACAGCTGCCCCAGTCATCACCGCTGCCCTCGTACGCCCAGAAGCGTCCGTCATGCTGGCGCATTACAGTGGATGACTTCAGTATGGTCAGGTTGTCGGCAACGGCACGTACCACCTCGACGGGAAGCGTGGAATCGTAGAAGGCCTCAGTAAAGCCGCGGGTGGCAGCCTTGAGAGTCTCGTAGTTGTCCTTCCAGTATGCAGACACCTCATCGATAGAGGCGAATCGGGTTGCATACCAGGGACGGTATGTCTCAGGCATGTCCTTGTAAAGATCCGGACTGTAGCAGTCACCGAAGTCGGACTTCTCGCTTGCGGGAGTTCCTTCCCTGACATCGCTCACTGGGACATACCATGCCATAAGGAGCTTGATCGTGCGGCTTTCGCCGGCCTTCAGGGAGAACGGCACATAAACCGATGCTCCGGGTGACTGGTACAACGAATTCACGGGAGTGGTGTCCCCGGCCACTATCTTGTTCCATGCCATGGTGAAAGGGTCGAACCAGCCCCCACGGAACCAGCAGCAATCGACTGAAGGATTCTCCTCGGGGGTAAAGATGGCAAAATGTCCCTCGTCCTCAGGGCAGGACTGCGAGGGTGCCTGATGCATGACATAGCCGCGAGGCATCGGGCTTATCTCGGCATCGGCATCGTCGGTGCGGTACATGATGTTTCTGGAATTGTATGAGAAAACCGCACTCACCTCAGACTTCGACGTGTTGGTGAAAGTATATTCAAGTCCGGCTACGGGCAGGCCCGAGTTATCCTCATCGCCGGGAATGAAAGGATTCCACGCCTCGATGGTGGCGGTCAGGGGCATGTCGTCATCATGCAGGCTGACTTTTGCGAAGGGGAATCGTGCACTGAACTCTCCGTGTTCGAAACGAGGCAGTCCGTAAGTGGTGTTCGGACTTCCGAGACTGCATTCCCCACGGCCATATTTCTTATAGTCCGGGACCGGTGCCTCAACCACCTTCGTGCCGTTCGCAAGTCCGTCGACATGGATTGCAGCATACATGCACGGCTCATTGAACAGGTCCGGCTGATGGTGAAGGGACATATGGGAGATGGCTCCGGTGCCCTCGATTGCAAACATGCCGGAACCAAGGCCACCTACCGGATATGCAATGTGCCCTATCCTGTCCTCAGAAAAAACGGAATCGTAGTCGTTATGCCCTGTCGAGCATGAAAACGCGATGAATATCGCCGGTATCAGTAAAAATTTTCTCATATGCAAAAATACATTATATTTGCAATTATCAACATAATTATACAATAAATTGTAATTATCAACCACATGAATTCAAAACTGCTGATCTTTTCAATCATTCTGTCATCGGCCATTGCCAATGCACAGATTTCCCCAGACCACCTGGTTTCGGAAGACAAAGGCGACATCAAGGCCTTTGTAGGCAACACAGACCTCAAAGGAGAGAGAAAGGTCTACAAGGGAGATGAACTTCTCACCATAGGCATGCCCGTAGGCGGCATATGCGCCGGCCAGCTGTATGTCAGGGGCGACGGAACCCTTGCCAACTGGTGGATTGCAAACAACGCATACAACACGGGATACGGTGTGGACTCACTGCTCGACTTCGACACACCTTCCGGCCCCTGGCACGTATGTTACCAGACTTTCGAGCCTCTCAGCTACATCGACCAGGGATTCACACTGAGCGTGGACGGCAAGGACTACGAACTGAGCAGGAAAGACTTCGACGACATATCCTTCACAGGCGAATACCCTATCGCCTATGTTGATTATGCACGAAAGAAAGGCGATCTTCCCGTAAGCGTAAGCGCCGAGTTCTACTCACCGTTCGTCCCGCTGGATGCAAGGCGCTCCGGAACCCCGGCAACCATAATGGAATACACCGTACGCAACACCTCCAACGGGGACGTCGATGTGAAACTCACAGGCCGCATGCAGAATCTGGTATGCATCGACCTCAAGGACAGGGCTACCGGCGTCCTCAGGAACAAGGTGGTCGACAACGGAAGCGTGAAGTCCGTCTTCATGGACATGCAGATAAAGAACATCCCTCCTGCACCCCAGGCCCCGTCGAAGCGCAAGCCTGTCATGTTCGACAACTTCGAAAGCGGCACATACGCGAAATGGACTCCCGAAGGCGAAGCTTTCTCGACCAGGCCCGCTCCCGGAGAGCTCGGCAACCAGGACAGGATCGAAGGCGTGTACGGACGCTTCCTTGCGAACTCATACCTCAACAGTGATGTCTCCAAGGGAAAACTGACCTCCACCCCGTTCAAGATCTGCAGGAAGTACATCACCTTCAACATTTCAGGAGGCTCCCACAAAAGGACCACCTGCATGAATCTCCTTGTCGACGGCAAGGTCGTCCTCAGCGCAGAAGGAAACAACAATGAGGATTTCCTGCCGAGGAACTGGGACGTGAGCGAATACCAGGGCCGTACGGCCGTCCTTGAGATAGTGGACGATGAAATCGGAGACTGGGGCCATATCAGCGTAGACAACATCGAGTTCACCGACACACCCATCCCCATGCCGGGCATCTCCATCTCGGAGGACCATGCATATTTCGGAAACCTCGCACTCTCGGTATTTGACCCCGAGGCAACGGCAGAGGCCAGCCTGGGAACAGGAAAGGACTATGCGGAAGATGCCCTGGGCAACAAGCTCGTGGGAGGCCTTGCCAGCAGCATCAGACTCGCTCCCGGAGAATCCAGGACCATCAGATATGCACTCACCTGGTATTTCCCCAACAGGCCGTTGAGCTACAAGGGATCTGAATGGAACCGTCCCCTGCCGCCCAATTCTCCCGCCATAGGCAACATGTACTCCAACTGGTTCGACTCTTCCATGGACGTTGCAGACTTCATATTCAGCAACTATGAATCGCTGTCGGCGGATACGCACACGTTCCACGATGCATACTATATCGACACCACCATCCCCTACTGGCTCGCAAACAGGATCATGATGTCTGCATCCATCCTCGCAAGCGAGACCTGCCAGTGGTGGGCGAACGACAAGTTCTGGGCATGGGAAGGCGTAGGTTCATGCGAAGGCACATGCACCCACGTATGGGGTTACGCCCAGGCCATGGCGGCCCTTTTCCCCGAACTCGAGCGCAATCTTCGCGAAAAGACCGACTACTCCGTGTCTCTGCAGCCGGACGGCGGCATCATGTCAAGGAACGGAGAGCACGGAATACTGATCGACGGCCATGCCTCCGTCATCCTCAGGATGTACAGGGAGCACCTGATGAGCCGCAACAACTATTTCCTGAGCCGCAACTGGGACAAGGTGAAACTGTCTCTCGACTATATCATAGGTGAGGACGGACCGGAACCCGACGGCCTCATCGTCAAGACACAGCCCAACACCTACGACATCTCCTTCAACGGTGCCAACACCTATGTGGGAGGACTTTATCTTGCAGCACTCCGCGCAGGAGAGCAGATGGCGCTGATAATGAAAGACACCCTGGCGGCAAAACGCTACAAGGAGATCTATGAGGCCGGAAGCCGTGGAACCATGGACAGGCTCTGGAACGGCGAATACTTCTACCAGGACGTGGACGAAAAAGAATATCCCAAGTTCCAGTACGGCAAAGGCTGTCTGGCCGACCAGCTGTTCGGGCAGACGTGGGCAAGCCTGCTGAGGCTTGGCGACATCTACCCGGCCGATGCCGAGGACAAGGCCCTGCATTCTGTATGGAAGTATAACTGGGCACGCGACGTGAAGGACCAGACGGAGGCTCATCTCCCCGAAAGATATTACGCACATTCCGGCGAACCCGGACTGCTCATCTGCACCTGGCCCCACAGCAAGCATCCCGGCGAGGACGGCGTACGCTACCGAGACGAGGTCTGGACCGGAATAGAGTATCAGGTGGCCACCGGTATGATCGAGAAGGGCATGGTGGACGAAGGCCTGGCCATCGTCCGCGGCGTGGATTCGAGATACGACGGCGCCAAGCACAATCCCTGGAACGAGATCGAGTGCGGCGACCACTACGCCAGGGCCATGGCCTCATACGGAGTGCTGCATGCCATCCAGGGCTATTGGTATGACGGTCCCAGGGGCGTGATGGCCTTCGACCCCAAGATTGCTGAAGACGGAATCACAGGATTCTTCACCTCCGCCGAAGGCTGGGGCAACCTAAGCCAGGAGAGGACGGCCGATGGCCAGAAAAACACAATCAGCCTCAAATACGGCAGGCTTTCCCTCAACGCATTCCAGCTGAGATGCAACGGAACGGAGGTGCATGCAATGCTCAACGGCACCGAAATCCCCGTTTCCGTGCAGAATGCCGGAGAACTCAAGGAAATAGTATTCGAAGGCCTGAAGATGAATGCCGACGACGAGCTTGTCATAACCATCGATTGATCATATAACGGACAATGGCAAGACTGCTTGAAGCATGCTGCACAAGCGCCGCCGAGGCCAGGACCGCCCTCGAAGGCGGGGCTGGACGTATTGAGCTATGCGAGGAAATCGCCATCGGAGGTGTGACCCCGTCGGAAGCGAACATAGCCGAAACCGTGGCGCTCGGACTACCGGTAAACGTGCTTGTACGCCCGCGTGGAGGCAATTTCGTGTTCAACGAGGAGGAAGAGCGACAGATGCTTCGCAGCATCGATGCCTGCCGCCGTCTTGGTGCCGCAGGGGTGGTCATAGGAGCCCTGAAGGAAGACGGCAGCATCGACCTGCCCATGATGGGGCGCCTAGTCTCCCGTGCCCGCGGGAACGGCTCCGAACGCAGGCTCTCCGTCACCTTCCACCGCGCGTTCGACGAATGTGCCGAGCCTTTCGCAGCTCTTGATCAAATCATAGCGCTCGGCTGCGACAGGCTTCTGACATCAGGCCAGAAGCCGTCAGCATACGAAGGCATGGAACTTATTGCGGAACTCGTGAAGAGAGCCGACGGGCGCATCATCATCATGCCCGGGGCCGGCATCACCCCCGCCAACCTTGACATCATTGAAAATGAAACGGGCGCCGTGGAATTCCACGGCACCCGAATATGTCATTCCGAACAAAGCGTCTAGACGGCTTTTGCCTCGTACTCTGCAACAAGGTCCTCATAGAAAGCGGCCCTTGCCGTCTTCACATAAGGTGACAGCCAGAAGAAGCCGATTCCAACGGTGAAAACGAGGCAGATGAGAGCCCAGCCGAGGAAGCTGAGGTCAAGGCAGAACAGTTCCCACTTGTGACCTTTCATCATCTCACGGCTAAGATGGATAGTCTCGTCAGCGGAAAGATCCGGCTTGTCGATGAGGAGATAATCCACGCAGGCATAGGAATAATGCTTGATGGCTCCAGGAACAAAGAGCAACAGGAACCAGAGGAAGATGAACACGTCTCGCAGGAGATCTGTTGCGACCTTGTGAGTATAGTCATCGAAGCCGATGTTGAAAGAATTGCTGAACACGTCGTTGTCTTCCATGTGCATGAGTTTCCTGAGAGCATTGTGGAAACCGGTACTCAGAGGATTCACGACAAAGATGGCGAGCAGCGTGCCTGCAGAGAGCAGCGTCTGCACAAAAGAGGTCAAGGCCGAGATTGCCCAGTTGCCTTTCAATGCTGCCTTTGCAGCTGTCTTGTATTCGTTATTCGTTTTCATAATACTGAAATTTTGCAGTGTACCACCTAACTAGTACACTGCAAAGGTAAAGATAAAAATCAAATATCCAAATGATTTTTAGAATAACTTCAAGAATACCTCAATTGCCTGATATTCTGCCATTCCAAGCTCATCGTACATGCGTGCGGTGTTGGAGGTGCGCTCCTCGGCTCTCTGCCAGAACTCGCGAGGGTCGTCGCCCGGGAAAGGAACGATGTCCTTCTGGGACAGATGATGGTAGATGGCGTGACGCTTCTCCACAACCTCGTCGGGACTCAGAGGAACGGCCATGTCCACTCTGCCAAGTTCCCACTCCATCCAGGCGCCGCGGTACAGCCATACATTGCAGCCGTCAATCCACTCGGCACCTTCTTCGCGCAGCTGCTCGAGAGCCTCGAGAGCGGCCTCGGTACATACACGATGTGTCCCATGAGGGTCGGCAAGGTCGCCTGCCATGTATATCTGGTGAGGCTTGAGATCGTTCATAAGCTTCTTGATGATATCCACATCCACCTGGGTCCTGGGGAGTTTGGTGACGCCTCCTGACTCGTAGAACGGGAGATTGAGGAAGTGAACGTGAGAATCTTCCAGACCGAACGAACGGTCTGCACCACGTGCCTCGGAACGACGTATGGCCGCCTTGATGGCAAGGAGTTCCTTGGGCTCGGGAGCACCGGGGACCTTGGATTCAATAATCCTGCAAACTTCGTCGTAACGGTCTTCGAAGCCAAGCTCACGTGCGGCATCCATATGCTGAATCACAACATCGTCGTGAACGGCGAGGTCACCTGAAGTCTCATATGCAACGTGCACGTTATGGCCCTGATGGGTGAGACGGATGAATGTACCACCCATTGAAATCACGTCATCGTCGGGATGGGGCGAGAAGATGAGCACAGTCTTGGGATAGGGAGACGAAGCTACCGGTCGGGTGGAGTCATCTGCATTGGGCTTGCCTCCGGGCCAGCCGGTAATTGTATGCTGAAGGTCGTTGAAGACCTCTATGTTGATCTTGTCGTAAGGGCCGTAGAGCTCGAGAAGTTCCTCCAGTGAATTCTGGAGATAGTCCTGCTGGGTGAGCTTAAGGATGGGCTTCCCTACCTTCTGGCAGAGCCATATGACTGCCTTGCGGCGGAACTTGGGAGTCCATTCACAGGGACCTATGAGCCATGGAGCGACCTCTCGTGAGAGCAGGCTGCCGGCAGTCTCGTCAACGAACATGCGTACGTTGTTGTGATGCTGGAAGAGGCTCGCAGGGCAGTCCGGGGTTGCATCACCCTCGACAATCTGACGTACGGCCTCAGCCTTGGCCTCGCCCCATGCCATCAGGTAAACCTTCTTGGCGCTGAGCATGGTGCTCATGCCCACGGTAATGGCGTTCTTGGGAGTGGAAGAGAGCTCACCATTGAAGTTGCGGGCCTGAATCTTGCGGGATGCATAGGGCAGAAGCACGGTCCTGGTGCGGCTCTGTTCTGAAACGCCAGGTTCGTTGAAGCCAACCTGCCCATCTTTGCCTATGCCTATGACAAGGAGGTCAAGTCCGCGTGCTGCCTTGTCGAAATCGGCGCAGTAATGTGAGACCTGATCGCGAGGAACGGTTCCGTCGGGAATATGGATATTCTCGGGGAGAATGTCAATCTTGTCGAGAAGGCTCTCGTGCAGGCGGCAGTTGCGGCTCTGCTTTGCGTCGTTGCTGGTGGGATAATACTCGTCGATGGAGAAGATGGCTACGTTCTTGAAAGAAACTTTCCCTTCTTCACACCTGGCGCTGAGCCACTTGTAAAGCGAAGTGGGAGTTGCACCGGTAGTGAGTCCCAGCTTGAAAAGAGAACCAGAATTTGACTTCTGATGGGCTTTGATGGCTGCAATCACCTTGTCAGCAATGACTTCGCTGGCAGCTGATGGCTCGCTGTAAACGTCGGTAAATACTTTCTGGTCTGCATGGAGCAGATCTGAAGGAAGGCCTTCCAGCAGAAGACCGCCATCCTTGGGTAAAGAAAAATGTTTCATTTCAGTAATGCTTCTACGTCATACAAAAATAATAATTATTGGCTATTTTTGTAGGTCATGAAACGCATATTAACACTCATTTTTCTTCTTTGTTGCGCCAATATCGGTGCAACGACCATTCCTGGTTCCGATTATAAAGTCCGCTATATCGGCAGGACCCTCACCGAGGGCAGCAAGGTCAGCTTCGACTGGAGCGGCACAACGATACGTATCAGATTCAGCGGAACATGCCTGAAGATGTTCTGCATACAGGATGGCTCCGACTGGTTCAACGTATGGGTCGACAAGGCCCCTGTGGCAAAGGAAGACTCCAAATTCAAGACTGAATCAGGCGAGCAGACCGTCACGCTCTGCTCCGGCCTCAGGAAAGGCAGCCACGAAGTCATCATACAGAAACGCACCGAAGGCGAGCAGGGCTGCATCACCGTGAACGGCTTCGAGACCGACGGGGCATTCCTTTCTCCCGACGAGCCAAAGCTCCGACACATCGAGTTCATCGGCGACTCGTACACCTGCGGATACGGTACCGAGGCTGCCGACCGCAGCCAACCGTTCCGCGGCGAAGAAGAGAACTGCAACCTGACCTACGCAGCCATCGCCGGCAGATACTTCGATGCAGACATCATGCTGGTGGCACATTCCGGACGTGGAATAGTTCGCAATTACGACGGAAATGACGAGCCCAACACCATGCCGGTGAGGTACTCGCAGGTATTCGACGACCACAGGACAGACTTCAAATGGGATGCGTCAGAGTGCGAATACACCCCTGATATAGTTGTCATCTACCTCGGAACAAACGATTTCTCCACAGGCAAGCAACCCTCGATCGAGAGTTGGTGCAGCGGCTACAGGGACCTTATCGGCAAGATTCGGAGCAATTACGGTGAACTCGTGCCGATACTGTGCGTAGCTTCAAAGGCCGACACTCTGATGCACCAGTATGTACAGACGGCGGCAGAAAGCTGTGGCTATTCGAACGTACACTGGACAAGCATTCAGCATGATGCCCACAACGAAGGGTCGGACCTCGGTGCATCCTGGCATCCGAACTACAGCGGCCACCGCAAGGTAGCCAGCTGCATAATCCCCTACATCTCAACGCTCACGGGCTGGGATATGCCGTTCAAGACCATAGAATAGCGTCTGAAAACATACTGCAAAAAAAAGAGGAAGCCGAATGACTTCCTCTTTTCATTTATCGTAGTATGGACTACTCTTCTGCCTTGGGAGCCTCCTCTACGGGAGCCTCTTCTGCCTTCTTGGCCTTGCTGCGGCGGGTGCTCTTCTTAGCTGCCTTGGGAGCAGATGCGAGAGCTGCCTCGTTGAAGTCTACCAGTTCGATGAGAGCCATGTCGGCTGCATCTCCCTGACGGAAACCAAGATGAAGGACGCGGGTATATCCACCGGGACGGTCTGCAACCTTGGGTGCAATTGTGCGGAACAGCTCGCTGACTGCATTCTTGTCCTTGAGGTAGCTGAACACGACGCGACGGTTGTGGGTAGTATCTTCCTTTGACTTAGTGATAAGCGGCTCAACGTAGCTCTTGAGGGCCTTTGCCTTGGCAACGGTGGTGGTGATGCGCTTGTTCACGATAAGAGAGGAAGCCATGTTGGCGAGGAGGGCCTTGCGATGACCGCTCTGACGTCCAAGATGATTTACGGCTTTATTGTGTCTCATTGTTGTTCAATTTTTTTGGGCTTCGGTTCAATATTATACTTTGTGACGTCCATTCCGAACGACAGCTTCATCTTCTCAACCAGCAGGTCTATCTCACTGAGGGACTTGCGGCCGAAGTTACGGAACTTCATAAGCTCTGCACGTGAGTATGATACAAGATCAGCGAAGGTGTCGATGTCAGCAGCCTTGAGGCAGTTGAATGCACGTACTGAAAGACCCATGTCAGAGAGCTTGGTAAGAAGAAGGTGACGCATGCGGAGTGACTCCTCGTCAAGCTCCTTGCTCTCGGTAACCTCAGTGCTCTCGAGAGACATCTTCTTGTCGTCTGTAAAGAGCTTGAAGTGGTAGATGAGGATGCTTGCTGCCTCCTGAAGGGCATTGTTCGGGGAGATGGAACCATCTGTCACAATCTCGAGATTGAGCTTCTCGTAGTCAGTCTTCTGCTCCACGCGCCAGTTCTCGACACTCCAGTTGACCTTGCGGATAGGAGTGTAGATGGCATCGACGGCGATGGTGCCGATAGGGGCATTCTCGTCGCGAAGCTCCTCAGCGGGAACGAAACCGCGTCCCTTTGTGATGGAGATGGCGATTTCAATTTTTACTGAGGGCTCAAGGAAGCAGATGTGCTGCTCAGGATTCAACACCTTGAAAGAAGACAATCCTTTAGATATATCCTCTGCTGTGAACTCCTTCTTGCCACTGATGACGATGTTTGCCGTCTCAGAATCCACGGTCTCGACCATGCGGCGGAAACGGACCTGCTTGAGGTTGAGGATGATATCCTGCATGCCCTCAATGACTCCAGTGATAGTCTGGAACTCGTCGTCAACGCCTTCGATCTTGATCTGGCTGATGGCAAAACCTTCCAGTGAGGCCAGGAGTATGCGGCGGAGAGCATTACCTATGGTCTGTCCGTATCCGGGCTCGAGGGGACGGAATTCGAAACGGCCAACGGTATCGGTGCTTTCGAGCATGATGACCTTGTCAGGTTTCTGAAATGCTAAGATTGCCATAATTTTATCGTGGTGTTAAATTTTATTTAGAGTAGAGATCGACGATAAGCTGCTCGTTGATGTTCTCAGGAACCTCTGCGCGGGTAGGAACGTTGAGGAACTTACCAGTGAGAGTCTTGGTGTCGAAATCGATCCAAGAGTACTTGGTAACTGAAGCTACGCTGTTCTGGATAACCTCGAGGCTCTTGCTGCGCTCGCGAACTGCAACAGTGTCACCGGGCTTGACGAAGGTGGATGCGATAGAGCAGATCTCTCCGTTGAGGGTGATGTGATGATGGTTCACAAGCTGACGTGCAGCTGCGCGGCTGGGAGCGATACCACAACGGTATACAACGTTGTCAAGACGGCTCTCAAGGAGGAGGATGAGGTTCTCACCCTTCTGACCTGCCATGCGGGCAGCCTTGTCGTATGTGTTGCGGAACTGACGCTCGAGCACACCATACATGTACTTGACCTTCTGCTTCTCCTTGAGCTGAGTACCATACTCCTTGGCCTTCTTGCGCTTTGAAGCGAGACCGTGCTGACCGGGAGCGTAGTTTCTCTTCTCGAAATATTTGTCACCGCCGAAAATGGGCTCGCCGAATTTACGGGCGATCTTGGTGCTGGGACCAGTATATCTTGCCATAGTAATTCTTCTTTAATTGATTAAACTTTACGACGGCCTTTAGGACGACAACCATTGTGAGGCATAGGGGTAACGTCGATGATCTCGGTTACGAGGATACCTGCGTTGTTGATGGTACGGATGGCTGACTCACGTCCGGCACCGGGACCCTTTACATAGCATTTTACTCTGCGGAGACCTGCGTCGAATGCAGTCTTGGCTGCATCCTCGGCTGCCATCTGTGCAGCGTAAGGAGTGTTCTTCTTTGAACCGCGGAAACCGCACTTACCGGCTGAGCCCCAGGAAATAACCTGACCCTGAGCGTTGGTAAGGGATACGATTACATTGTTGAAGGTTGATGAAATATGAGCCTCGCCATAAGCTTCAACCTTGACAACTCTCTTGGATGTTGTAGTTTTCTTTGCCATAATTCATCTGATTTTACTTGGTAGCCTTCTTCTTGTTGGCAACAGTCTTCTTGCGACCCTTGCGCGTACGGGCGGTGTTCTTGGTGCTCTGGCCGCGCACGGGGAGTCCGATACGATGGCGGATTCCGCGATAGCAACCAATGTCCATAAGACGCTTGATGTTCATCTGGACTGTAGAACGAAGTTCACCCTCGATACGGAGCTCACCGACCTTTGCGCGGATCGCTGCTGTCTGGGCATCGTCCCAGTCACCGACTTTAATACCACGATCGATGCCGCACTCGTCAAGAATCTTGACGGCTGTGCTGCGACCGATACCGAAGATATAGGTAAGACCTATCTCTCCTCTCTTGTTGTTAGGTAAATCAACACCGGCTATACGTGCCATAATTATACTTTAATAAATTTGTTAGACTTAGACTATTATCCCTGACGCATCTTGAACTTGGGGTTCTTCTTGCAGATAACGTAGAGACGTCCCTTGCGACGTACGATCTTGCAATCCTCGCTGCGTTTTTTGATGGATGTTTTGACTTTCATATCTTGAAATTTTTATTTGTATCTGAAAGATATTCTTCCCTTGGTCAAGTCATAAGGAGAGATTTCAACCTTAACCCGGTCGCCGAGAAGAATATGGATGTAGTTCATTCTCATTTTCCCGGAGATGTTGCAGAGGAGGACGTGACCGTTCTCGAGCTCTACCTTGAACATCGCGTTGGGAAGAGTTTCAATGACCTTTCCGTCCTGTTCTATAGCTACTTGTTTTGACATTATAAAAAATCTTCTTAAAAATTGATCGTGGGATCTTTCTCGATAAAATCAAAGGTTGACAGCTGTTCAGCCCTGCCTTTACGGACAACAACCGTAAGTTCGTAATGAGCGGATTTCTTATGGTCGGAAGTCCTGACGCCCCACCCGTTTCTCTCGAGATAGACGTCTTTTCTTCCGGCATTGATCATCGGCTCGATACATATGACCATTCCCTCGACGAGGTGGGTGCCTATCCCCCTGCGGCCGTAATTCGGCACGCCGGGCTGTTCGTGCATCTCCCTGCCGAGTCCGTGACCCTCAAGATCGCGGACCACGGAGAACCCGAATGATTCGACATACGAC
>JAGHSF010000054.1 GCA_018065985.1 Candidatus Cryptobacteroides choladohippi
GGTCTGTACTACATCACCAAGATCCGTCCGGGCGCAAAGGGCGAGGGCAAGAGCTTCTACTCCGCTGAGGAAGTCATCGTTGCATACAACGAGAAGGCCATCGACATGCACGCAGAGATCAATGTCCGCATCCCCGCTGACAAGCAGGACGAGTCAAAGGGCATGCAGATGGTCAAGACCACCGCAGGCCGAATCATCGTGAACGAGTTCGTTCCCGACGAGGTGCCCTATGTAAACGAGGTGCTCGGAAAGAAGTCTCTCAGAAAGATCATCACCAACGTAATCAAGTGCACCGGTGTCACCAGGACTGCAAAGTTCCTCGACGACATCAAGAACCTCGGTTACGACCAGGCATTCCGTGCCGGTATATCATTCAACCTCGGTGACGTGCTCGTTCCCGCAGAGAAGCAGACCCTGGTAAGCGACGCCTACAAGCAGGTTGCCAGCATCCGCGACGACTACGAGATGGGTTTCATCACCAACAACGAGCGTTACAACAAGGTCATCGACCTCTGGTCTTCAGTCGACAACAAGCTCTCAAGCATCGTGACCAAGCAGATCTCATCTGACCAGCAGGGCTTCAACCCTGTATTCATGATGCTGGATTCCGGAGCCCGTGGTTCAACCCAGCAGATCAAGCAGCTCTGCGGTATGCGAGGCCTTATGGCCAAGCCCCAGAAGGCCGGCGGCAGCGGTGCGGACATCATCGAGAACCCTATCATCTCCAACCTTAAGGAGGGTATGACAGTGCTTGAGTACTTCATCGGTACCCACGGAGCACGAAAGGGTCTTGCCGATACCGCCCTCAAGACTGCCGATGCAGGTTACCTCACCCGTCGTCTTGTCGACGTCTCACACGACGTCATCATCAACGAGGAGGACTGCGGCACTCTGCGTGGTCTTATCGCTACAGCCATCAAGAACAAGGATGAGGTTGTGGAGTCTCTCGGCGAGAGAATCCTCGGACGTACATCCGTTCACGATATCTTCAATCCTCTTACCGGCGAGCTCATCATCAAGGCCGGTGAGGAAATCCGCGAGAAAGAGGCCGATCTCATCGACTCTCTCCCCATCGAGCAGGTCGAGATCCGCTCCGTCCTCACTTGCGAGAGCCGCAAGGGTGTCTGCGCAAAGTGCTACGGACGCAACCTCGCCACCAGCCGCATGGTCGAGAAGGGCGAAGTTGTCGGCGTCATCGCTGCACAGTCAATCGGTGAGCCTGGTACACAGCTTACCCTGCGTACCTTCCACGTCGGTGGTACAGCATCTTCAGCAGCCGCTGATTCTTCAGTTGATTCAAAGTACAACGGACGCGTCGAGTTCGAAGAACTCCGTACCATCCAGAGAGTCAACGACCTCGGCGAGACAGAGGAAGTTGTCGTAAGCCGCATGACCGAACTCCGCATCGTGGACGAGAACACCGGAATGACATTCTCTCAGTACGACATCCCCTACGGCGCAATCCTGTTCAAGAAGAACGGAGACAGCGTCAAGAAGGGCGACAGGATCTGCGAGTGGGATGCATATAACGCACTCACGATCGTGGAGACCGCCGGTACCGTACGCTACGAGAACATGATCGAGGGTACAACCTACGAGAAGGAGGTTACCGAGTCAGGTGCAGAGAGCACAAGCAAGACCATTATAGAGTCCAAGGACAAGACCAAGAGCCCTACCCTCCATATCCTCAACGAGGCAGGTGACACTGTCAAGCAGTACAACCTCCCTGTCAAGGCACAGGTTCTCATCGAGGACGGTCAGCAGGTCAAGGTCGGTGACATCATCATGAAGATCCCCCGTACCTTCGGAAAGGCCAGCGATATCACCGGTGGTCTGCCCCGAGTTACCGAACTCTTCGAGGCACGCAACCCTTCAAGCCCTGCAATCCTCTCCGAGATCAACGGTCAGGTCATCATGGGCAAGGTAAAGCGTGGTAACAGGGAAATCATCGTCGAGAGCAAGAGTGGCGCAAAGAAGAGCTATCTCGTGCCCATGACCAAGCAGATCCTTGTTCAGGAGGACGACTATGTAAAGGCTGGTACTCCCCTCTCAGACGGTGGCGTATCACCCAGCGACATCCTCGCCATCCTCGGTCCTGTAAAGGCTCAGGAGTACATCGTAAACGAGGTTCAGGCAGTTTACCGCCTCCAGGGTGTGAAGATCAATGACAAGCACTTCGAGATCATCGTACGCCAGATGATGCGCAAGGTAGAGATCACCAATCCCGGTGACACCACCTTCCTTCAGGAGGAAATGGTCGACAAGTGGAAGTTCATGGACGAGAACGACCGCATCTACGGCAAGTATCTGGTATGCGCTCCCGGCGACTCACAGAAGTACACCGACGGCGACATCATCAATGCACGCGAGATGCGCAACGAGAACGCCTCACTCGAGCGTCAGGGCCTCAAGCCTCTCGTGACACGTCCCGCACTCCCTGCAACAGCACGTCTGATACTCCAGGGTATCACCCGCGCCGCCCTCAAGACTGACAGCTTCATGTCGGCAGCATCATTCCAGGAGACCACAAAGGTACTCAGCGAGGCAGCTATCCGCGGCCGCGTCGACTACCTCGAAGGACTTAAGGAGAATGTGATCTGCGGTCACCTGATTCCTGCAGGTACAGGTCTCAAGAACTACCAGGACATTGTTGTCGGCCGCAAGGACGATGCAATCGCAGAACTCAACGATCTTTAACAGATTGCAGCTCAGATAGAAGGAGCCCGGCCCGATGGCCGGGCTCCTTTCGTATTCCGGCAAAGCCGCCGGCACGCACATGCCTGATGGAAAGATGGAAGAATTCAAAGGCACAAAAGGGCTTTGAATTGTAAAGTTTCGTATATTTGTATGATAGACCAAAGATGCAGACATGAAAACACTCAGACTCACAAATACCCTTACCAGAACAAAGGAAGTATTCAAGCCCGTGAACCCCGGTCACGTCGGGATGTATGTGTGCGGCCCCACCGTCTATGGTGACGCCCACCTCGGCCACGCCCGCCCCGGAGTGACCTACGACGTGCTCAGCAAGCTTCTGCGCCACCTCGGATACAAGGTGCGCTACGTGCGCAACATCACCGACGTAGGCCATCTTGAGCACGACGCGGATGCAGGTGAGGACAAGATTGCAAAGAAGGCGCGCCTGGAGCAGCTTGAGCCCATGGAGGTGGTGCAGACCTATACCCTGCGCTACCACGAGGCCATGCGCAAGCTCAACGTGGCCCCTCCCAGCATCGAGCCCAGGGCCAGCGGACACATCGTGGAGCAGATAGAGGCAGTGAAACGCATCCTCGACGCAGGCTACGCCTACGAGTCGAACGGCAGCATCTACTTCGACGTGCGCAAGTACAACGGGGACCACAAGTACGGCGTGCTCAGCGGTCGCAACCTCGACGACACACTCGAGGGTACGCGCGAGCTTGACGGCCAGAGCGACAAGCGTGCTCCATTCGACTTCGCCATCTGGAAAAAGGCCGAGCCTGAGCATATCATGCGCTGGCCCTCACCCTGGGGCGAAGGATTCCCCGGCTGGCACCTCGAGTGCTCTGTCATGGGCGAGAAATATCTTGGTCAGGAGTTCGACATCCACGGTGGCGGAATGGACCTCATGTTCCCCCACCACGAGTGCGAGATCGCACAGAACGTGGCATGCCGCGGCACCCAGGGCGTGCACTACTGGGTACACAACAACATGATCACCATCAATGGTCAGAAGATGGGCAAGAGCCTCGGCAACTTCATCACCCTGCCCCAGCTCTTTGCCGGCGAGCACGAGAAGCTCGCACAGGCATACAGCCCCATGACAATACGCTTCTTCATTCTCCAGGCGCACTACCGCGGAACTCTCGACTTCTCGAATGATGCCCTGCAGGCTGCCGAGAAGGGTCTGAAGCGCCTCATGCAGGCTGCCAAGGACCTCTATGCCATGGTCGGCCGCAAGGCTCCCCGGTATGTGTACGGTGAAGAGGCATTCGGAGTGGCACCCGACAGCTGCAGCGCAGTGAATGCCGAAGTGAAGGCTCTCTGGGAGAATGTCTATGACGCTCTCTGCGACGACATGAACACCCCTATCGCCCTTGCAGGCATCTCCGAGGCCGTACGCATAATCAACAGCGCCAAGGCAGGCAGCATCAGGCTTGCCAAGGAAGACCTCGACACTCTCTGCCAGCTCTTCGATGATATTGTTTTCGGCGTGCTGGGCCTCAAGGACGAGGAAGGCACCGACGGAACCTCCGGCAAGGTGATAGCCGGACTCATGGATATGGTGCTTGAACAGCGCGCGGCTGCCAAGGCTGCCAAGGACTGGACCACCTCAGACCATATCAGAGACTCCCTGAAGGCCCTGGGCATCCAGGTCAAGGACGGCAAGAACGGTGCAGAGTGGACAATCGAATAGAAGGATGAAGTTCATAAGCTGGAACGTGAACGGCCTGCGTGCCGTATGTGGAAAGGGCTTCGCCGACATCTTCGAGGAGCTCGATGCCGACTTCGTATGCCTTCAGGAAACCAAACTCCAGGCCGGCCAGATCGACCTTGAGTTCCTGGGCTACCGTTCATACTGGAACTACGCCGACAAGAAGGGCTACTCCGGCACCGCCATCTACACGAAGCACGAGCCGCTAAGCGTCAGCTACGGAATCGGAGTCGACGAGCACGACCACGAAGGCCGCTGCGTAACGCTCGAGATGCCCGAGTTCTATCTGGTCTGCGTCTATGTTCCCAACTCTCAGGACGGGCTTAAGCGCCTGGACTACCGCATGCAGTGGGAGGACGCCTTCCGCGCCTATGTGAGCGGGCTTGCAGCAAAGAAGGGCGTGGTGATCTGCGGAGACATGAATGTGGCCCACGAGGAGATAGACCTCAAGAACCCCGCAACCAACCACTTCAACGCTGGATTCTCTGACGAGGAACGCGGCAAGTTCACCGAACTGCTCGCGGCAGGGTTCTGCGACACATGGCGCTATCAGCATCCCGGCGAGGCAAAATACTCATGGTGGTCCTACAGGATGGCTGCACGTGAAAGGAACGTGGGCTGGCGCATCGACTACTTCCTTGTATCAGAATCGCTGAAAGACCGCATCACCGGCACCGAGATCCACAACGAGATATTCGGATCGGACCACTGCCCTGTCGAACTGTGCATGTAGAAGGCACAGGATGCCTGACGCTACAGTGACAGGAACCTGCCGGAACGGGTCCTGCGCTGTGTCTTCTTTGCAGGTTCCGGCGATCCCAGCCTGCCGCAGACACGTCCGGGATTGAGAATCCTGTCAAGATCAAAGATCAGAGAGCATATCTCCTGGTTGCCGGCAAGGCCGAACGAGCCGGTGTGCTCAGGATAGACACCGCAGTACAGGCGGACCATAAGGTCCAGCCTCAGATAATCGGTAATCTTCGGGCTGTATGATATCTCCGTCATGTTGTACGGGCCGCTGCGGTAGAATGGATTACCCATATAGAGGCGGCTGCCATACATCTCTCCGGAAGAATCCGTATCGAAATAGTAGGGCTGAATGCCCTTGCCGGCATAGAGGACATCCTTGATGCCCACATTCCAGTTGCGAAGGGCAAGGACGAATTCGCCGCCACCCGGGAACTGTACGGCATCCGAATGCATGCGGTCCCACTGATATGTCAGCAGGCCGCCAGCCTTGAGCGAAAGCTCCTGCAGGCCAGTCTGCTTTGCGAAATTCAACTTGACATAAGGGTTCAGCAGATGATTGTCGACCACTCCGGGAGCAATCACGGAACCCGCAAAATGATACATCACAGCAGCCCATCCAAGTCTCAGCCACGGCGTGGCGTCCCAATGGCCGGCGGTGAAAACCTGAAAGCGTTCCTTGACGTCATAGCCATATCTTCCCATCCAGTCAAGCCCGAGTTCGGCATAGAAGCGTTCATTGCCATACTTGAGTATGCAGCCCTCGTAATTCCTGTCACCGAACTTCAGGCCGCCGCTGTAGATGGCCTCGGAATAATCCTCCTCCTGGAAGGCACGTGGGAAAATCCCGGCTACGGCCTCGAACCTGCCACGCCTGCCTGTTGCATGCATATCATAGAACGCAAGCACCTCCTTGGGGACATCGGCCAGTTTCTCACCGGCACCCATATACCTGCAGAACTCCGCACCCAGCATGAACCTGTGGTTCACGTTCCCGCCCTGCTGCACGCTCAGGCCTGCATACGGAGTCGCAAGCACGGCATGGGAAGTGGCGGACGCCATATACAGATCCGCTGATGCCGTGAATTCCCTGTTGTCGAAATAGTACCAGAAATCAACGTCGTACTCGAATTTTACCGGCTTGTTTTCCTTGCGGCCGACGCCAAGGCCAAAATCCAGGAACTGGGCATTGCCCGCGAAGGACGATGCAAGCAGGATTGCAATGAGGGCTATACGTTTCATACCTCTTTACTGTTTCTGTTACCGATGAAGGCGATGACTGCCACCAGGGCAACGCCGGTGATGCAGGAGATGACGGCTCCGGGAATCTGCAGGTCAACCGTCGCTGCGGGAAGGCCGGTGCGCAGTTCCTGCGCGATGCGGTTGGCCTCCATGTCATGGTAGGGCCACAGACGCAGCAGCGAGCCTATCACGAAGCCTACAAGCAGCACTATGGTCTGCCTCTCCCATTTGCCCATCAGCCACTTGAGGAACTTGGCGAATGCCAGGAGTCCGACGACGCATCCGAAGGCGAACACGCCCAGGACGGGCCAGTTCACAGGCGGAGCGATGGCGTTGATGATGTATTCGTACTTTCCCATGACCTGCAGGACGAAAGCGCCGGCAATGCCCGGAAGTATCATCGTGGTCACTGAGACTGCGCCGCAGATGAAGATGTAGAGCAGCGAGTCCGGAGACTCCGAGGGAGTCAGGCAGCATATGCCTATGCCGAGGGCGATGCCTATGGCCGCCCAGATGAGATCAGTCCATCCCAGCCCGTCCAATCCCCTGAGCAGCAGCACAGTGGAAGCGATGATCAGGCCGAAGAAGAAAGACCATGTGATAATGGGGTAATGTGTCAGTCCCCAGCCTACGACCCCGGCAAGAGCAAGAACGCTCACAACGAAGCCCAGGGCAAGAGCCACCAGGAAAGTGCCGTTTATCAGGTTCCAGAATTCCTTGATGTTCCCCGAGAGGAGAGCCTTCCAGGTCTTTTTGTTCGACAGGGCGTCGAGGCTGTCGATGATTCTGCCATATATGCCGGTCAGAAGGGCGATGGTGCCCGCGGAAACACTTGGAGTGACGCTCCCCGCCCCCATGCCAAAGCCTTTGAGAGCGGCCAGACCGAATTCTTTCAATTTGCCCATCAGATGATCTTTAACAAATATTCCACTATCGTCGAGAACACCTTCTGCTGTCTTGGAAGCTGATGCTCGCGATTGACTATCACTATGTCATACACATCAGGCTGAAGGTCGTACCGGCCTATCTTGAAGCGGGCCCTGCTGCAGCGTGAGGCATACTCGGCCGTAAAGTTCTCAGGACCTGCAAGAGAGATGAAGACATCCGCATCCCAGTCGTACATTTCCTGCATCTTGGCCTTCTTGACCATTCCGAATATGTTTATATCCCACTTCTGCAGGTTAAGGATCTGCACCTGGATATCGTGTTCGGTGAAGAACTTCTTGACATCCATGGAGACGAAATCGGCATCGGCATCCATGTCGAGGATGACGGTGGCCTTGCCGATACGGCTCAAAGGGATGATACTGGTAGGAACGGTGGAAGCCTTCTTGTGAAGCGCAATCCTGCGCACAAGCAAGGTGAGAGGATTTATGAATATCATTTCTGCGTGTATTCTGCCATTAGTTCCCTGATCTCCGCCTTGGCGGCGCGCCAGCGGGGGATGTCGATCTTGGTACCGACCACCTCGACGACCTTGGCGGCAATGATGGAGCCCACCTTTCCGCAGACCTCGAGAGGCATGCGATTGGAATGGGCGTAGAGGAAGCCTGCAGCGTAGGTGTCACCGGCACCGGTGGCATCGACGGGGTCGGCAGGCCAGACTGGGATGTAGTATTCCTCATCGCCGCTCCTGACCCAGCTGCCGTCCTTGCCCACCTTGACCACTGCAATGCTGCACATCCTGGAAATCTCCGCAAGCGCGGCCCTTGGATCGGCCAGCTTTGTGAAGGCCCTTGCCTCAGTCTCGTTTGCAAAGACTATGTCGACGTACTTCTCGACTATGTCATGCAGGAAAGCGTTGTTGCTCTCCACGACGTTATAGGACGCCATGTCGAGGCTGATGATGCACCCCGCTTCATGTGCCAGCTCCACGGCTCTGCGAATGAGTGCCTGATTCTGAACAAGATATCCCTCTATGTGAAAATAGTCATGTCCCTGGAAATACTCGGGCTTGAGGTCTTCCGGCACAAGGTCGAGCGCCGCGCCAAGATATACCGCGAAAGTGCGCTCGGCATTTCCGCCACTGACGAACACCATGCTTCTGCCGCTGGAGTGAGGGCTCTTGAGCAGGGTTGTGTGTATGCCATACTGTTCCTGGTCACTCTTGAACAGAAGGCCAAGTTCGTCGTCCCCAATCTTGCCTATGAAACTGCTTGGCATGCCGAAGATTGCTGTGCAGCAGATGGTATTGGCCGCACTGCCACCCGCAACGTACTTGACACCCAGCGGCTTGAGTGCCGCCCATATCTTGTCTCCCGTTTCCATGTCGACATGCTGCATGCTGCCCTTGGGCAGATGGTAGGTTTTCAGGAGCGTGTCGTCAGGCAGAACCGCCAATATGTCTGTGAGTGCGTTTCCTATGCCGAGTATCGATTTCATAAGTGATTTTCCAGTTGAAATCCAAATAAAAATGGATCTCGATTTATTAGTTAAACAT
>JAGHSF010000051.1 GCA_018065985.1 Candidatus Cryptobacteroides choladohippi
GAGCGATTTCGTTCCCGGCGCAGTGACATTGTTCGAAGACAACGTCACCGGCGAGCAGGTCGGTGAATTCCCGAGCAGGTGGAATCTCATCAAGGGTATCTGCGAAGTGAGCAGACTCGGAGGCGAAAATGTCATCAGCCTTCCTCCTGCCACCACTCAGGACGAAGACGTGTTCTGCCGTATCCAGCCGCTGATGAAGAATGTCTACAACTATCTTCCGGAGGAATATACCATCGAGTTCGACTGGTATGTCTATGCCCAGAGAGATGATTGCAATGTCCTTTCTCTCTACTGCAATGCCGAAGAAGCAAAGGGGAACAATGTATATGAGCTTAAGATTTCAATCGAGGACGACCCGAAGTTCCAGGGATGTTCCAGACTGTTCTTCCATAACGCCCTGACCGGAGAAAGCAGCGAAGCGGATGCCTCATTCAACGTCAACAAAAACGCATGGAACCACGTAGCCATCTCGTTCAACAAGCGTGCCCTGAAGGCTTATGTCAACGGCTACCGCATCGCCAACATCCCGAATGCAAAGAACGGAACCTTCGTCTACCTTGAGTCTCAGGCATTATATCTCGGCAACGGCGTGATGAACAAGAAGGGTACCCAGTTCAGGAACTTCCGCATCGCCCAGGGTGCCGTGGCTCTCTATGACCAGAACACCACCGATGCAGTTGCAAAGGCAATGGAAGAAACCGGTAAGTTTGTGACCAACAATATCAACTTCGAGACCGGCAAGGCCACTCTCCTTCCCGAGTCCATGGAAGAGATCCAGAAGGTGGCCGACTACATGCTCAAGAACAAGACAGTCCGTTTCGAGGTTCAGGGTCACTGCGACAACCAGGGTTCCGACAAGGTCAACGACCCGCTCTCTCAGCAGCGTGCAGAGGCAGTCGTGGCTGCTCTTGTGAAGCTCGGTGTTGACGAGTGGAACCTCCGCGCAGTGGGCAAGGGTTCCCATGAGCCCGTTGCCGACAACAAGACCAAGGAAGGTCAGGCCAAGAACCGCAGAGTTGAATTCATAAAGAAGTAGTACCATGAAGAAGATGATCGCCGGCGTTGCACTGGCATCGCTCATGTGCGTATCTGCGCCCCAGGCAGGAGCGCAGAGCCTGCTCGACAAGGCGAAGAAAGCAGTAGGAGACAAGGTCGAAGGTGCAGTAGGCGCCGGCCTTGGAAAGCTGATGGGCGGCAAGCAGCAGTCCCAGAACCAGGCTCCGAAAAAGCAGGCGTCTTTGACTGTGGACTCCCAGGGCTTCCCAAGAACCGCCCGCGGTGTCTACGACAAGGGCGACGACCCGTATCAGATCTATGTGGATGACCTGAATGAAGGGACATTCAGAGGTTACTACTACGATGCATACAAGGAGCTGACCGATATGGGCGGCGACAAGTCCTCATTCATATTCAAGAGCATCAATGAGGCAGTCGCAGCATATCCCGGAATCCCTACCGCCCGCCAGATGGCCATAACCTCCGAGCGCAGAGCTTCTGCCGAGGCTCTCCGCAATTATGACAAGGGTGTTTCCAGCTATCAGAACATAGATATGGTGGAGCAGGCCAATGATGTTCGGGTTGCCGCCTCCAAGGCCTCCCCGAAATCATCGGACAATGGTGCAGCCATGCAGAAGGCCGTCTTCGACGGAGCGAAGAAGCTCGGCAAGAGTCCGGAACAGCTTACCGAGACTGAGATCATGTCTATCCTCGAAGGCATGGACACCAGTTCCTTGTCTGCGGTGGCATCCACTGCCACCAACGGTGAGGAATTCGATTCCGTAATCGACAGGATCAGCGCAATTCTCGATCGCGCGATGTCATCGAACGTCACAATCCAGAAGGTTGAGCGCAGCCTGAATCAGATTGTCCCCGAAATGAATGCCGCCTGGAATGATTCCGAGGCCAGGCAGCAGGTATATGACAACGAGGCAGATATCGACAAGCGCATCCTGAGCTATTGGGATCAGACGCACAAGGAAGACTATCCCGAGTTCTGGAAGGAAGGCCGCCGCGAGCAGAATGACATCATCGACAAGTTCAATATCCAGCAGGCCGTAAAATGGAGAAAGGTCATTCAGGCTGAACTGGAACCGTACATCGCGATACTGCAGGAGATTGCTGCAGCCGACGCCGAGCTCGAATCAACCGTTACCGACAGGTCTTTGCTTGACTATGCGCTTGCCAGACAGCAGCTCAATTCAGCATTCATGATGGTTTACTCTGTGCTTATCAATGTCACCCAGTATGCCTACGCTGTTCCCCTTGTTTCCAACACAGTGGAGGAAGGCTACGGCCAGTAGACCTGCTGTCAACAGACAGATATGAAGAAAGCGACCAATCACCTGGTCGCTTTCTCCGTATTATGGATGCGCCTCCGAGCGTCGGCTGCTCTCCGCCGGAGACCCGTGCCCACCCTCGGAAACAGGACGGCATAAACTTGTCGGATATTTTGCGGGAATCATCTGACATTCAGAAAATTTCAGTAATTTTATATTCGCTCATTCGCATAAGCGAAAGCTTGTTCGCATTTACAATTGATGTCATATACAGAAAGAAATGAACAGAACCGCTCTGATTGTTGTCTTGTCACTATTTGTTTCCGGCCTCGCAACGGCTCAGGAAAGCATCTCTCTTGACGGAGAATGGGACTTCAGTGTTCCGGGCAGGATGGATGGCCCGGTCAAGGTGACTGTCCCTCACACCTACAATGTCATGGATGGCCTCGAGGACTATGCAGGAAAGGCCGTATACAGCCGCGTCCTTCCCGTCTCTGAAGCAATGAAGGGGAAACAGGTACGTATCTGCTTCAACGCAGTTTACCATGATGCACGCGTCTATGTCAACGGCATCCCTGCCGGTGAGCATCTGGATGCGGGGTACACCCCTTTCAGTTTCAACATCACAGATCACCTGCGCTTCGACGGGAACGACGAGGTCCGTGTCGACTGCGACAATTCCTTCTCGAAGACGAACCTCCCATGCGACCACATGTTTGACTGGGCCAATGACGGCGGCATATACCGAAGCGTGTCCCTCCACACTTCCGGGGCGCTGAGCATCAGATATTCACATGTGACTCCTCAGATCGACCTGTCAGACAGCACGGCCACTGCCTGCTTCGCCATCAGGCTTTATGAGCAGAAGGTGCGCAAGGCCCGCTTCGAACTCAGGATCACGGAAAATGCCACCGGCCGGGAAGTCTTCGGCGGCTCGGAAATGCTGAAGAGCGGCGCTGACGGCATCTTCCGTTATTCCGCTCCTTGCGGCAAAGTCAGGCTCTGGCACTTCGACGATCCCAATCTTTACACCTTCGAGCTGCGTATATTCGACAAAAGCGGCCTGTCCGATGTCAGGAGGGAATCTTTCGGCTTCCGCACCTTCACTGTTGAAGGCGGTCATTTCGTCCTGAACGGGGAACCGGTCAGACTTCCCGGGCTTGAGAACATGCCCGGGTCCAATCCCGCCTTCGGCATGGCCGAGAGTCCGGAATACATGCTGAAGACTCTCAAGCGCATGAAGGACCTCGGGTGCACGATAACCCGCTACCACTGGGTCCAGGATGACGAGCGCCTGCATATAGCCGACAGCCTCGGCATACTTGTCCAGGAAGAGATCTCATGGTGGGGAGGTCCCTCCGGGCCGCTGGACCCCGCACTCCGCGAGACCGCGCTCAGGCAGGTGGCAGAGATGGTCGAGGCGCATTACAACCACCCCTCGGTATGGGCCTGGGGCATGAGCAATGAGGTCGCCGACAACACCGAGGACATACTTCTCATGAGGGATGTCGTCAGGACCATGGACACGACACGCGTCGTCGATGCCATCAGCAACGGTCTTCACTGCCGCCATGAGAGCGACCCAGCCATGGCTCTCGACCTGCCTACATGGAACGAATACACCGATACCTGGTATGGCCGGCCGCGAGAGCAGCTGGCGATATTCCTGGAGGAACTGCGTCCCGTGCTGTCCGGACGCCCCCTTTTCATCACCGAATACGGCCTTTGCGAACCGGCCCACACAGGAGGAGAGGTACGCCGCATGGACGATATGCTCTACCACATCAAGGAATGGCAGAACCATCCGGAAATCTGCGGCTATATCTATTTCTGTCTTGAAGATTACCGTACCCATATGGGTGAGGAAGGCCTTGGGCGGAACCGCATACGCCGTCACGGGGTATGCAGCAAGACCCTCGAGCCCAAATCATCATACTATCTGCTTCAAGGCATCATGTGTCCCTTGCAGGTAATCGACATCAAGCCTGCAGGAGATGCCGGGACGGACATGAAGATAAAGCTGCGCGTAAAGGACAGCATTCCCTCGTATATTCTCAGAGGGTACCATGTCAGCTATGCCGACGCTTCCGGCAAGTCGGTGAAGATAGATCTTCCCGACCTCGCACCGGGGACTGAATACACCATCATTGCACCAGCCATCAACGAAAGTTACAACTTCGAGGTCTGCCGCGCGGACGGGAGCCGGGTGCTGTCATACTGAAATCACACCAATACACATAATATCATTCTCAATTCATGAATAGTCGAAGAGATTTTCTGAAACAGGCGGCCTGCGTTCTTGGGGCCGCAGCACTTTCGGGCAAGACCTTGGACCTCTATGCCCAGAATAATAAAAGCATCAGGATTGCCGGCCGGGTCCCCGGATCCAACATGGACGGATTCGTGTCCCCGAAACTACAAAAGATCCGTGTGGGTGTCATCGGAATCGGAGGCCGCGGCTATAATGCCGTCCAGCGCCTGTGCAATATCCCCGGAGTCGAGGTGACAGCATTGTGCGAGCTCATCGAGGAAAGAGCCCAGAATGCCGCCTCCTACATGAAAGAGAAAGGCTTTGCCAAACCAAAGATATTCATCGGTCCGGAAGCATATAAGGAACTGTGCGATTCGGGACTTTGTGACGCCGTCCATATCAACACCAACTGGGAGAGCCATGCAACATTGGCCATCTATGCGATGCGCGCCGGCGTCCACACCTTTGTGGAAGTTCCCGGAATACGCACCATCGACGAAGCATGGGAGATGGTCGAGACCTGTGAGAAGGAGAGGGTTCACTGCATGATGCTTGCCAACTGCTGCTACGGAGACGACGAGATGCTCATGATCCAGGCCGCCCAGCTCGGCATCCTTGATGAGCTCTGCCACGCCGAAGCCGAATACATCCATGAAACACGGGGCGGTGACAACTATCAGGCATTCCAGGCCCGCGACGTCATATTCTCATCACTTGACATGCTTGTCCGCAATACAGGAGCCACCTACCCCATGCATGCCCTCGGGCCGGTCGCCCTGGCATTGAACATCAACCGCGGAGACTGTATGGACCGCCTGGTGTCAATGGGCAGCCAGGCATACAACTGGCAGGAGTTTGCCAGAAGGAAATACGGGGCCGACGCTCCCGTCTCAAGGGTGAAATTCGAATGCAATGACTTCAATACGACTGTCATTTCCACCGTGAACGGCAAGACCATCCTTTTGAGACAGTGCAACAACGTGCCAGGACCTTACAGCCGGCAGTACCATCTCTACGGTTTCAAAGGCAGACTTTCCGCCAACCCTCTGCAGGTGGCCATCGAGGAGGAACTCGGCGCAGGCGCCGGCTGGATGGGAGAGAAGGAGCTGAAAGAGTTCAGAAACAAGTACCAGAGCGACCTCTGGAAGAACTGGGGTGAAATTGCCAAAACCTCCGGAGGGCATGGAGGGATGGACTACATGATGGACCTCCGCTGGACATACTGCCTTCGCAACGGTCTTCCGCTTGACACGACAGTATATGATCTTGCGTCCTGGTGCTCTGTCATCCCGCTCAGTCAGGAAAGCATAAGGAATGGGAACAAACCGGTCGAGATCCCTGATTTCACGCGTGGGCAGTGGAGAAGCAACACCCCTGTTGGTGATATGAGTGTTGATGTCAGCAAACTCTGATGCCGATGGCTTCCGACCCTCCATTCGGCAGCCCCGGAGCCTGACATGAAAAGGTTTTTGTTCGTATATTTGCAGATATGTTACTGAAGAGGAAAAATATTGCCATTGCCTGCATGCTGGCAGCATGCGTTCTGTCCTGTAAGAATACAGACAGTTCTTCTTTCGATCCCATGTTCGACAGCCGGTGTCATGTGCAGCAGAAGGAAAGAGGGGACGAATGGCCGGGTGCGTACATGTGGCACCCCGGACAGCTGGCAGCGTGGCTGCAGGCCGACAATCTTGCACGTTCAAAAGGGCGCTGCGTGAACGTAGGCTACCCGGGCAGCTTTTACAGGAAAAGCGAGAGCACGCTCTTCCGGGCGGATACGGACCTGGGCAACGCCGGCACGCTGGAGTGGCGTTCGACAGGCGAAGTGCAGCTCACTCTGGACGGGGAAGTGCAGGCTTGCAATGGGAATCAGTTCGAAATCCCGGCAGGCAGGCACAATCTGCAGATTCTGGTAACCACGCAATCGCGGGTCCCTGCGCTGATAGTCACGGGCGGCGGGCTGGAAGATGAAAACTGCTGGACAGCAAGCACAGATGGCGAGAACTGGTCCCCGGTGGAAAGCGACAGCCGGTATTGCTGTCCGGAATCGTTCCCTGATGAGGCGCAGGAGGTGCTTGTGACAATCCCCCAGGAAGGAAAAATCAGATTGGCGGACGGCGAACAGCGGCTGATCGACTTCAAATATCTGGAACTGGGCTATGTCAGGATGCATGTCAAGGGAGATGCCAGACTGGCCTTCTGCGTCGGCGAGACACCCGAGGAAGCCAGGAACACCGACATACGCGGTTTCGAGCAATATGCACTCGACACGCTTACGATAAAGGGAGAGCAGGATATCTCGCTGAAAGAACGCGCTCTGCGCTATCTGAACATCTCTGCCGTGGAAGGTGAATGCACAATCAGCAATCTCCGCTTTGACGCCGAGATGTGGCCTGTCACTCCGGAAATGGCTTTCGAATGTGATGACGAGGAGTTCAATGTCATCTTCAATGCCGCCAAGGCAACCATGCATACATGCATGCACAACTTCTATCTCGACGGCGTGAAGCGTGACTTCCTTCCCTGGGCGTTGGACGCAGTACTGAGCAGCATCGGCGCCGACTTCGCTTTTGGAGACCGGCAGATGAGCAGGAACGGCATCTCCATAGCCCTTCTGCCTGACAATCCAAGGAAAGAAGACATCGGCGTCTGCGACTATCCTCTCCATGCCCTGATCGGTCTGCAGCAGGAGTATCTGCGATACGGAGACCTGAAGACCTCCCTCATGTTCCAGAAGCGCATCATCGATCAGATGAGTGTCTACATGAGCCTTCAGGATGAAAACGGGTTCATCTCATCCAGCGAAGACGACTGGGGCTTCATTCCGGGATGGAATCTTCAGAATGGTCCCGATCGCAACGGAACGCCCGCATACGCACAGATGCTTCTCATGGAAAACTTCCGCATAGCAGCCAGATTCGCCGGATTGTGGGAAATGCCGGAGCTTGCAGAAGTTTATGCCGCAAGGGCGGCTTTTCTGGAAAAGAGCATCAAGGATCACTTCTGGGATGCAGAGAGGCGGGTGTTCATCAACGGCCTGAACCCTGACGGGTCCCGTGATGAACGCATCTCCCACCACAGCCAGTACTGGGCTGTCCTGACAGGTCTCTACCCGGAGACCGAATACAGGCATCTGTTCAATGAGGTCTATCCTTCCATACCGGACTATTTCGGAGACGTCAGCTTCGAGAAGGGATATGAGGCCATCGCCTTTGCCAAAGCCGGCTACATGTCGGAATTCATGGACATCATGAAAAGGATTTTCGGTGTATGGCTGGAGAAAGGACATACCCGCTTCCCGGAAAACTTCATGGTTGGCGAATCCGAGGCGAAGCAGCTTGAATTCTATGACCGTCCATTCGGCCTGAGCCTTTGCCATGGAGCAAACGGAGTGGCTCCCATCTGTGCAGTGGTCTACGGTCTGTTCGGCTTCCGCCAGGACATGGAACATCCAGGCGAATACACCGTATCACCCAAACTGTTCAACCTGAAGCATATGAAAGGGTACTTCCCCGTCAAGGAAGGCAGAATAGCCATCGAGGTCACTGAAGACGGGAAAGTGAAGGTTGACGCACCTGAAAACTGTACCGTACATATTTCAAATTGACAAGGAGATTATCTGAAAATCATTAAATTTGTATCCAGATTATGGTGAATCACAGGCTGTGATTTGAAAAGGGAATCCGGTGAAAGGCCGGAACTGTGCCCGCAGCTGTAAATTCCGCAATGGTCCCGTTTTCTTTGCCATTGTCCGAAAGGATGAGAAGGCCCGGGGCTGGGATGAGTCAGAAGACCTGCCATAGTCAAGTCGAACCATTGGAGCCCGGGGGCAGGTTCCTGATAGACGGATACATATGTTATTATCCACCCTTTCACTTGTGGCGGGTCTGCTGGTGGCAGAAACGCCGGATTCACTCAATGCGGTGACCATAGTTGCCGACCGCGGAGCCGTGGTGTCAAGAACCGACACCATTCAGATCAGAAACACAATTTCAGTCACTGATGCATTCTCGGGCACGCCGGGAATATATCTGTCCGATTATGGCGGAGCGGCCGGGCTCAAGACAGCCAGCCTGCGAGGCCTCGGCAGCCCACATGCCGCAATCTATGTTGACGGAGTACGCGTCGGGAATGTGCAGAGCGGCCAGCCAGACCTGGGAATGCTGGACATGGCGAACTGCAGCAGCGCAGTTGTCGACTACGCGCAGAACAGCATCTCGTTCATCACGGCAAGGCCCGAACTGGGAAACCGGCGGGTCGGCGGTACGGCAAGATTCCGGGGCGGGTCCTTCGGCACATACGAGCCTTCCGGCAGGCTCGACTTCAGGCTGTCCGACAGAATCTGCCTTTCAGCCACGGCGGGAGGCACGGTCAGCAAGGGAAACTTCCCGCTGCAGGATGGGACAGTACGCATCAACAACGACATTCACCAGCTGCGCACCGGAGTGGATTCGTGGGGAACCCTCGAGGGTGGCGACTGGCATGCCAAGGCCTATTTCAACGGCGCGCAGCGGGGCACGCCCGGTTCTCTGGACTGGCCTTCCTCCGACAGGCAGAAAGACCGCAACGCATTCCTTCAGGGCCTTGTGCACAAGCAGTTCACGCCGCTCTACATGCTGAGCGCAAGCGCCAAGGCATCCTGCGACGACCTGCTGTACATCAGCGAATGGGGCAACAGCCATTACAGGCAGACCGGAATCCAGCTGAACTCCTCGCACAAGTTCGGCATCAACAGATGGTTCGATGCCTGCGCAGCGGCCGACCTGCAATGGGACGCCCTCGCATCCGACATGTACAATGCCGCACGAACGTCCGTCCTTGCCACAGCCACGGCAGCATTCCACCCCGGGCGCTTCAAGGCTGACGTCGCTCTCGAATACTTGGGGACCTTCGACAGGGGCGGCGCCGCGAACAGTATCCTTTCCCCTTCCGCAGACCTCCGCTGGAACGCCTTCCCCGGATTAGACATGACAGCCTTTGCACGGAGGGCCTACCGCACCCCGACATTCAACGAGCTGTACTACCCCGGATACGGCAACCCGGAACTGAAGGCAGAGGATGCCTGGCTCACCGATCTTGGCCTGGAGTTCAACCGCGCGCTCGGGAAGCGCTGGCGCATTCAGGCAAAGTCCGACGTATTCTTCAACAGGCTGAAAAACAAGATAATATCAGCACCCACGGAAGCCGACCCGAACATCTGGCTGCCCTACAACGTCGGCGTCGTGCAGATGGCGGGAGCGGACGCAAGCACCGCGCTCAATTATTCCGGCGGAATCTGGGAATCATCCCTTCACGCCCGCTACAGCTATCAGAATGCAACCGACAGGACAACCGGCAGCTACTCGTACGGGCAGCAGATCCCATATGTTTCAAGGCACAGCGTATGCCTTGGAGCAGGCGCGTCCTGCAAGGGATGGAATGCCGAACTGAACTGGAACTGGCGCGGCGGCCGCTGCGACTCAGCAGGTCCGATGCCGGACTACCACACCCTCGACCTGACTGCAGGGAAGGAATTCGGACTGCCCCGGGAATGTGCGCTCGGGCTGAAGATAGCCGCACGCAACCTTACCGGATGCCGGTACGAACTTGCCGGCGGATACCCAATGCCGGGGCGAGCCTTCTACTGTGAGCTTGACGTCAGATTCTGAACAATGGGCAGCGCGCTAGCGCCTGGTGATGCTGAACCTGTAGCTGCCCTTCCTCTGAAGCTTGCGGGCCGTAAGCCTTATCCTGCATATCTGCGGGCCCCAGACGGCCGAAAGGCGGGGATCGTCGACGGATATGGTCTCCTTCTCGGCCGTGAAGGCTGATGAGTCATACTTCAGGATCAGATTGCGGCCCTGCACTGAAAGGGTCACCACTCCCGGAACGGAAGCGTCCACCTCGCCCCATGCAAGGAAATTCACCTGGTTGGGGGCCTTTGCCTCAACAAGGTCAAAGGTATCGGAAATGGAGAGAGTGCCGCCCTTCAGGGAATATGAACGCACCCAGCTTCTCACCGCAGCCTCTTCGGGATATGCCCCGGCAATGTCGGCACGGAAACATGAGCTGCTGGAGTACACATCGCCAGCCCTGTATTCCCTTCCGTTGCGTTGCGGCACACCGTTGATGAGCGGAAGATTGTGGTAGTCGGTCTGCATGGTCCAGATATCATATCTCTGAGCCGAGAAGGTCTTGGCTGTGTAGGTCCCCACTCCGGCATCGATGAAAACAGGCAGGTTATCGGCGTAGAGGCAGAATGACCCGACATCGTTGTGGTTGTGACTCTCGTCGTTGTATCCGGCCTTGGCAGCAAGGAAAAGCCCCTTGGCACCTCTGACGTAATGGAACTGGGTCTGGGGATACCAGACGTAATCCCTGGCCTCATATCCTGCAGCTGCGCTGCTGAATTCGTCGTAGACAGAGAGCGACTCGAGGAAAGCGAGAACATTGCTTCCGGGTGACGGCCTGCCCGGGTGAGCTGCGCGGATTTCAGCGGCATATCCCATCATCATGGAGCTGCCGGTCGCCTTGCCGAAGCGGTAGATCAGGTTGGAGTCGTCGGCACCTCCGCGCGCGGAAGCGTCTGCGAAGTTGACCACCCAGCCGTCCCCGACATAAGAGTTGACGATGTACTCGCCCATGCCGCGTATCTGATCGATGCCAAAAAGATTCACCGCACCTCCTGTAGCGAGGTGGATTGCGCGGGCATATTCATACACCATTCCGGCTGAATGCCCCCAGTAGCTCGGGCCTTCCTCTATGCCGCCGTCACCCTGGATGCGGTTGAGATACTGGTCCACCGACCACATGCTCTTCCAGACCCCGCGGGTCAGACGCTCGAGGTCATCCTCGATGAGCATGAAGCAGACAAGGGCATTCGTGTTGCACCAGGGATTCCAGTTGTTGAGCATATGGTCAGGGTCGAATCCCATCCACCAGTATGATGTCTCTGTCAGATAAGGGTCGAGTTCCCTGCGCACCAGTTCCGACTTGAGGCGCCGGCTGATCTCGGGATCCATCCTGTCGAACTCTTCATGCAGAAAGTAGTATATCCACGACAGCATCTGAGACACGTTGCCCTGAACAAGTTCCAAAGTGGTGTCTCCCTGCTTGGGAAGAGGCCTTCCGTCGGGAGAGAAGCTGGCCACATGGGCGGAGATTGCCCAGGATGTCATCTCGCAGGTATGCATCACGCCGTCAACTATCTGCGGAATGAAGCGGCCCCGGCCTTCCGCGAGCTCGGCCGCAAACAGCCTGGCGATAGCGTTGTTGTTGTCGTCGTACGGAACTTCATTCACATACCTGTCGCCCGACTTCGCGTATTCCATGTAGGTGCTCATCCTGATCACCTTCCACTCATAGTCGAGATACTTCTCGCCCCCCGCGATGATGCTCTCCCTGTTGCTTCCCATGAGGGCATCCCAGCCTGCACGGTCTGAATATGCAGGGAACGGCACCCACGCCTGGTTCTCCACCAGGCACTCCTTCAACTGATCCATCCCGAAGCCGCCGGTGATATGGTCTCTGCCGGCAGCGGCCGACGCGGCGATGCTCCCGGCCAGCACCAGAGACAACGCAAGCAAGACTGTCCTTTTCATTTCAAAAGAGTATTATTTTCCGAACACGTTCCTTACGGCCTCCAGATAGCTGTAGCCGTTTTCCTCGTCAGGCTCGAGGTAACTGCCCTCGGACCATTCGTTCCAGGCGTTGATGGTGACAAGCGGCACCTGCCCGGGATGGGCGTCCACATAATCCCTGGCCTTGCGGAGGAACTTCTCGAACTTCTCGGGAGTGGGGTCCTTCACACAGTCCTGGATGCAGTCGGCGGGGTATCTCGGGTTGGGATCCCAGTCTATCGACACGTGAGGGAAGTAAGGTATGGAAAGATCCTTGTCGTAGTTCTCCCAGTTCCTAATGGCCTCCTCGCCCCACTCGGTATACTCCCTGTCGGTGGGCACCAGATGACACCACTGGTAGTTGGTCACACTGTCGAAGCCCAGGGCGCGAAGGGTGTTGTCCTGGGTGGGCTCGACGTCGCCCGGAACGCCCGAGAGCGTTGCAGGAAGGCTTCCCCAGATTATGGCCTGCAGATGGATGCCCTCCAGGCCGGCGGCAACAGCCTTTGCTCGGAACGCGTCAAGTGCGGCACGTGCCTGTTCCATGCCTCCCATGCCATTTATGAAGTTGGATATCTCGTAGATGCAGAATACGGGCTTGCCGTCTATCCTGTAGTAGTTCGGGCGCTTGAAGTAATCCTCGATGAGATGGTCGGTGAAGCCGTCCATCACCTCGGCAGGAACCTGTCCGTTCCAATACTCTATGCTCTTGTCGTACTCATCGCGGTCCCAGTAGGAATTGGCCGTATGGTTCGCCCACATGATATAGAACTTCATGTCCCCGTTGTTGGACGCCTTGAGGAACCCGTCGTTCAGCGCACCCTCGAGGAAAGGCCTGTTCTCGAACCAGTACCAGTCGAAGATGAAGGTGTTCACTCCATACTCGAGAGCGGTACTGATGATCTGCTCCTGCATCCTGGGCGAGGTCTCGTCGAAATAGCCCCATGAAGGGACACGGGGCTGACGGTGCCCCTCGAACTTGGGCTCGGCCTTGTATATGGCCTCCCACTCTCCCTTGTGGTCACCGAAGAGACCGATCTCCTGCCATCTGGGATCATCCTGATAGGCGGGCCATACAAAAGCTGCAACGTCATAGGCCGGCTTGGCAGCGCAGGAACTCAATGCAAGTACCGCAATCAGATGCTTGAATTTCTTGATCATTAACATAGAATATTTCATTTTGGATATGCAAAAATAGTTATCTTTGCGATAATAAATGAATTCACCAATGAAAAAACACCTTTTCCTTATCTCGCTGGCTGCCGGAATCATCTTTGGCGGCTGCAGCAAGAAAATCGAATGTTCAGTTCCCGCACACTTCGAGAACGGCAAGATAGTTCTCGAGACACCCGAGCGCGAACCCGGTCAGCAGAGTGCACTGCAGATGGCATGTGAACCCATCGACACTGTCAGGATCGGCTTCATCGGAGTCGGAGGGCGCGGATGCGGCGCAGTATGGCGCTACACAAACGTACCCGGCACCAGGATCGTTGCCATTGCCGACAAATATCAGGAGAAGGTGGACCACATCATGGGCGAACTGGCCGAGGACGGCATCACCGGTATCGACACCTATGTGGGCGAGGATGCATGGAAGGAGATGTGCGAGCGTGACGACATCGACCTCGTCTACATCTGCACTCCCTGGCTGCTTCACACCCCGATGGCAGTCTATGCCATGGAGCACGGCAAGCACGCCGCATGCGAGGTTCCCATCGCCACCAGCATCGAGGAATGCTGGCAGCTCGTGAACACCTGCGAGAAGACGCGCAAGCACTGCATGATGCTCGAGAACTGCTGCTACGACTTCTTCGAGATCACCACCCTCGAGATGGCACAGAAGGGACTCTTCGGCGAGGTTCTTCAGGTGCAGGGAGCATATCTGCACTGCCTTGACGGATTCTGGCCCGGATACACCGACAACTGGCGCCTCTCATACAACCAGAGCCACCGCGGCGACAACTACCCCACCCACGGCATAGGACCCGTATGCCAGGTGCTCAACATCCACCGCGGAGACCGCTTCGACTATGTGGTTTCAATGGATACCAAGTCTGTACGCGGTATTGCAAGA
The DNA here is from genome assembly GCA_018065985.1 of Candidatus Cryptobacteroides choladohippi. GTDB lineage: Bacteria > Bacteroidota > Bacteroidia > Bacteroidales > UBA932 > Cryptobacteroides > Cryptobacteroides choladohippi. The sequence continues at coordinate 14,200 of JAGHSF010000051.1, forward strand.
GCAAAGGAGCAGATGGGCGTTGACGAGTTCGAAGACGGCGACCATACAACATCGCTGATCCGCACCGTGAACGGAAAGATGGTGGAAATCCAGCACAACGTATACTGCGCAAGACCTTACAGCCGCATGCACCAGATCATCGGTACCGAAGGTTCCGCACAGAAGTACCCTGTCGAGTGCCTCGCCATCTCAGGCAAGAACATTCCCGATGCAGCGGAGCTCGGCCTTGAGAACCTTGATGCCGAAAATTTCATGGGCGGGGAAGCATTCAACAAGCTGATGGATGCCTACAAGCCCGAGATGATACGCGAGATCGAGGACGACGCACGCAGAGTCGGCGGCCACGGCGGAATGGACTACATCATGGACTACCGCCTCATCTACTGCCTGCGCAACGGTCTTCCCCTCGACGAGGATGTTTATGACGCTGCAGAGTGGTGCTGTCTGACCGAGCTCAGCGGCCTCTCTATCAAGAACGGCTCTGCTCCCGTAGAGGTTCCCGACTTCACGCGTGGCGACTGGAACAAGGTCCAGGGCTTCTCACGCGCCACAAAGTGATGCAGATAACTGTCCTTATCGACAATACAAGCAAAAGCGGGCTCCTGTGCGAATGGGGGCTCTCTTTTCTTATTGACACATCCGACCGCAGGATACTGCTCGACTTTGGCGCCGGTGACGCATTTGCGCAGAACGCCGCAGCGCTGGGAATCGAGCTCGCAAGCGTGGATTGTGCAGTTCTCTCCCATGCCCACCACGATCACGGAGGCGGCATCCCGAAGTTTCTCGAGCTCAACCGGAAGGCACCCCTGTACATAGCTGCCGCCGCGGAAGAAGACTGCTGGGCAGGCGGCCGCTCACATAGCCGAAAGGGACTATGGGCCAGCCTGTTCGGCTATCGGTACATAGGCCTTCCCGCCGGCACTCTCAGTCTGGCCGGAGACCGTATCCTGAGAGTGCCTCTGGCTCTTGGTACGGGTATCGCGCGGACGGTGCCGATCGGGGAGCATGCATGGATCGTCCCACACAGCGGCGCGCAGGAAGCCGGCAGGAAGCAGAGGCTGTACCGCAGACGGGGCCTGTGGCTGCGCCCCGACGGGCTGGAACACGAGCTCACCCTCGCATGCGAATCGGGAGACGGTCTGGTGGTGCTGAGCAGCTGCTCGCATGCAGGGCCTGAAGCCATACTTGCAGAGGTCCGCAGCGCCCTGCCCGGCAGGAAGGTCGCCGCATACATAGGCGGTCTGCACCTGTACAAGACAGACAGGGAGGGAGTTCTCGAGGCCGCCCGGGCATTCAGGGAAGCCGGTGTGGAAAAAGTCTGGGCCGGGCACTGCACGGGCGACGACGCCATCGGCATCCTGAAGGAGAGCATCGACACTGAGACGATGTGCGCCGGGATGAAGATATGTTTCCCGAATTCAGACAATTGAGTATCTTTGCAGAATGTTTGCACTACTCGCATATCTGCTGGGCGCAATGCTCATCTCGTTCCTCTGCTCCGTATTGGAAGCAACCCTCATGAGCACACCTATCTCCTTCATCACCATGAAGGAAGAGGAAGGTGACATACAGGCTGCGAGGCTCAAGACCTACAAACAGGACTCGTCCCGGCCCCTGGCCGCCATTCTGTCGCTCAATACCATAGCCAACACGATTGGTGCCGCCGGCGTCGGTGCGCAGGCGACCAGACTGTTCGGCTCGCAGTGGTTCGGACTGGTAAGCGCCATCACCACCATACTCATCCTGGTATTCTCAGAAATCATCCCCAAGACCATAGGCACCACTTACTGGAAGAACCTTACCGGGTTCTGTTCGAGGACCATACGCGCTCTGATCGTTGTCCTCTTCCCGATTGTTGTGTGCGTGGAGTACCTGCAGAAGAGAATTTCCGGAAAGAGGTCAGACACTTCCGTATCCCGCGAGGAAGTGGGTGCCATGGCCGACGTGGCCGAGGAATCAGGAGAGCTCGAGGAGGATGAGAACGAGATCATCCAGAACCTCATCAACATCGACGAGCTCACCGCGAAGGACACAATGACACCGCGAGTGGTATCCGCCATCGCCCCGGAGTCGATGACCATCAAGCACTTCTACAAAGACCGCAGGTACATGCACCACAGCCGCATCCCGGTGTATGCCGACAACGACGAGTACATTACCGGATACATCCTCCGCATGGACGCCCTGCAGCTGATGGCCGAAGACAAATTCGACATGACGCTGGGTGACATAAAGCGCAGCATAGAGAGCTATCCGGAAGACACCCAGCTCGACACAATATGGGACGACATGCTCGCAAAGAAGGAGCAGATTGCCGTCATCATCAATGAATACGGCTCATTCCAGGGCATAATCACAATGGAGGACGTCATCGAGACAGTGCTCGGCGACGAGATCGTTGACGAGCGCGACGTTGTCGTTGACATGCAGCAGCTCGCGATGGACAAGTGGAAGAAGCAGAGCGTCAAGCCCCGCAGAAAGTCCTGATCACCTCTTCGCAGTCATCCGAGATCGAAAGGATGAGATTCTTATACTTCCCGGCCGCCTTCAGACTCTGAAGGAAAGGATAGACGGGCAGTTCCCTTGTATAGTAATCGACTCCGAGGAACACCATGGGACTGGCATATCCGCAGGTCTCGTAATGGTTCTGGGCAGCATCCTGGAAGATTTCCTGCATGGTGCCGGCAGAACCGGGAGAATATATCACGCCGCCCTTGGCTATGGTGAGGATGCCGTCCTCGCGTATGCTGTTGTCGAAGTACTTGGCGATGTGCGTGGCGAAAGGTGTTGCAGGTTCGTGGCCATAGAACCAGGTCGGGACGCCAAGACTGCGGTACCTGCTCTGGGGATACTTCTCCTTCACCTCGAAGGCCGTCGAGAGCCATCCCTCGTCCCTGAATGTGGGTGCCGCGGATATGATACCCAGGGCATCCTGAAGCTCTTCCTCGCTGCGGCCTGCCATCCATGCGCCCATGTGTGTCGCCTCCATGGCTCCGGGGCCTCCGCCCGAGACCATAAGGGCTCCGGCCTCAGTCAGGGCCTTGCTTATCCGCACCACCTTGGCATAGGACTCGTCGGTACGCTTCATTGCGTGCCCTCCCATCACCGCAATCACATCCATCTCGTCATATTCATCAAGCAGCTCATACATCGCATCGCTCATCGAATGGTCGTGGATCGCGCGGGCCAGAGTCTCGCGGAAGTCATCGGCATGCCTGCCCTTCTCGATATAGTTCCTGAAGACCCTTGAATCGAAGCAGGTCTCGAAAGTCTCGGGGTGCCTGCGGTCGAAGCCTTCGTAGAGTGTATCACCGCTGTACAGACGGTTCGCAAAGGCAGGATATATCATCCCCATCCTGGGGAAAACGAGGCAGTCTTCGCACAGATGGCGGTTCATTGCCACAGGGATCACGCAGCCGGTGAAGAGGCAGTCGCAGAAATGGTGGCTGACGGCATAGTCCACGGCTTCGTTGAAGTCGATGTACTGGAAAACATAGTGCTTTACGGGGCCGTCTTCAGGCTGGGGAAGAGATGCAATGGAGTTGATCTCTATGTAGGGATTAGTGTTTCTTACGGGTTTCATCTCACGCAAAGATAATGCTTTGTAAGGGATTTCTCATAACAATGCCAGCAGTCTGGCGATGATGACTCCCAGATAGTTGCCCACGGCATATCCTATGATGCCTATGGAGAGGCCAGCCACGATCACGTGCCGGTTTTTCATTGCAGCCGCCATCATGGGAACGAACGGAGGGGAGCAGATGAAGGTGACAGAGCTGATGACCATGGTGTCTGAATCGATGCGCAGGATCTTTGCGAACAGCACCTGGAGCAGCAGGGAGCCGAAAATCACCAGTGTGAGGTAGCCGAGGACTGCAAGCCCGCCCTGCAGGCTGATGTTCCGGAGGTTGGCCATCGACGCAACGACTATGCAGAACACATAGATGCAGTACATGCCGACATCGTAGGCGTATGGCAGGGCCCTGACCCTGGGAATGAACGATGCCGCGATTCCGAAGGTGGTGAGGGCAAGGATGAACACGGTCATGAAAGGCGCGTGGGGAAGCAGCAGGGTCACGCCGTATGCCGCTCCGCACACCACCGCCACTGTTGCGGCGAGCTTTGAAAGCGCCAGGAGGCCGCTGCGGGTGCCCAGGCCCCTGTACGGATTCTCTGCCACACGGGCCAGCTCGACGGACTCGTCATGAGGGGTTTCATTGGGGAGGATCCTGCGGAAAAGCCTGATGCCTACTGCCACGAGGAAGGTCAGATACAGGAAGCTGATCACCATGTCGTAGCCGTTCAGCAGGAGGAAAGTCTCCTCCGATACGCCCAGCATGCTCTTGAGCGATGCCAGGTTGATGGTTCCACCCGTATAGACACCTGTGAGCAGGCCACCGATGTTGGCAGCAGTGTCCGCCCCGCTGGCAGTGGCGTCTATGGTCCTGCCGAACACGAGGTATCCTGCCGTCACGGAGATCACCACTGCAATCAGTCCCGTGAACAGCGCCAGCACCTGGCTGCGGGTCTCGCTTCTCCTGAAGGAGCAGCCGAGCAGCATGAGCGGGATCGCCACCGGCACCATCGCACTGCTGAGCACGTCCTGGATTGCGGCGGTACCCGAAGGCAGGCCCGCACCGGGAATCAGGCCGATGTTCCCTGTCAGGATTCCGATGATATACAGCACAAGCACAGGGCCTATCCGGCCCAGCCATCTGACGCGGCGGCAGAGCCGTATGACTGCGGCCGGGGCCAGCAGGAAGAACAGCGTCAGAACAATGTTCCAGAACATCAGAATGCGTATTTGAATATCTCGTATGCCATTATCCCGCTGACGATGATCTTCATCCCAGTGCCGCAGATGAAGCCCAGAAAGGCGCCGATGCCGGCCTTGAAAGAAGCCCAGACACCCCTGTCCTGGACAAGGAAGTCACCAATGAAGGCACCAAGAAGGGATCCGACGATCATTCCCACCGGAGGGATGAGCATACCGGCGAAGAGGCCGACGATGGCTCCGACGGAGGCCCCCTTGTTGCCGCCTGTAACCTTGGTGAACCACGCAGGAACGACATAGTCGAGCACCGTGACCACGATGGTTACGGCCAGCCATGCGAACAGGAAGGTCAGCGTCATGGGCGTGGCTGTGCCCTGTGAAGTGAAATACACCAGAAGCATTCCGACCCAGCTGACGGGAGGGCCGGGCAGGCCGGGCACTATGCTGCCGACAAGGCCGAGGAGTGCGCAAATTACCGCAAAGACGATCAAAACTGTCATATTGCAAAGATAATTATTTATCTTTGTCATGATACGCCGTCACCGGCTCAATATCATAATACGCTATATGTTCGAAAAGCAAGTATACATCGACAGGCGTAAGGCGCTTGTCAAGGCGATGGCAGGAGAAAGCGGAATCCTGCTCTTCATTGGAAATGCCGAATCTCCCGCACAATACAAAGACAACGGGTACAAATGGCGTCAGGACAGCAACTGGCTGTACTTCTGGGGTATAGACGAGCCCCTCTTTGCCGCCACAATAGACCTCGAGAGCGGAGAGGAGACCATCTGGTCGACCGACTTCGATGTCGATGACATCATCTGGATGGGGCCCATGCCCTCCGTCAAGGACCAGGCGCAGAGGGTCGGCGTCGGCAGCACCGCTCCCTATGGGGCGCTCGACGCCTACATCGCAAAGGCCCGCGCCGCCTCACGCAAGATACATTTCCTGCCGGCAAGCCGCTACTACAACGCCATGAAGATCTCAAAGCTGACGGGAGTGCCCGCCGAGGACTGCTTCAGCAGGAGCAAGGCCGGCTGTCCCTCTGCATCAGAGGCATTCGTGAAGGCAGTCATCGGCCTGCGCCTCATAAAGGAGGAGCGTGAGATTGCAGCGATAGACGCAGCCTGCGACCTCGGCTACGAAATGCACACCATAGCCCGCAAGGGCATAAGGCCCGGCCGCATCGAGCAGGAGATCGTTGGCGAGATGGAGGCCGCCACCCTGGCAAAGGGCTGGGGCGTGAGCTTCGCCACGATCCTCACCCAGCATGGCGAAATCTTCCACTGCCACTCGCACGAGATGCCGGTGCAGCCCGGCAAGCTGATGGTCATCGACGCCGGAGCCGAGACGAACATCCACTACGCATCCGACTTCACCAGAACCTACCCGACAAGCGGTGCATTCACCCAGAAGCAGAGGGATATATACCAAACCGTGTTCGAATGCAACGAATTGGTCTTCAACATGGTACGACCCGGAGTAGCATACCGCGACTGCCATCTTGCCGCAGCAGCCCACATGCTTGGGAACCTTCGCGACCTCGACCTCGTACGCGGCAGCGTCGACGACATGGTTGCTGAAGGGATAGCAGGCCTGTTCATGCCTCATGGCCTCGGCCACAACATGGGCCTGGACGTCCACGACATGGAGGACCTCGGCGAGAACCTCGTCGGCTACGACGATGACCAGACCCGCAGCGGCCAGCTTGGCCTCGGGTCCCTGCGCATGGCGCGCAGGCTGCAGCCCGGCCACGTGATGACGGACGAACCGGGAATCTACTTCATCCCCGCCCTCATCGAGAGCTGGAAGAAGGACGGCTGCGACAAGGGATTCGTGAACTACGGCAAGCTCGAACAATACTACGACTTCGGCGGCATACGCCTGGAGGACGACCTCCTCGTAACCGAAGACGGTGCACGCAGGCTCGGTTCCAAGCGCCTGCCCATCGCACCGGATGATGTTGAATCTGCAATGGCAAACGACTAGCATATGGGACTTCTTGAAGGAAAGGTTGCGCTCATCACCGGAGCGTCAAGGGGCATAGGAAAAGCCATAGCCCTGAAGTTCGCCTCAGAAGGCGCGGACATAGCATTCACCGACCTGCACGTCGACATGGGAACGGTTTCTGAGCTCGAGGCACTGGGTGCCAGAGTCAGGGCCTACGAATCCGACGCCTCCGACTTCGCAGCCGCACACAAGGTTGTAGACCAGGTGCTTGCGGAATTCGGGCGCATCGATGTGCTCGTAAACAACGCAGGCATCACCAGGGACGGTCTGATTCTCCGCATGGAGGAGAACCAGTGGGACTCAGTCATCAACATCAACCTGAAATCGGCATTCAACTTCACCCATGCGGCGGTGCCCGTGATGTCCAGGCAGCGCGGCGGCAGCATCATCAACATGAGCTCGGTGGTGGGAGAGCACGGCAATGCCGGCCAGGCGAACTATTCGGCATCAAAGGCCGGCCTCATCGGACTGGCAAAGTCAATAGCGAAGGAGATGGGCCCGCGCGGCATTCGAGCCAACTGCATAGCACCCGGATTCATCATCTCGGACATGACCGCAGCCATGCCTGAAGAGGTACGGCAGAGCTGGATCAAGTCCATCCCGCTCAGGCGCGGCGGCACGGTGGATGATGTTGCGAAAGTGGCACTCTTCCTGGCCAGCGACCTGTCATCGTACGTCAGCGGCCAGGTGATCAGCTGCTGCGGGGCAATGAACTGCTGATGCCACGACAATGATTGACAGACGCCTGCTTAAACTGAACTTCAAGACTTTCACCTCGGCAATCGCTGATCTGGCACTGCCGAGGGTTTGTGTTGTCTGCGGGCAGGGGCTGATGCCAGAAGAACGGCACATCTGCCTCGAGTGCCTCGCCGACCTGCCGCTCACGCGCTTCTGCGGCATGTCGCACAATCCCATGGCCGACCTCTACAACGCCCGGATCGAAGATGGGCTAGGGAATAGCTCAGGGCACTGCCCGTCGAAACTTCGCGCTTCGCGCTCATCCCACCGCTGCGCTTCGCTTGCGGTCCCCCCTCTAACGCGTCCGAGGGTGGACACGGTTTCTCCCGGGCAGTGCCCTGATCTATTCCCGTACCAATACGCAGCAGCACTCTTCTACTATCGTGCCGACTCCCCATACGGAAAGATCACACAGGCTCTGAAGTACCACAGGGACTTCGGGGCGGGGCGCCTGTTCGCCAGGATGCTGGGGGAGGAACTGAAGCGCAGTCCGCTGTATGCCGACGTCGACCTGGTGATTCCGGTGCCGCTGCACTGGACCCGAAGGCTGAAAAGAGGCTACAACCAGGCGGAAATCATCGCCCGTGAAGTTGCCGCGGCTCTTGGCGCAAGGCTGGATGCCAGGGCATTGAGGAGAATACGCAGGACAGGCAGCCAGGTCAAGCTCTCGGAAAAGGACAGAGCCGCGAACATGAGCGCTGCATTCTGTGTCAGCAGGGGCTCGGGTGTTGCCGGCGCCCGCCACATCCTCCTGATCGACGACGTATTCACCACAGGCTCCACGCTCACGGCATGCCATGATGCTCTGCGCGGCGTCATACCCGCCGGCACGCGCATCTCTATTGCCACGCTGGGCTTTGTGCAAAACGGATAATTTTATATATTTGTATCCCGATTGGACGTAGTCCAAGTTTTACCAAATGCTGAAATACATTGAAAATGCAGGTCTGCGCAGAGTGGTCCTGTCAAATGATACGAGTATCTACAAGCTGGAGTCCGATCGGATTCAGAACAACTATTTCATCATCAGCAGCCCCGGAACAAGGCAACTGATGGCCTCCCCCGAAGTAGTGGGATTCGACTCCTACAAGGCAATGGTCCCCGCAACTTCCGCAGGCCTCAAGTACCTGAAAACCAACGGTATGAATGACGGCGCGAGCATTCTCACGATTCTTCGCGGCGGCCTCAACTACCCTCTCGAGGAATGCTGCAGCAATACGGGAATCAATGTCAGAGGCATCAATTTCGTATCCTGCGAGAGGATTATCGAAAAGGGGGTCATCACAGGCCTCGACATAAAATATGAGAAGCTGCATCCCGAAAAGGACTGCGTGCTGATGATCGGAGACATCATCGCGTCCGGCGACACCCTCAGGCTGTGCCTGGGCAAAGTTGCAGAGATATTCCACAGATTCGGCGGCAGCTTCAGGAAGGTGGTATTCTTCACCATCGGAGGTACCAAGGCCATAGGCATCATGGAACGCATGACAGAGGAGTTCCGCAGGATCTGGCCTGAATTCGAGGGCTTCGAGTGTTTCTTCTACGAAGGGATCTTCACGGTCTACGAGAACTTCGGCATCTCCGGCGTCAACACCCCCGACATCGACTTTGGCTGGCAGAACGGCATCATCAGCCCGGAGTTCCGCTCATATGTGATGGACGACCCGAACGCCCTCTTCGAGAAATGCATAATCTACGACGGAGGCGCCAGAAGATACGAGATCTATGCCCACTACGACGAGGTTCTCGAGTACTGGAACGCACTGCTGGCAGCCGCACCGCACACCAATTTCGACTATTTCATCGAGGAGAAGATAGGATACAGCATAGGGACCGAATACGATGAATGGCTGGACATCACCAGACTCCAGGGCATCGCCGGCACCGAAGAGCTTTTCCTCAAGGAGAAGGAATTCATCAGAGCATCGTCAAAGCGGAAGCTTGCCGAGATCTGCAACACCAGGATAGCAGAATTCAAGAGGAAAATGACACAATACCAATAAGCCATGTACAAGAACCAACCTGCTACAGACTACGACTACACCAACGGAGTCGTGGACCAGAAGGGACGCAAGTCCAACATCACCATGTTCATGATAATGCTGGGATTCACATTCTTCTCAGCAAGCATGTGGGCCGGCCAGAACCTGGCAAACGGCCTTGATTTCAAGGGATTCATCCTCGCCCTGATCCTTGGCGGAGCCATTCTTGGAGCCTACACAGGAGCCCTTGGATACATCGGTGCCGAAAGCGGCCTCACCCTCGACATGCTGGCCCACCGCAGCTTCGGCAAGAAGGGCAGCTGGCTGCCGAGTGCAATGATCAGCTTCACCCAGATAGGATGGTTCGGCGTAGGACTCGCAATGTTTGCAATCCCTATCGCAAAGGAACTCCTCTGCATCGACGTGACTCCCGACCACATGCCTTTCATCGGTTATGCACTCGTCCTGATTGCCGGCATCTGCATGACGGCATCGGCATACTACGGCATCAAGGGACTCACCGTGGTCAGCTACGTCGCTGTTCCCCTCGTCGCAATCCTGGGCACAGTCGCCATGGTGATTGCCATCAGGAGAGGCGACTCCACCCTCATCGAGCAGTTCTCACACGGCACAAAGGACATGAGCGTGATCGCAGGCGCAGGCCTCGTGATAGGCAGCTTCGTATCAGGCGGCACGGCAACACCCAACTTCACGCGCTTTGCAAAGAACGGCTGGATAGGCGCAGTCATCACCGTGGTCGCCTTCTTCCTCGGCAACTCCCTGATGTTCTTCTTCGGTGCCGTTTCAAGCATATTTGCAGGCGGTAACGACATCTTCGAGGTAATGCTCAACCTCGGCCTGTTCTGGTCAGCCACCATCGTGCTCGGCCTCAACATCTGGACAACCAACGACAATGCCCTCTACACTTCCGGCCTCGGACTCAGCAACATCTTCGGCATCAGGAAGAAAGTCATGGTGCTCGTTGCAGGCATCATCGGCACACTTGCCGCAGTCTGGCTGTACTGGAACTTCTGCGGCTGGCTCAACGTGCTAAACTGCACGCTTCCTCCCGTGGGCATCATCCTCATTCTCAGCTATTTCATAAACCGCAGGAAATATCTTGACAACACTTGCGAAATCAAGACCGTGAACTGGTACGCAGTGCTTGGCGTAATTGCCGGTGCCGTTGTGGCCAACCTTGTCAAATGGGGCGTCGCCTCCATAAACGGCATGACAGTTGCAGCCATCATCTTCATAACAGGAGAAATAATCAACAGGAACAGATAAATGAAAAAAGGACTTTTGGCAGCCGCATTCCTGCTTTTGTCGGCAGGTGCATTTGCCCAGACATTCTCATCCCCCCTTTCCACAGACAAGAAACCCTGGACCGGCGTACCCGTATGCCAATCCGACGACTACAAGTTCGTCGTCCTGCCCGACAAGACAGGCGGCAGCGATACCGGAGCCTTCGAAACGGCAATCCAGGAGATCAACCGCCTCTCACCTGCCTTCGTAATCAACGTAGGTGACCTTGTGGAGGGTTTTGTAAGCGACATCAAGTACTCGGAGCCCCAGTGGGCCGACATGGCACAGAGACTCTCGAAGCTCGAGGTTCCCTTCTTCCTGTGCGGCGGCAACCACGACCTTTCCAGCCAGGCACAGACCGACGACTACATCAGGCGCTTCGGCTGCACCTACTACAGCTTCAGCTTCGGCCCCGACCTCTTCCTCGTGCTCGACACCGAAGAGCATGACGGGAGGGCCATCTCCGACAAGCAGGTCGAGTACTTCAGAAACGTGCTCAGCGGATGGAACGGCCGTCACATCTACGTGTTCATGCACGCACCTCTGTGGTACCCGCAGAACCACGGCGGCTACGAGTTCATCGACGAGATGCTCCAGGGTCACCAGTACACCGTGTTCAGCGGCCACACGCACTCATACTACTATGAGGAGCGCGGCGGAATGGAATACTACGTCGTGGCAACCGCAGGCGGCGACTCCGAACTGCGCGGCGCCGAAGTCGGCGAATTCGACCACTACATGCTGGTATCAGCACGCGAGGGCAAGCCTGCCATCGCAAACATCCCCATCGGAGCGATGGTGGCCAATGACGTCGTAAGCAACAAGAATGCAAATATCGTGGGCACCCTCCTGAGCTCAGGCTTCTTCAGGGCTCCCTACCTCACATTCGACACCCCCGCTCCCGAGTCATTCAGCTTCACCCTGTCAGCCAGCAATCCCACCGACCAGGACATGTACTACTCATTCGCCCTGCCTGAGACAAAGGGCATGGAGTTCGAGCCCGCATGCGGCGAGGGAACGCTTGCACCCAACGAGACCAGAACCTTCACCGTGAACGCAAAATGCGGCAAGGACTGCAAGGAAGTGGGACGCATCCCCATTGCCGTAAAGAACGGTATCGAGATGAACGGCAAGCTCAAGAAGGTCGGACACAATGTGAACCTCTACACCGACTACGCAAGGAATCTGCCCCTTGGCTGCAGGGAGGAAATCACCTGCAAGGACCCGTACAAGGTCGAGGAGAGCTGGGACTACCACGGAGTTGACGACGGCTGGTTCAAGTTCGAAGTCGACCACGACAAGACCTGCATCAGGGTCAACGTCTTCCTGCACGACGACATCCGTGCCACCGACAAGCTCTACGTCATATTCGAGTCCGGCGGACAGACCAGGGAATACGAGTGCAAGCTCGACAATCCCATCGTGCACATTCCGCTCAAGCTTGTGAAGGATAAGAGATTCTCCCTGAACATCAAGTGGATAGACAACGATGACGTGAAGGAACTCGATCCTTCGGTTCTCTGGTGGAGGCTTCCTGACAAGCCCGGCCAGTTCACTCTCTAGAAGATGAAAGGCAAAGGCTTGCTTCCGGTCCTGATCCTTACGGTGGCGGCGTTCGTGTTCAACACAAGCGAATCCGCTCCAATAGGACTTCTGACCGACATCTCGGCCGATCTCGGAATCAGCGAGGCCAGGGCAGGCTTTCTCATCTCAGCATATGCATGGGTGGTAGCGATAATGTCGCTGCCACTCATTCTTGTATGCTCCCACCTTGAATACAAGCGGCTCATGACAGGCATAGTGGGACTGTTTGTGGCAAGCCATGTTGTCTCGGGACTCGCCACGGGATACTGGATGCTCATGTTCTCACGAATGGGAGTCGCCTGCGCACACGCCCTGTTCTGGGCCGTGGCAACACCCGTCGCAGTCAGGATATCACCCAAAGGGAAACAGGCCCTGGCCATGAGCCTCATCATGACAGGCACGTCGGTGGCCCAGATCGTCGGCATGCCCATGGGCCGCATGATCGGCCTCGCTCTCGGCTGGAGGATGACCTTCATCTGCATAGGCGCCCTTGCCGCAGTCGTTCTCGTCTTCATGATATCCGCCTTCCCCAGGGTGGAGAACGACACCGACTTCTCCATAGGCGAGCTCCCGCGGATTCTCAGGAACAGAAGGCTCCTTGCCATCTACGCCATAGTCATCCTGCTTGTCACCGGGCATTTTGTGGCCTACAGCTACATCGAGCCGTTCATGCTGCAGACAGCAGGCCTTCAGCCGGGTACAATCACGGTTGTGCTGATGGTCTTCGGGCTTGCCGGAATAATCGCAAGCGCAATCTTCTCCAAGGGTTTCCCGGCCCGGCGCACCCTGCTCACGCTCATTTCGTCCGCAGGCACGGCCCTGGCGCTCGCCCTGCTGGAAATAAGCGCCGCATCGCTCTGGAGCATCACCGCTCTCTGCGTTTTCTGGGGCATTGCGATCACCATGATGAACCTTGTGTTCCAGGCCGAGCTCATGGATGCCGAAAAGAAGGCAACCACCGTAGCAATGGCCCTGTATTCAGGACTTTTCAACGTCGGGATAGCAGCCGGCCCGATGATAGGCGGATGGGCGCTGAACGGCCCCGGCCTTGCCAGGACAGGCTATATCGGAGCAGCCATAGCCCTTGCAGGCTCGGCGGTTTCTGTCTGGTTTCTGCTGCGGGGACGCAATCTAGAAGTCGAATCCCGCTGAGATACAGTATCCAAGCTTGTGGTCGAAGGTCGACCAGTTCAGCCTGGCCCTGATGGGGCCGATGATGGTGTGGTATGCTGCCTGCAGAGCCGCACCGAACACGTAGGTGCTCGATTCGGTAAGCATCCCGCTCAACTCGTCAGAAGTATTGAACGCGCCTCCCATAAGAGAGACGTAGAAGTTCTTCAGAGGATTCGCGCGGAGCTCGAGATTTCCCACCAGCAGATGCTCGCAGGCTGCATACATCCTGTTGAATCCCACGAAGGGCACCTGATGCTCCCAGTATCTGCCCTCCATGAATCCACCGACCGAATTGCCGAAGTACAGGCACGGCTGGTTCCCGATCAGGGAGCGGCCGTGGATGTCGAAGGTCACGGCGAAATGCTGCCCCATCCCTATGGCCTGGCCGTAGTCGAGGGCCAGCACGGCGCAGGATGGATTGAAGACCCATTCTCCGTCAAGGCTGAAGTCGATACCCCTCGTAGGGAAGTACTTGTCGTTGTAGGTGTACACGTCGGTGTTGGCGAATACCGAAAAGTATTTCCCATTCAGGAAAGGATCAACGTCCTCAGTATCGGAATACGCCAGAAGAATATCAGACAGCATGCTCCTGGTCCTGAACTGCTTGAACTTGGCTCCACCCTGCAGGTTGAGCGAGATCCAGCGGCTGTTGGAAAGGTATACGGCAGCCTGCGTTCCCTGGTACTTTGCATGGAAGAGGGTGTTTTCTCCCTCTGAGACGAAGTCGTGGTTGTTGCTGAACCACTTCACCTCGGCATTGAACGTCGGCAGAGCCAGCAGGTCGAACGAATAGTGCAGCTTTGCATAGAAATTCTGTGCGATCCTGCTCTCGAAATCAAGCTTCGATCCCTCGAGCTTGTTGGCATTGAGACCGATGTCGAGGAGCAGTGCAGCCCAGTCCTGGGTGTCCATCCTGAAACTTGTACCGAGCTGGTGCACAGGCTTCTTGCTGCATTTGAACTGAAGCTGATACGGTTCCCCTGTTCCGAGCAGGGAGTAAGTTGCCGTCTCGATGGCGGGCACGGCCACGATTTCCTGCATGGCCACGTCAAGGTCTTCCTTGCTCATCTTCTTCGTGATGTCGAGGCCTATCTTGCGCATCATGGTACGCGACTCCCGGTCGCTCATGTTGGCAAACGATATGGAGGACACGTTTACCGGGTGCTGGGCGATGTCGACGGCCGGGCGCGCCTGCAGTATGGTCTTGCCGGAGGCGGTATGGCTCTTCAACTCGGCGAGTTCGTCCATGCTGCTGACGGCTGCGCGGTAACCGCGAGTGATCATGGTGTCGATGGCGGCCGTCTCGAAGCTCAGCATGCCGTATCCGTCAAGTTCCGGGCGGATGAGGATGTCGGCCTCGCCAATGTTCTTGTTGTATGCATCCTGGCCAAGCATCCTGACGATACGCATCACGATGTTACCGATGTTGTCGACCTCGGATTTCTCGGCTGCTGCCGCCGAAAGTTCCACGCCTATCACGTAATCGGCGCCCATGGCCCTCGCCAGGTCGGCGGGGAAGTTGTTTCTGGTTCCACCGTCCACAAGCACAAGGCGGTCGTCGGTCCATACGGGAGAGAAGAGTCCCGGAATCGACATTGTGGAACGCATCGCGCTGCGGATGCTGCCGCTTCCCCAGTTCTTGGCCTTGCAGCTCACCATGTCGGTTGCCACAGCGAAATAGGGTATGGGCAGGGATGAGAATGCGAGGCTGTCCTGATAGCCTACCGTGAGGCTGCTGAGCAGATTGTTGATGTTGAATCCAACGACATAGCCGGATGGCAGCGAGCTGGCAAAGGTGTTCATACCGCTCTGGGTCGAGATGTCGCCGGCATCCACACCGATGTTCAGATCCCTGATATGCCTGGGATTGTCGTCTGCACTCTCGTAGTGGAAGGGTATGGTGAGGACGTATCTTGAGCGGTAGAGCTTCTCTTTGTACGGCTTGTATTTCTCGGATATGTTGTCTGAGAGGATCAGGCTCCAGTCCTGCTTCTTGAGAAGGGAATCAAGCTGGTCGGCAGAGTATCCCATGGAGTACAGGCCGCCCATAAGGCCGCCCATACTGGTACCGCATATCATGTCGACGGGGATTTCCATCTCCTCGAGAAACTTCAGCACACCAACGTGGGCGGAGCCCCTGGCGCCACCTCCGCTGAGCACCAGCGCCACCGTGGGCCGGTGCTGCGTACTGCGGACCTTGTCCATCCTGACCTTCATCTCAGATATGAATGCAGCATCGTTTTCAGGGTCCACGCTGTCGGCCGAAAGCCCGTTCGGGTACCCCTGACCGGACGCCAGTGTTACTGAAAGAATCAAAAATATGGCTGTAAATAGACGTTTCATGTCCGTAAAGATACAAACATTCATCTTATTTATGTAAATTTGGAGTGGCTACAACCACATTTTTATGAGACTCAGGAAAATTATCGACATCGTCGCATCAGCCGCAGTGCTGCTTGCCTTCACACTTCCCGCCCAGGGCCAGAAAGAACCCATCCGCAACTACGCCTGGCTTGACAGATACGAGCAGGCCAACGTCATGCTCGCCGCCAGCAGCGACCCCGGAAGGGTGGTGCTCGTGGGAGACTCCATCACCGACAACTGGGCCAGGATGCGCCCCGGATTCTTCAATGCAAACGGAATCATCGGCAGAGGCATAGGAGGCCAGACCACTCCCCAGATGCTGCTGCGCTTCAGGCGCGACGTGATCGAGAACAAGGCTGCAGCCGTTGCCATCCTCGCAGGCACCAATGACATTGCGGGCAACACCGGCCCCTGCAGCCTGCAGGACATCGTCGACAACATTGCCGACATGTGCGACATCGCCAGTGCAAACGGGGTGCGCACCCTGATATGCTCGGTGCTCCCCGTACACAGATACCCCTGGTCCAGGGACAAGCGTCCCGACGTGGAGATTCCCCTGCTGAACGATATGCTAAGGCAGCTGGCAGCCGACAAGGGCTGCACCTATGTTGACTACTTCAGCGCAATGGTGGACTCCGACCCCAGGAACACCAACGGTCTTCCCAGGGCTCTCGCCAGAGACGGCGTGCACCCCACAAACGAAGGATACGAGATCATGGAGCGTCTCCTCCTGGACAATCTGCAGGACGAGATGGCAGCCCATGCAGCAGCCCACCAGGGCGAGGCTCTGACGCTTGCAAGCTACAACGTGCGCAACTGCCTGGGCCTTGACGATGAACGCAACTATCACCATACCGGCGAGGTCATCCACAGCTTCGGTGCCGACGCAATCGCGATCCAGGAGCTCGACTTCGGAGCTGAGCGCAGCAATGGGGACGACGTCCTCGGAGAGCTTGCATGGATTACCGGCATGGTACCCACCTTCGCCAGGGCAATAGACTTCCAGGGCGGATTCTACGGCGTGGGCATGCTCACAAGAGAGCTGCCGAAGCACAGCAAGGCCGTTCCCCTTCCCGGCAGGGAGGAGCAGCGCGTGCTTCTGATGGCAGAGCTTTCCGACTGCATCTTCTGCTGCACCCACCTCTCCCTCATCGAAGAGGACCAGCTTGCTTCGGTGGACATCATCGCAAGGGAAGTCGCAGCATTCGCCAAAGGCAAGGACAAGCCCGTCTTTCTCGCCGGCGACTGGAACGCCGAACCTGACTCCGAGGTACTCCGGAAGATCAGCGAGAACTTCGAGATTCTGACCGACACGTCCGCATTCACTTTCCCCGCCATAGAGCCCGCCCAGACCATCGACTACATGGCAAGATGGAAAGGCAGCCCCAAGGGAAAGCTCGGCACAGTTGCCGGGACAGAGGTACCCGCAGTACCCACAGCATCAGACCACAGACCCGTTAAAGTTATCCTCAAGTAATGACAGACAAGTTGATAGCACTCATAAGGCAGGAAGTCGTACCTGCTCTGGGCTGCACCGAACCCATAGCCGTTGCACTGGCCGTCGCCAAGGCCTGCGAGATTCTGCGTGAAGCCGGCTTCGAGCCTGAAACCCTCAAGGCGGAGGTCAGCGCAAACATTCTCAAGAACGGAATGGGAGTAGGCATCCCCGGAACAGGAATGGTCGGCCTGCACATAGCCGTGGCCCTCGCCGCCGTATGCGGAAAGTCGGAGTACAGGCTCGAAGTGCTCAAGGACCTGGGGCCCGAAAGTGTTGCCAAAGCCAAGGAACTGGTTGAGCAGGGCAAGGTCAGCATAAAACGCTCCCACACGGCCGAGAAACTCTATGTGCTTGCCACTGCAGTTTCCGGCGGACACACTGCCGAGGCTGTTGTTTCCGGCAGCCACGACACCATAACCGCCATCAGCCTCGACGGCAGGGAACTCGAGTGCGTACAGCACACTCCTGCCGACGGCACGTCCGAGGAAGCTGCCAGCGAGCTTGACCCTGATCTGGCAAAGAACATCACCGTCAGGCAGATAGTCGACTTTGCACTGGAGACCCCGATAGAGAAGCTGGAGTTCATCATGGACTCGGTAAAGCTCAACAAAGCCCTCTCGGACGAAGGCCTCAACCACAGATACGGCCTGCAGATAGGCAGAACGATCAACAACCGCATCCATAGCACCGTCTACGGCGACACCATACTCGCCTACGCAATGGCCAGGACAGCCGCCGCTTCCGACGCCCGCATGGCCGGGTGCACCCTGCCTGCAATGAGCAATTCCGGCAGCGGGAACCAGGGCATCACGGTGACGATGCCTGTGATTGCCGTGGCCGAGAAGACGGGGACATCACGCGAGCAGCTCATCCGCGCCCTGACGCTCGCCCACCTCGTGGCCATCCACATCAAGGGGCATCTGGGCAGGCTGTCGGCTCTCTGCGGCTGCGTGATCGCCAGCACCGGATCCTCCTGCGGAATAGTCTACCTGCGTGGTGGCGGCTACGAACAGATATGCTCGGCCATCAAGAACATGATAGGCAACATCACAGGAATGGTGTGCGACGGCGCCAAGGAAGGATGCGCCATGAAGGTGGCCTCCGGAGTAGCCTGCTCGATGCAGTCGGCAATACTCGCCCTTGACGGAATCTGCATCTCCGCCAATGACGGCATCATAGAAAAGGATATCGAGAAGACTATCGCCAACCTCGGCCGTATAGGCTCCGTGGGCATGCAGACCACCGACGAGATGATTCTGGACATAATGAGCTGCAAGTAGCAGCCCGGACGTCACTTCTCGAGAAGACGCAGCAACGGCAACAGACGGCCTTCCCTGTACGGATGCTCCCGGAGCGGAAGGTTGAAGCGTGTGCTGCCCCGCAGGACCGTCGTCGGGTGGGTGAACTCGCGGAAGCCCCACTCCCCGTGGTATGCGCCCATGCCTGAATGGCCCGTGCCGCCGAACGGCACTCCCTTCACCATCATGTGCAGGCACACCTCGTTGATGCAGCCGCCTCCGTACTGGTGGGTGCTCATCACCCGTTCGGCCCACCTTATATCCTTTGTGAACAGGTACATGGCAAGAGGATGCTCCCTGCCGGCGATGACGTCCAGAACGGCATCCACCTCATTGTCCCTGAACGGTACGACGGGCAGCAGAGGGCAGAAAAGCTCCTTCTGCACTATGTCCTCGTCTATGCCAACGGGATAGATTATCGTGGGAGCATAGCGCAGGGCAGACTCGTTTCCCCTTCCGCCGAAGACTATGCGGCTGCGGTACTGATCGGCAATGGAGGCGCAGCTGTCGAAGGCCGCCCTGGTGATGAGCCTAGGGTATTCGGGGTTGTCCTCAGGGACGTCGCCCATCTGCCTCCGGAATTCGGCCTTCAGCGCTTCCAGGAACTCGCCGGCAATCTCCTCGGCAACCGCCACCTGGTTGATGTCGATGCATATCTGCCCGGCGTTGCAGAGCTTGAAGAAGGCTATCTTGCGTGCGGCGTCGGCGATGTCGGCATCCTTGCGCACTATGCACCAGTTGCCCGTCTCGCCGCCCAACTCGAGCGCAACGGGAGTCAGATTCCCGGCGGCCTTTGCCAGAACGTGCTTTCCGACTCTGGGTGAACCGGTGTAGAAGATCTTGTCCCAGCGCTGTTCCAGACACATGTCCGCGACGTCGTGCCCGCCGTCGATCAGGGTCACGAACTCAGGCGGGAAGGTCTCGGCAATGAAACGCTTCATGAGTTCGGTGCAGTTGCGGGACTTTGCGCTGGCCTTGACGACCACAGTGTTGCCGCCGCAGATGCTCGCCGCCACGACGCCCAGGGTCAGCAGAACCGGGAAGTTGAAAGGACTTATGACCAGGGTGACGCCGTAGGGCATCTTGTACACTTTCGTTATCAGGCTGGGGAAGCACATGAGTCCGCTGAAATGCCTTTCAGGGCGGGCCCAGCGCCTCAATCCGCGCAGCATCTCGTTGATTTCCACGATCACGGGGCCTATGTCGCAGAGATAGGCCTCGGTGGCACTGCGGCCAAGGTCCTTGTACAGGGCATCCTCGAACTCTTTCTCGCGGGCAATCACGGCATCGCGGAGCCTGCGGAGCTGGTTCAGCCTCCAGTCAACATCCAGGGTGGTCCCTGTGCGGAAGAACGCCCTCTGGGCCTCAACAATCCTTTCAATATCTGTCGTCATGTTGCAAATATATGTATATTTGCGGATATGGAATACCTTTCAAAGGAACGCTACGACGAAATACTCTCGGAACTCAACAACCTGATATACGTGGAATACCCGAAGCTGAAGGAGGACCTTTCAGAGGCCCGCGCCCAGGGTGACCTGAGCGAGAATGCGGGATACCGTGCAGCACGAAGGACCCAGGCCAAGATGATAAGCAGGATCAACTATCTGCAGAACATCCTGAACTATGCCAGGGTGATAGACCCCAGGAACCTGCCCAAGGACCGCGTGGCCCTGCTGAGCAAGGTCGGGTTCACGATCCTCAACACCGGCGCTCAAAAGACATACACCATAGTCAGCCCCCACGAGATGAACCTCCAGGAGGGGAAGATATCGTTCAAATCGCCCATAGGCCAGGCCCTCATGGGCCGGAAGGCCGGGGAGATTGCCGAGGCCCGCACCCCGTCCGGAATCCTCAGGCTGCAGATAGACAGCGTGACGACGGTGATGGAATGACTGGCAGAATCAGGCAGGCAGACGGCCTTCCGCTATCTGACAAGCGTCATATAGAAATGCCCTGTTATGCCTATAGGCCCGTGTCCGGGAAAGACGTTGTTCACCTGGCCAGAAGGGCCCATCGTATCCGCTGGACGGAACTTGTTCCCTACTGGGCTGATGGCGCCGAGTACGGAGATGTTGCCATCCGGATAGCGCCCTGCAACGTCGTCATTGCCCTGATAGGCGGGAGTCAGCAGATGAAGGAAAAGATCATCGGTATCGGACACTATCCTGAGCGTGCCCGAAGTGGTGATGATATCAGCCGCATACAGGCCTGAATGATATCCCTTGAACTCGGGATAGTCCCAGGTCTGGCCGGTGCGGGTATCGTTGCAGTCCTTTTCCCAGAGACCGGGCTCGACACCACGGGTCCTGTTCTTCCAGACACGGTAAGGGCCGTTCCCCAGCCAGTGCACTCCCTTGACGGAGTCTTCCGGCAGATCCAATGTGACTCCGATATTATCGTACAGACCTTCCTCACAGAGCCTGTATCCGACTTCCACCCAGCCGTTGCCGGTCATCGAGCAATCGATCTCGTACCGGTCAGGATGAGAGGCTGCGCGCAGGCCTTTGCCAAAGCTCAGTTCCATGTCACCATTCCTGAGACCTTTCAGCGTGCCGGCCTCGACAATCATGCTGCAGCCACTGTTGTCGGAGAGAGCCCTGTGGGCATATTCACTCGCTGAAGTATTGACAAGCGTCCAGGCATACAGTTCCATTCCGGTGCGGTCGAAAGCCCTGAGCGTCAGGAAATCGAAATCGGCCTCCGGTCTCTCGAGAAGCAGTTTCCCCCTCATTCCGGGAGCCACATCGGGCGACCCGACTTTGAATTTCTGCGCAATGCGCTCCCCCGTCAGGAAATCGAGGCGGGAGTATTCGGCCTCGAAGCGGCACTCGGCGAGGTTCGTGAAATCGTAGCGGTTCTCCACAGCAAGAGTGCCGTTCCAGCATGAGGGAAGGTACTTCCCGCCCTCAATCTGCACGGGGCACCATATGTCCTTGATGGTGTAGAAGCTGCCCTCCTTCTCGCGGTACGGTCCGACTATGCCGTCGGCGCCGTGGTCTCCGTCGGTGTCAATGAAGCCGTCCATGTCGTCGCGCACGAGACCCTGATCCACAAAGTCCCATAGGAAGCCGCCTGCACTGAGCGGAGAGGAGCGGAAGAGTTCCCAGTAGTCTTCCAGACCGGCGCCATGCCCGCCATCATAGAGGCCGTGCAGGAACTCCGTCGGAAAGAATACATTGCGTTCCTGCTTGAGGAAGTACCAGGCTTCCTCCCAGTCCGGATAGTGGAAGGTGTTCCAGCCGTTCTCCTTCTGAAAGGGATGTATGACGGGGCGCTTCTGAGGATCGTACTCCGAATAGACGGGCACGAGATCGAAGTTGAATCCTCCCTCATTGCCGTTGTCCCACATCAGCACGCAGGGATGGTTGCGGTCGCGGCTGACGAGTTCGCGCACCAGCCTGGTTCCCACCTCGGTATCGTAGCAATCCTGCCAGCCGGTAAGCTCGTCGAGCACATAGAGGCCGAGCGAATCGCAGATGTCGAGGAAGTCCTTTTCCGGCGGGTAGTGCGACATGCGCACGGCATTCATGTTCATCTCCTTGATGAGCAGCGCGTCCTGCAGGTTGATGCTGTGGTTGAGCGTGCGGCCCGTCGTGGGCCAGTGTGAATGACGGTTGACGCCCTTGAACATTATCTTCGTGCCGTTGACGTACACGCCGTCGTGCGGGCGCAGCTCGATCGTGCGGAAGCCGAACTTTCCGCTGACACTGTGAAGGGCCTTGCCGTCCTTCTCAAGGGTCAATGTGTAGCTGTAGAGCTTGGGATATTCCGCGCTCCAGAGCTCGGGGTCCTTGACCGTGACATCGAATACCGCGTCCCCGCCCTCTGCTGAAGTCTCAAGACCGCCGGTGAGATGGAATTTGCCGGCAGGCTTCCCGTCCGGGGCAAACAGTTCCAGCGTAGCGGCGGCATTGCTCACCTTTCCCGCGACACTGAAATGCAGTGCCAGATTGCCGCTGGCGCGGGCATCGATGGAGACATTCTCCAGATGGGCGGCCGGCTTTGCCTCAAGATATACCGGACGGTAGATTCCTCCGTAGATCCAGAAGTCGCACTCGCGTTCGGCGCCCACGATGCTCCGGTTCGAGGATTCCTTGTCTACCCTGACCTCGATGGTGTTCTCCCTGCCGTATTTCAGGAGCTTCGACACGTCGTAGCGGAATTCGCAGTATCCGCCCTGATGCTTGTTCCCCGCCTTCCTGCCGTTTATCAGCACCTCGGTGTCGGTCATCACGCCCTCGAACACAATATCGACGGCGCGGCCCTTCCAGTCGGCGGGAACGGTGAATCTGTGCCTGTATATGCCCGATTCGCCAAGACGCGTATCGAAAGGCTTGTGCCCATAGACATACTCGCCGAAGCCCTGGCACTCCCAGCAGGACGGCACAGGGATGGTCGTCCACTTTCCGCTGCCGCGCCCGGCCGTGCAGAAGAAGTCCCAGTCGACGGTGTTGTCGCTGCCGGTTCCTGTCAGATACTGTATCTGCGTATGGTCAGATGCCGCATTGGCGTATGTGAATGCAATCAGTGTGAGCAGGAATATGGTGCGGAGGCGTTTCATATGGGAGGCTATCAATGGATTATCGGAGGTACACGAACGTCACGGAGTGAGGCTGGAGGGTGATGCGGCCATCCTTTGTGACCTTCAGCTGGAGGTCGCGCGGGACGATGTGGTCCTCCGCGCCCACCTCGTTGTAGTCATCGGGGCTGTTGCCGTTCAGGACAGTGGCGTTGAGCCTTGAGGGAATGCGTCCTTCGAAGAGAAACTTGGCGAGAGTGACTTCCGTGGGGTGCTCGGGATCCT
This sequence comes from Candidatus Cryptobacteroides choladohippi, assembly GCA_018065985.1. Lineage (GTDB taxonomy): Bacteria > Bacteroidota > Bacteroidia > Bacteroidales > UBA932 > Cryptobacteroides > Cryptobacteroides choladohippi. Next base: position 37,733 of record JAGHSF010000051.1, read on the forward strand.
TGTTCGTAATGGCGAGGACAAGGCGCTTGCCGGAATCATCGGCGGAGAGGATGGCGTCAATAACATCGACGCTGTCATCTTCATATGTCAGTTTGTCGCTGCTGACATCCAGGGGCAGCACATTCTTCTCGAGAAGGTTTACGTACATCCACATGACATGGTAGGTGGAGCGCTTCAGGATGCCGTCCTTGTAGGCATAGAGCGGGCCTCGGGTGTTCACGAGCGGTGAGATGCATGCCATATGCACGTAGTCGGCATGCCTCAGACATGCATTGTAGAAGCAGGCGCTGAATACGGCATCAGCCATCGTATAGGCGAAATTCAGGTCGCTTTTCCTGCGGGCCTCGATGTCGAAACCTTCCCTGAGGCGGCCGTGCCCGGGGTGATGCCAGCTGCGCAGGTTCCACTCGTCATAGGCAATCTTGATATGATCTTCGCAGCCGGCCTCCTTGATGATGCCGATGGTCTTGAGGATGTAGTCCTCCGGTCCGCCGGTGTACATCATGCACTTCATATAGGGGGCTGGACTGTTCCGGTCATACAGGGCGTCCCAGTAACTGTGGATGGAGACATAGTCAAGCATCCAGCCGGCTGTTTCCAGAAGAGGCAGGGTCCAGTCCGGATCGAAGTTGGCAGCGGCAAGCAGGACGAGATCCTTGGTCACGGCGCGCATCAGCTTTGAGGACTCCCTGACAAAAGGGCCCCATTCACCGACTGTCTTTGCACCGAGTTCCCAGTTGCCGTAGTTCTCGTTGCCAACGCTCCAGTATTTTACATTGTAAGGTTCGGAGTTGCCGTTTTCAGCGCGCATGCGGCCGAACTTGCCGCCATTGAGGTTGCAGTACTCCACCCAGTCGCTCATCTCCTCGGGAGTGCCGGTACCGGCATTGGTGCAGATGTACGGCTCGCAGCCCACCTTGCGGCACCACTTGATGTATTCGTCGGTACCGAAGGTGTTGGGATCCTCCACGCACCAGGTCTTGTCGAACACAGGAGTTCTCTGCGGGCCCACGCCACCAAGCCAGTGATAGGTAGAGGCGAAACAACCGCCTGGCCAGCGGACAATGGGGACCTTTATCTCCCTGAGCGCCTCTATCACATCGGCTCTGAATCCGTCCTCATCCGAAAGCGGGTTGCCCGGGTCGAAGATTCCACCGTAGATCTGGGTGCTGAAGTGTTCCAGAAAAGAACCGAATATCATCGGGTTGTACTCTACGGGAACAGCACCGTCAGCCAGGCTGACTCTGTTCTGGGAGAAGGCGGGCACGGCAAACAAGGCCAGTGCCACCAATGCTGACAAGTGTTTCATTTTACGCAGATTTTCACGCTGAAACACAAAAATACTCTTTTCCTATGGTTTTTCAATAGGAAAGGGAGAGCTCCGCAGCGGCAGCAGATTGCCTCTGAGAGGACTCCGCTCACTGCGCCACCCCACAAATCGATGATTTGCGGGGCCCCCGGCATGCTCGCTCCGGCCCCTTCCACCGTTTCCTGCGTCCCGCTGACGCGGAACTTGTCTCCGGCGGACCCTTCCCCCTCCCCGTGGCCGGGGGTGGCCACGCCTCTCAGAGGCAACTGCATGCCGACTTGCTGCGCATCCGCTTGTTATGCGCAATAGCTATTGACTGTATGCTTGCCGAAGACGCCGCCGCTCGCAGCGTGACCGTTTTTCGGAAACCGCTGATAAATAGCGAGATACACAAAAGTGATGTTGCGGGCTGCAACACCGGAAATTCACAAGTGCTTGAAATACTGCACTTTGCATTTCACGCTCCGAGCGTCGGCTGCTCGCCTCCGTGTGCCCAATCCTCCCAATTGTAGAGGGCACTGAAAAAGTCTCTCTGAGCACAGCGTAATTACCCAGCGAATTATCGATAATTATTTGGTATTTTGCTGGGTATTTTGTATCTTTAAATAGTTGGATGATAACTACTTATGCTTAATACACAACAGAAAATCAAGTTTAGCGAGCACGCGGTTCTCTATGATATTCTCATTCCGAAGGACAATAAATACCGTCTTATCGACGGACTTATTGACTT
>JAGHSF010000023.1 GCA_018065985.1 Candidatus Cryptobacteroides choladohippi
ATTATGGTGCGTCCTATCCAGCGGTTCTTGACCTCGGCCTTGGGCGTCATCTCGAATACGGCCGAGAAGGTCAGCTTTTCCTCGTCCTGCCTCAGCGAGCAGAGCTTGTTGCAGAGCTTCTCGGGAAGCATGGGCACGGTGCGGTCCACCAGATACACCGATGTTCCGCGCTCCCTTGCCTCCTTGTCGACTGCGCTGCCGGGCCTGACGTACCAGGAAACATCGGCAATGTGCACACCGACTTCGTAGTTGCCGTTCTGAAGCTTTTTGAACGAGAGGGCGTCGTCGAAGTCCTTGGCGTCGGCAGGGTCTATGGTGAATGTGAGGACGTCCCTGAAGTCCTTTCGACCCTTCAGGTCCTCTGCGGTTATCTCTTCTGAAATTGCGTCTGCGGCGTTCTCGACCTCGGGCGTGAACCTGTAGGGAAGGCCGAACTCGGCGAGGATGGCATGCATCTCGGTCTCGTTGGCTCCCGGCTCTCCGAGCACGTCCACGATGTGGCCGCTGGGGCAATGCTCGCTGCGGCGCCAGCCGTCCACGACGGCAGCCACCTTCATTCCCGGCTTGCCTCCAAGCTCGGCTGCCTGCTGCTGGTCGACCATGATGTCGTAGGGCATGAACTTGCTCTGCATCAGCACCCAGGCCTGTGCGCCCACGAAGTGCAGGATGCCCACGAACGGCTTCTTCGACCGCTCGATAATCTCGACCACCTGGCCTTCCCGCCTGCGGTCTTTGCCGCCCTCGCGGGTGACGGCCACCTTGACGATGTCGCCGTTGAGGGCCTGGCGGGTCTTGCTGGCCTTCACGAACACATCCTGGTCCTGTCCTTCAATCAAAACGAAGATGAATCCCTCGCGGGTCATCTGTACGGTTCCGATGTACTCCGGGAGTACTTTCGGCTCTCTTTTTTTTCTTCTTCTCATTATCATACAAAGATAGCAAAAATTGCCTTATATTTGTAAAAAATACTCGTTAATGATAGCAGAAGAGATACTTAATGCCGCAACCTTGAGCATGTTCGAGAATATCGTGTTCCAGGCTGAGCCCGCAGGGCTTTACGATCCGCTGAGATACATGATCTCCATTGGCGGGAAACGCATACGCCCTTCGCTCTGCCTCCTGTCGTATTCCCTGTTCAAGGACGAGCTCGGAGATGAGATCGTGAATCCCGCCACCGCACTCGAGGTCTTCCATACCTTCACCCTTATCCACGACGACATAATGGACCGCTCGCCCCTACGCCGCGGACAGCAGACCGTGTGGAAGAAATGGTGTGAGGATACGGCCATCCTGAGTGGCGACGTGATGCTCATCGATGCGTACAAGCGTATCGCCAAAGCACCGAAAGCGGTGCTGGACAAGGCTCTGGAGCTTTTCTCCAAGACTGCCGCAGAGGTATGCGACGGCCAGCAGTACGACATGGAGTTCGAACAGGTCGACCGCGTGCCGATGTGCGATTACGAGAAGATGATAGGCCTCAAGACAGCCGTCCTCATCGCCTGCTCGGCAAAGATGGGCGCCCTGGTCGCAGGGGCTTCCGAAGAGCAGTGCGAGGCTCTCTACCGCTACGGCTACGAGCTTGGAATGGCGTTCCAGGTCGCCGATGACCTCCTGGATGCCTATGGGGATCAGAAAGTGTTCGGCAAGCCCATAGGCGGCGATATCCTCAATGAGAAGAAGAGCTGGCTGACGGTGCGTGCGCTTGAGAAGTCATCCGACCCCGAGGAGTTCCTCAAGGTGTTCACTGCCAAGGCGTCCTCGCCTGATGAGTGTGCCGCGAAGATTGATGCGGTGAAGAAGCTCTATGACGCTCTGGGCGTTCCTGAGGATGCCCGCGCCGAGATAGTCAGATACTCCGGCAAGGCTCTCGAGGCCCTGGAGGGGCTCGGATTCCCCGAGAGCGGCCTGAAGGCCCTTCGTGTGTTCGCTGAAAGACTTGTAGGCCGTGCCAGATAGAATGGAGGCCATAGTGGTCAGGAATGCGGGCAGTCACTTCGAGCTGAGTGCGCTGCCGCAATGGAAGCCTTTCCCTGCTGTCCTTCGGGGCAAGGTGAGGCTTGTGGGCGGCAAATCCACCAACCCTGTTGCTGTGGGAGACCGTGTGGTCTATGAACTGGACGGCCCTGTGGCCGATGAACAGCATCCCGCCGTCATAAAGGAGATTTTGCCCCGCTCGAACTACCTCATCCGCCGCTCCACCAATCTCAGCCGCGAGTGCCATGTGATCGCCTCCAACCTTGACAGGGCTGTCATCGTGGTCAGTCTCTACTTTCCTGAAATCAAGCTGCCTTTCCTCGACAGGATACTCGTCACCTGCGAGGTCTACAAGGTCCCTGTCACCATAGTGCTGAACAAGATGGACATGTATCGCGACGCCGACCCCGAGAGCGTCGAGGCGTTCTGCAGCATATACCGCAATGCCGGCTACGAGGTCATCCAGGCCTCTGCCGTGACGGGGGAGGGCATCGACCGCCTGCGCGAACTCTGCAGCACGGGAGTGAACCTGCTGAGCGGAGAGTCAGGCGTCGGCAAATCCTCCATAGTCAAGGCTTTGGACCCTTCTCTCAATCCCAGGACCGGCAACATCAGCGAGACCCATCTGCAGGGCAGGCACACCACCTCGCTGTATGAGATGTACCCCCTGGCCTGCGGCGGATTCATCATCGACACGCCGGGCCTCAGAGGCTTCGGACTGGTGGACCTTGAGAAGGAGGAGATAGGGAAGTACTTCCCCGAGATGCTGCGCGTGGCCGACGAGTGCCGATTTGTGCCCTGTACCCATACCCACGAGCCCGGCTGTGCCGTCAAGGCTGCCCTGGACCGTGGCGAGATCAGTCATGACAGGTACAACTCATACCTTGGAATGCTGGAGGAAGACAAGAAATTCCGTTAGAAATGAAGATAATATTCGCAACTGGAAATAAAGGCAAACTCCGTGAGGCCCAGGAGATTCTGGGTCCGGGATACGAGCTTGTCACACCCGCTGAGCTCGGCATCTTCGAGGATATCGAGGAGACGGGTGACACCCTTGAGGAGAACAGTCTCATCAAGGCAAGGTATCTGTGGGACAGGACCCATCTGCCGTGCTTTGCTGACGATACCGGCCTGGAGGTGGATGCCCTTGGCGGCGCCCCGGGAGTGCACACCGCACGCTATGCCGCCCTGGTGGCTGAAGCCGAGGGACTCGGCACCGAGGGCAAGGACCATGACTTCTCGGCCAACATGGACACCCTTCTGCGCAAGATCGCGGAATTGGGCCCGGGAGCGGAGCGCACGGCGCGTTTCCACAGTGTCGTGACACTCATCCTCGACGGAGAGCCGCACTTTTTCGATGGTGTTCTGGAAGGCTCCATCGCCCATGAGAAAGCCGGATGCGGCGGCTTCGGGTACGATCCCGTGTTCGTGGCCGAAGATTATCCCGGCAGAACCGTCGCCGAAATTCCGGAAGAGACAAAGAATGCCATATCGCACAGAGGAAAGGCTCTGCGTGCAATGGCCGCATACCTGAAAGAGAATGAATAGGAAAGAATTGGAGATAATGGCCCCTGCCGGCAACTTCGAATGTCTGCAGGCTGCCATACAGGGCGGAGCCGATTCCGTCTACTTCGGGGTCGGGCGCCTCAACATGCGCTCGCATTCAGCCAACAACTTCGCTCCCGAGGACCTTCAGGAAGTTGTCCGCATATGCCGCGAGGCTGGCGTGAAAAGCTATATGACGCTGAATATCGTGCTGTACCCCGAGGACCTCGGCCCCATGCGCGAGGCGCTTGACGCCGCGAAGGCTGCCGGGGTGGACGCCATCATCGCATCCGACATGGCGGCCATCATGTACTGCCGCAGCATAGGTCTCGAGGTGCATATCTCCACCCAGCTCAGCATCTCCAATGTTGAGGCGCTGCGCTTCTATGCCCAGTTTGCCGACGTGGTGGTTCTCGCCCGCGAGCTGAACCTCGACCAGGTCAAGGAGATACACGATGCCATTGTGGCCGAGAACATCTGCGGCCCGTCGGGAGAGCAGGTGCGCATCGAGATGTTCGCGCACGGAGCCCTGTGCATGGCGATCAGCGGAAAGTGCTACCTCAGCCTGCATGCCTACGGCGCCTCTGCGAACAGGGGATCCTGCTACCAGATATGCCGCCGCGGATACGAGGTCACCGACCTTGAGACGGGCAACCAGCTGCACGTCGACAACAAGTACATCATGTCGCCCAAGGACCTGTGTACCATAGAGTTCATGCAGCGTATCATAGACTCCGGGGTGAAAGTCTTCAAGATCGAGGGGCGTGCCCGCAGCGCCGAGTATGTGAAGCGCTGTGCGGAGTGCTACCGCAAAGCCGCAGATGCCGTATGCGACGGCACCTATACCCCACAGGCCGCCGAAGAGCTCAAGGCGCGCCTTGCTGAGGTCTTCAACCGCGGATTCTGGGACGGATACTATCAGGGTGCATATCTTGGACAGTGGAGTGACGTGTACGGTTCGCAGAGCACCAGGCGCAAGGTCTACGTCGGGAAGGTCACCAACTGGTTCGACCGCATCGGCGTGGCCGAGTTCTCGGTAGAGACCAGGCCGCTGAACACAGGGGACAGCGTGATGGTGATAGGAGCGACCACCGGCGTGGTCGAGTTCGCCGTCGAGGACATGAGAGTGAATCTAAAGCCTGCCCAGACGGCACCCAAGGGCATAAGATGTTCCGTGGCTGTGGATACTTCGATCTGTCCTGGCGGGCGTCTGCGCCGTGGCGACAAAGTCTTTGTCTGGGAGGATGTCTCCGATTCCTCCTGCGGTGACTGACCTTACTGCAATCCTTTGATTATCACCGGATCGGCATCCGGGTCGAAATTCTCCTCGGGCTCGTTGAAGGGCTCCAGGAAGGGATTGTGCGTGCGCTCCCTTCCTATGGTCGAACCCGGGCCGTGGCCGGGATAGAACTGGATCTCGGGGTCGAGGATGATGAGCTTGTTCATGATGCTCAGGATCTCCTGGTCATAGTCTGAATTCAGGAGGTCCGTGCGTCCTATCGTGCCTGCGAAGAGCGTGTCTCCGGTGAACATGAGTTTCTCTTCCCTGTCAAGGAAGCAGACTGCGCCGGGCGCGTGGCCGGGGGTGCTCAGCACCTCGAAAGAGAAGCCGGCGGCATCGATTGTCATGCCTTCGCGGGCCTCTGTGTATCTGAATCCCGTGTCGGGCGCGGAAAGGCCGAGGAGGGCCGTCATATCCTCGTTGTATGTGAAAGACAATTCCTCCTTCGGGTCCATGTAGACGGGGATCCCGAACTTCTCCTGTACCTTGGCGACTCCGAAGATGTGGTCGAAATGTGCATGGGTGAGCAGAACGGCCTCGGGCTTCAATCCGTTTTCCCCGATGAACGAGAAGAATTCCTGCTCCTCTTCTGTGCTGTAGAAGCCGGGGTCGATCACCACACAGGCTGGACCGTCCTTCCATGCGAGCATTGTGTGTTCCTGAAAGATATTGAAGGAGAATTGCTTTATCTGGACCATTTCTTGATTTTTTGGGTTGGCAAAATTACAAAACAATTGTTAATTTTGTAGGATTAGTCACGAAAACGATTCATGCATATCGGCATAGCAGGAAACATTGGATGCGGCAAGACTACCCTTACCCGCAAACTTGCAGAGCATTACGGCTGGACACCCAAGTACGAGGCTGTCACATACAACCCGTATCTTGAGGATTACTACAAGGACATCCCCCGCTGGTCATACAATCTGGAAACCTATTTTCTGGCCCAGAGGTTCAAGGATGTGCTCGACATTTCCAAGTCGGATGAAGTCATAGTCCAGGACCGCACTCTCCTCGAAGGCGTGCACATATTCGTTGCCAACAACCTCGAGCAGGGGAATCTGAGCCGGCGCGACTATGACACCTACATGCAGCTGTTCAACCTGATGATGACCATGGTGGGGCCTCCCGACCTCCTCATCTATCTGCGTTCCAGCGTTCCGCATCTGGTCTCCCAGATCCAGAAGCGCGGCCGCGGCTACGAGCAGGGCATCAAGCTCGACTACCTGCAGGGGCTGAACCGGCATTATGAGGAATGGATAGCGTCTTACGAGGGGAATCTGCTTGTCATAGAGGCCGATGACCTTGATTTTGAGAACAGACCCGAAGATTTTGCGTTAATTACCGACAAGATAGACGCCCAGATGTTCGGGCTATTCAAATAATTGTTATTTTTGTAAGATTTTGGAAAAATACATATTATGCACATCGCAATCGCAGGAAATATCGGAAGCGGCAAGACGACGCTCACAAAGATGCTCGCAGCCCATTACGGTTGGATTCCCAAGTTCGAATCCGTGGATTTCAATCCCTATCTTTCGGATTTCTACAGAGACATGGAACGCTGGTCGTTCAATCTTCAGATATATTTCCTGAACAAGCGGTTCAAGGATGTCGTCGACATCACAAAGACTGACGACGTCATCATCCAGGACCGCACGATCTACGAGGATGCACGCATATTCGCCCCCAATCTTCATGACATGGGTCTGATGAGCACCAGGGATTTCGAGAACTACTCCGATCTTTTCAACCTGATGATGTCGCTTGTGGGCATGCCCGATCTCCTCATCTACCTGAAATCATCCATCCCCAATCTCATCTCCCAGATTCAGAAGCGCGGCCGCGAGTATGAGCAGACCATCAGCATCGAGTATCTCACCGGCCTCAATGAAAAGTACGACAACTGGATCAAGGACTACAAGGGGAATCTCCTGGTCATCGATGCCGACAACATCAAGTTCGGCAACCGCCCCGAGGATTTCGAGAAGGTTACGGATATGATCGAGGCACAGATGTTCGGCCTCTTTACTTCACAGAACTAATTTTATTGCATTATGCCAAGTGAAAGACTGACAATCATCGGCTTTGTTGAAAAGTACGTCGCTCTCTACTCTGACAAGACCTTCCTCCGTGAGAAGAAGAACGGGGTATGGGAGGAGACAAGTTTTCTTGCAACGCACAATTCCGGCCGCGTCTATGGTGCCGGCTTCATGGCACTCGGCCTTGCGAAGGGCGAAAAGGTGGCGCTGATTTCCGAAGGCCGCAACCAGTGGATCTATTCCGAACTGGGAATCCTCTACGCAGGCGGCGTGAACGTTCCCCTTTCATTCAAGCTGGAATCCGACTATGACCTCTGCTTCCGCATAAATCATTCCGATGCCCGTTTCCTGATTGCATCGGAGAGCCAGATCGAGAAGGTGCGCAGGGTTCTTCCCCAGTGCCCCGCAGTCGAGAAGGTGATAGTCCTCGATGATATCGAGCTCAGGGAAGGCGAGATTTCGGCCTCCGAGCTGATGGCTCTCGGCCAGGAATACATGGCTGCCAATCCGGGCGCACTTGACGAGCGCATGGCAAGCGTGGGGCCCGACGACTACGCCAACATAAGCTACACCTCAGGCACCACCGCCGACCCCAAGGGAATACTCCTGACACACCGCAACTACACCGCCAACATAGAGCAGTGCCACTCGGTGGTTTCCGTCGACGAGGATGACGTCATGCTCATCATACTCCCGCTCGACCACTGCTTCGCGCATGTGGCCGGATTCTATTTCATGATGAGTTCCGGCGGCAGCATCGCCACCGTTCCCGGAGGAAAGAACGCCATCACCATGCTGAAGAACATCCCGATTGCAATCAGGGAGGTCCGCCCGCATGTGATGCTTTCGGTGCCTGCGATATCGCGCAATTTCCGCAAGAACATCGAGACCGGCATTCACAAGAAGGGCCCGAAGGTGGAGAGTCTCTACAACTTCGCGCTCAAGAATGCCATCAGATACAACCGTGAATACTGGAACATGGGCAAGCCCCGCCTCTTCATGTGGTGGAGGGGAATCCTCAAGAAGGTGTTCGACAAGATGATATTCCAGAGCGTTCGCGAGAACTTCGGCGGCCGCATGAAGTTCTTCGTAGGCGGCGGCGCCCTGCTCGACATCGAGCTCCAGCGCTACTTCTGCGCTATCGGGATGCCGATTTTCCAGGGATACGGCCTTTCAGAGGCCACCCCTGTCATCTGCTCGAACTCTGCCGGCCACGCCCGCTTCGGCTCGTCCGGCCGTACCGTTTCGCCCATGGATATCAAGATCTGTGACGAGGACGGCAACGAGCTGCCTCATGGCACTACCGGAGAGATTGTCATCCGCGGTGAGAACGTGATGGCCGGCTACTGGAAGAATCCGGAGGCCACAGCCAAGACCATCGTCGATGGCTGGCTTCACACCGGAGACCGCGGTTACATATGCGTGGAAGATCCCCGCTACCTGTATGTGACCGGCCGCTTCAAGAGCCTTCTCATCTCATCCGACGGAGAGAAATATTCACCCGAAGGCTTCGAGGACAGCCTTGCCGACGGATCGAAGTACATCGATTCCGCAGTCCTCTACAACAACCAGAGCCCTTATACCGTTGTTCTGGTCGTACCCTCGAAGAACATTCTCCAGGACGCTGTCAAGTCGCAGGGCCTGGATCCTGATACGGAAGAGGGCCGCAAGGCCCAGCTCGCAATCCTCCAGGGCGAGGTCGACTCGTACCGTGCGGGAGGACGCCATGCAGGTCTCTTCCCCGAGAAGTGGCTGCCCGCAGCTATCATCGTCGCCGACGAGCCCTTCACCGAGCAGAACGGAATGCTCAACACCACTTCCAAGATGGTGCGCCGCAATGTGGAGAAGCACTATGCCGCCCGCATCGAGTATGCCATGACGGCCGAAGGCAAGGCTCTGTGCAATCCCAGGAACATGGCTTCACTGTAATTTTTATCAACCAAATAATTAATTCAAAATGACACAGAAAAAAACTAACATGGTCGCCATCGTTACGATGTGCTTCATCTTCGCGATGATTTCATTCGTGACCAACATGGCAGCACCTTTCGGCAACATCTGGGGAAACCAGTACGAATGGTCAAAGATGGCAGGTAACCTCATGAACTTCGCCGCTTACGTATTCATGGGTATTCCCGCAGGCAAGATGCTCATCAAGATCGGTTACAAGAAGACCACCCTCATCGCACTTGCAGTAGGTTTCCTTGGCATCTGCATCCAGTACGTCTCAAGCTTCAGCGCTCTGGGCGGCTCGGCAATCTATGTGTACCTTCTCGGTGCATTCGTATGCGGTTTCTGCGTTTGTATGCTCAATACCGTTGTCAACCCCATGCTCAACATCCTTGGCGGTGGCGGCAACAAGGGCAACCAGTATATCCAGATCGGCGGAACCCTGAACTCTCTCACCGGAACCCTCACCCCTCTCCTTGTAGGTGTGCTTATCGGTACGGTTACAGCCAACACCCAGATGAGTGACGTCTCTCCTCTGCTCTTCATTGCAATGGCAGTGTTCGCAATCTCTTTCGTCATCATCAAGTTCATCAACTTCCCCGAGCCCGCTCAGGAGCGCAATACCACAGCCTACGAGCACAGTGCATGGAACTTCCGTCACTTCGTTCTCGGTGCAATCGCCATCTTCTTCTATGTAGGTGTCGAGATCGGTATCCCCGCACAGGTGAACTTCTTCCTCGCTGACGCATCCGAGAAGGGTGCAGGCATCGCACTCAACGGCGCAGCAATCGGCGGTGCAATCGCAGCGGTTTACTGGCTGCTCATGATGGTCGGCCGTGCAGCTTCTTCCGCAATCTCAGGAAAGATCAGCACCCGCACCCAGATGATCTCAGTATCAGCAATCGCAATCATCCTCGTTGCCATTGCCATCTTCGTTCCCAAGACTGTCACTGTCAACATGCCCGGATATGCAGCAGGTGAAGGATTCGCACTGTTCCAGGTTCCTCTGAGCTGTCTGCTTCTCGTCCTCTGCGGTCTGTGCACATCAGTGATGTGGGGCGCAATCTTCAATCTTGCAGTCGAGGGCCTCGGCAAGTACACCGAGCAGGCTTCAGGTATCTTCATGACACTTGTCATCGGTGGTGGTATCATGCCTTTCATCCAGAACATCATTGCAAAGAACACCACATACATGAACAGCTACTGGCTTGTGATTGCAATGCTTGCATACCTCCTCTTCTACTCGCTCATCGGTTGCAAGAACGTTAACAAAGACATCCCTGTAGAATAATGGAGAAGCAGTACGTAGTCGGTATCGATGTAGGAGGTCAGACCTCCAAGATCGGTGTTGTTGACGCCCGTGGCGACGTCCTTTCCCAGACAGTCATCCGCTCTGACACCTATGGTACAGACGCTGACGCATTCCTCGATGCCCTCGCAGACGCAGTTAAGAAGTGCATCAAGGATTCCGGCAAGGAAGGCCAGGTCCGTGGCATAGGCGTAGGTGCCCCCAACGGCAATTACTATACAGGAGAGGTTGCATTCGCACCCAATCTCGCGTGGGCTGCCAACCAGGCGGTGAAGTTTGCCGACAAGCTTTCTGCACGCACCGACGGCATTCCCGTATCACTCACCAATGATGCCAATGCCGCAGCAATGGGAGAGATGGCATACGGCGCCGCCCGCGGCATGAAGAATTTCATCATGATCACTCTCGGCACAGGTGTCGGCAGCGGTATTGTGGTTGACGGCAAGGTCGTTTACGGAGCAGATGGCTTCGCAGGTGAGCTCGGACATGTGAATGTTGTCCGCAATAACGGACGCACCTGCGGTTGCGGCCGCACCGGCTGTCTCGAGGCATACTGCTCAGCCATCGGCGTTGCACGCACCGCACGCGAGTGGCTCGAGATGAGCACTGAGCCTTCCATCCTGCGCGATTGCGAGAACGTCACTTCAAAGGACGTCTACGATGCAGCCAAGGAAGGTGATGCACTTGCCCTCAAGATCTTCGACTATACCGGAACCCTCCTTGGAAGGACCTTCGCGGATTTCATTGCGTTCAGCGCACCTGAGGCCATCGTCCTCTTCGGCGGTCTGGCACGCAGCAAGGAATTCCTTGCAGGCCCCATCGAGAAGGCGATGAACGACAATGTCCTCAAGATTTGGAAGAACAAGGTGAAGATCGTCTTCTCTTCCCTGAAGGAGTCGGATGCAGCCATCCTCGGAGCTTCAGCTCTCGCATGGGAACTGTAATGGAACTTTATTAATATCAATACAATAATGAAAACAGCTAAATTTTTCGCAGTTCTTGCATTGGGAATGGCAGCAGTTGCCTGCTCACCCAAGGAGGCTGCAACAGAGGGAGAGAACGGAGACGCTGGATTTGCTCCCAAGGAAATGACAGCGAAGGATTTCATCCCTTCCAAGGCAGAGAAGGATTCCGTAAGCTATCTTATCGGTATCAATTTCGGAAGCTTCATCAAGAACTATAATTTTGGTGATGACCTCAATTACTCCGAAATCGTCAAGGGTATCAAGGCTTTCGTTGCAGCTGAGGGAAACATGCGTGACCCTGAGTTCAACGAGCAGTTCAAGATCAACCCCGAGAAGATGAACGACGTGTTCAACTCATATCTCGAGAAGCGCCACAACCTCACTCTCTGCAAGAACAGGGACAAGGAGGCAAAGTTCCTTGCTGCAAACAAGAACAAGGACGGCGTACAGGAGACAGAGTCAGGCCTTCAGTACAAGATCATCAACGCCGGCAATGACGTCAAGCCTGCACCCGTGGATACCGTATGGGTAAACTACTGCGGCAAGCTTATCGACGGCACCGTATTCGATGAGACACCCGAGGGCGCAGAGCCTATCCGCATGCAGCTCAACCGCGTCATCAAGGGTTGGACTGAGGGACTTCAGCTCATTGGCGAAGGCGGAGAGATCGAACTCTACATCCCTTCCGAGCTCGGTTATGGTGAGCAGGGCAACCAGGCTATCGAGCCTAACAGCACTCTCATCTTCAATGTCAAGCTTGACAAGGTAGGCAAAGTTGCCGAATAGTCAAGACACATATTTGAGCATAGCGACTCCCTCTGAAGGCCTTTTCAAGGATCAGGGGAGCCGCTTTCTCGCTTTTGCCTATCCGGTCGAGACGGAGGCGGAAGTGAAGGAGATACTCGCGCGCATACGCAAGGAGTATCATGATGCCCGGCATCATTGCAGCGCCTTCAGGCTTGGCCTGGACGGGGCGCAGTGGCGGGCTTCCGACGACGGTGAACCTGCGGGTTCTGCCGGTCGGCCCATTCTCGGTCAGATAGATTCCGCCGGGCTGTCTGACGTGCTGGTTGTGGTGGTAAGGTATTTCGGCGGAATCAAACTCGGCATCCCGGGGCTCATCAGAGCGTACCGGACTGCCACCGCGGATGCCCTCCGGAACGCATCCGTGACTGAAAAGATAGCCGGCTCCTGGTTTACCATAGGCTTCGACTATGGCCAGATGCCCGGGGTCATGAAAGTGGTGAAGGATATGGACCTGCCACAGCGCGGGCAGGACTTTGGCACCGATTGCACCATGCAGGTGCGGGTGAGGAAAACTCTTAGGGCTGATTTTTTGGAAAAAATCGCCAAAGTGAGTAACTTTACAAAAGAATTGGATCAACTATTATAATTATATGAGCAAAGTCCATGTTTTCAACGCAGGCCCCTGTCTTCTGCCCCAGGTGGTGTATGACAAGGCCGTAGAAGCTATCAAGGATTTCGCAGGAACAGGAGTTTCTGTGCTTTCGATTTCCCATCGTACCAAGGAGTGGGATGCCATTATGGATGACACCCGTGCCCTCTGGCGTGAGCTTTTGAATATCCCCGAGGATTATGAGATTCTGTTCCTCGGCGGCGGCGCGAGCCTCGAGTTCCTTTATGTTCCCATGAACTTCCTTGAGAAGAAGGCTGCATACCTCGATACAGGCGTGTGGGCCCACAAGGCTTTCAAAGAGGCGAAAGGGCTTGGAAACGCTGTCGAGATCGCAAGCTCATCTGACAGGAACTACACCTACATCCCCAAGGGATTCACCATTCCCGAGGATGCTGACTACTTCCATATCACAACGAACAATACCATCTATGGTACCGAGATCAGGACGGACATCGACAGTCCGGTTCCCCTGATTGCGGACATGTCATCCGACATCATGAGCCGTCCTGTAGACGTGACAAAGTACGCTCTCATTTATGGTGGCGCACAGAAGAACGTGGGCCCTGCCGGCGTCTCTTTCGCAATCGTCAGGAAAGACGCTCTCGGAAAGGTCAGCCGCTACATCCCCACGATGCTCGACTACCGCACGCATATCGACAAGGGTTCCATGTTCAATACCCCTCCCGTATTCCCGATCTACATCATGCATGAGACGCTCAAGTGGATCAAGGATCTCGGCGGCGTAGAGGCTCTGAACAAGCTCAATGTCCGCAAGGCCGAGACCCTTTACGACGAGATCGACCGCAACTCCATGTTCGTCGGCACTGCTGTCAAGGAGGACCGTTCAATCATGAACGTGTGCTTCGTGATGGCTCCCGGAAAGGAAGAGTTCCAGGACGAGTTCCTCTCATTCGCCAAGTCAAAGGGAATGATCGGAATCAAGGGACACCGCAGCGTGGGCGGATTCCGCGCTTCTCTTTACAATGCATGCTCACAGGAGGACGTCGACGCCCTCGTTGCCTGCATGCAGGAGTTTGAAAAATTGCACGCATAAAAATGAAGGTTCTTGTCGCAACCCAGAAGCCTTTTGCCGCAGTCGCAGTCAAAGGCATCAAGGAGATAGTTGAAGGCGCCGGCTACGAGTTCGCCCTTCTCGAGAAATATGAGCAGCAGTCAGACCTGGTTGCAGCGGTTGCCGATGCCGACGCACTCATCGTGCGTTCCGACAAGGTGACTGCCGAGGTGGTCGAGGCTGCAAAGCAGCTGAAGATAGTGGTACGCGCGGGCGCAGGTTATGACAACCTCGACCTCGCGGCATGCAGCGCGCATGGCGTTGTTGCCATGAATACCCCCGGCCAGAACTCCAATGCGGTGGCCGAGCTTGCCCTGGCGCTCATGATATTCATGGCCCGTACCCAGTTCACCCCGGCAACGGGCTCTGAAATCCAGGGAAAGACCTTGGGTATCCAGGCCTTCGGCAATGTCGGACGCCTTGTGGGAAAGAAGGCCGCCGCCCTCGGAATGAAGGTGAAGGCCATCGACCCGTTCCTCAGTGCCGAGCAGATCGTTGCCGGCGGTGCGGAGCCTGCTGACAGCCTCGAGGCTCTCTACTCGGAATGTGACTATGTGTCGATCCACATACCTGCCACACCGCAGACCATAGGCAGCATTGGATATGACCTTGTCACCAGGATGCCCAAGGGCGCCACGCTCATCAATACCGCCCGCAAGGAGGTTATAGACGAGGCTGGCCTTGCCAAGGCCCTCGAGGAGCGTACTGACCTCAAGTATGCCGCAGATGTGGCTCCTGACAACATTGCCGAACTTAAGGAGAAGTTCGGTGCGCGGGTATTCGCAACCCCCAAGAAGATGGGTGCACAGACGGCCGAGGCCAACATCAATGCCGGCCTTGCAGCAGCGCGTCAGATTGTGGCCTTCCTCAAGGATGGCTGCACCAAATTCCAGCTGAACAAGTGATGAATTGCAGATATAGAGTCACCCTGGCGGGCATCAAGGGCTTCTTCAGGGTGTATGACGTCAATGGCGGCAACACGCTGTACACGTTTCACAAGCAGATGAGGTCCGACCTTGAGTTTCCCGTCGACCAGCCCATTCTCTTCAAGGGCCTTGACGCCAACGGGAATGTCGTGGGACGCTGGGCTCTTGTGGATCTTGGGAACGGAACCGTGGACCAGGTCAGGATTTCCGACACCGTCAAACTCGGCGTGCAGAGTTTTGTCTATTTCTACGACATTGCATCGAAGAAGAGCGTCATAATCACTCTGGAGGGCGATTCTGCAAAACCGGTGACCGTTCCTGTGCTTGTTGAGAGCAAGGGACCCATTCCTCTCGAATTCGAGAATGGATATGTCGCTTTCGAGGATCTTCCGGACGACAGACGGCATCTGCCCGGCGAACGGCACAGTCTGCTCGGAGATGACGAAGATCTGGACGATGATGACGATGATGACGAGTCGGAGGATGATGACAAGGAAGAAATCATCTACGACGAAAATGAATAGAGAATAAGGCTGCCACGCATGGCAGCCTTGTTTTTTTGACCGGAATTCATTATCTTCGGGTAGTTAACCATTATTTGACTTATAACCATGGTACGCGTCAAACCTTTTGCGGCAATCCGTCCCGCCAAGGGCCTCACAACCGAAGTGGCCGCACCCCCTTATGATGTTCTCGATTCGGCAGAAGCTGCTGCGATGGCCGGAGAGAAGTCGCTCCTGCACATTACAAAGCCGGAGATAGACTTCAGCCCCATTGCAGGGGAGCACGAGCAGCGCACATACGACAAAGCGGTCGAAAACTTCAGGCTCTGGCAGGAGCGCGGCTGGCTGGTGCGAGATCCCAAGCCCTGCTACTATGTCTATTCCCAGACCATGGGCGAGCGCACCCAGTACGGTCTGGTGCTCTGTGCTCATACCGACGACTATGCCAGCGGCGTGATCAAGAAGCACGAGCTGACCCGCAAGGACAAGGAGGACGACCGCATGGTTCACGTGCGCATCCAGAATGCCAACATCGAGCCCGTATTCTTCTCGTACAAGGACAATGATGAGCTGAACCGCATCGTCGCCGACGCTGTGGCGAAGCCTTCGGAGTTCAGCTTTTCCGATGAGAACGGGTTCGGCCATGAGCTCTGGGTGATCGGCGACGATGCCGTCATAGCACGCATCACCGAGATATTTACAAACGAGATAGATGCCTTCTATGTGGCTGACGGTCATCATCGTACAGCCGCTGCCGCCCGTGTCGGCGCAG
The DNA here is from genome assembly GCA_018065985.1 of Candidatus Cryptobacteroides choladohippi. GTDB lineage: Bacteria > Bacteroidota > Bacteroidia > Bacteroidales > UBA932 > Cryptobacteroides > Cryptobacteroides choladohippi. The sequence continues at coordinate 15,758 of JAGHSF010000023.1, forward strand.
AGAAGAGGGCGCAGAATCCCCATCATACCGGCAATGAGGAGTACAATTTCTTCATGGCCGTATGCTTCCCTGAAACACATCTCAAGATACTGGACTACAACCGTCTCGTCAAGGACCTTGGCTGTTATTCCGAGGCGGATTTCCTGAAGGCCCTGGAAGAGGATTTCGAGGTCAGTCTCGTATCCAAGCCCCGCTGCGGCCGCCCTGCAAAACCATATGCTCCCTCGCAGCTCCACAACTTCTCGATGTATCTGGGAGGCCGGTGGTACAGCCTGAATGCGAAGCCGGGCCGGTACGACGATGCTGATCCCATAGGGGTGCTGGATGTGACCATCCTCAGCAATCTTGTGCTCGACAAGCTCCTTGGCATCAAGGATCTGCGCACTGACAGACGCATCGACTTCGTGGGTGGAATCAGAGGCCTTGGCGAACTTCAGCGCCGTGTCGACAGCGGCGGGATGAAGGTCGCATTCGCACTTTATCCTGTTTCGATGACGCAGCTCATCAATATCGCCGACAGCGGCAAGATCATGCCGCCCAAGACGACGTGGTTTGAGCCCAAACTCCGTTCAGGACTTGCAATTCATACTTTGGACCAACAATGACCCCGGATCCCGTACAGATTCACAAGACTTTGAAAGATTTCTTCGGATATGATTCTTTCAAGGCTGACCAGGAGGAGATTATCAACCATCTGATCTCCGGAGGTGACGCGTTTGTTCTCATGCCTACAGGCGGAGGCAAGTCGCTGTGCTACCAGCTGCCGGCTCTCGTCATGGAGGGCACTGCGGTGGTCATCTCTCCTCTCATTGCGCTGATGAAGAACCAGGTGGACCTTCTCCGCGGGTTCGAGTCGGGGAACGGCACGGGAAGCGTCGCGCATTTCCTGAACTCATCCTTGAGCAAGTATCAGATCGATGAGGTGCGTGCTGATCTGATTGCCGGCAGGACCAAGATACTTTACGTGGCCCCCGAGTCCTTGACAAAGGAGGAGAACGTGCACATGCTGCGTGGGGTCAAGGTCTCCTTCTATGCAATCGACGAAGCGCACTGCATCTCCGAGTGGGGGCATGATTTCCGGCCCGAGTACAGGCGCATACGCGCTCTCGTGGAGCAGATAGGAAGAGCACCCATCATAGCACTCACGGCCACGGCCACACCCAAGGTGCAGTCGGATATCCTCAAGAATCTCGGCATTCCCGAGGCCAGGGTGTTCAAGTCTTCATTCAACCGCCCGAACCTGTACTACGAGATAAGGGACAAGGTGGCACCGGAGAAAGACATAATCAGATACATACGCAGCAATCCCGGCAAGTCCGGCATCATCTACTGCCTGAGCCGCAAGAAGGTGGAGGAACTTTCCGAGCTCCTGTGCATCAACGGAATAAAGGCGAGACCGTATCATGCCGGCCTGGACGCCAAGGTGAGGGCCGAGAACCAGGATGCCTTCCTGATGGAGGAGGTGCAGGTGATTGTGGCCACCATAGCCTTCGGCATGGGCATAGACAAGCCCGACGTGCGCTTCGTGATACATTACGACATTCCCAAAAGCATCGAGAGCTACTATCAGGAGACAGGACGCGCAGGGCGTGACGGCCAGGAGGGCATCTGCATAGCATACTACAGCTACAAGGACATCCAGAAACTGGAGAAGTTCATGCAGGGAAAGCCCATTTCCGAACAGGAGATATCCCGTCAGCTGCTGGGTGAGGTTGTGGCATACGCTGAGAGCAGCCAGTGCCGCAGAAAGCTGCTGCTCAATTACTTCGGCGAGGATTATCTCGAAGACAACTGCCACTGCTGCGACAACTGCCTGCATCCCAGGCAGACTTTCGACGGCAGGGCCGAGATGAAACTTGTCATCGAACTCATAGAATCTCTTCCGGAGCATTTCAAGGCCGATCACCTGGCCTGCATCCTGGCAGGCGTTTCCAATGCTCTGATCAAGTCATACAGACATGACGAACTGGAGTTCTTCGGAGCCGGTTCGGAACATACCGACAAGTTCTGGTGCACCGTGATCCATCAGGGCCTCACTCTGCATCTGCTGGGCAAGGAAATAGAGAGCTACGGCCTCATTTATGTCACCGACGACGGCCGCCGTTTCTTCAAGGAGCCGTTTGCGCTCGAGCTTGTGGAAGACCGCAAGTTCTCCGACGGAACTGCCGACAGCGATGACGACGATCCGGCTGCCGTGGCAGCATCGCGCGGTGGCGGCGGAGGCGACCCTGTGCTTCTGAGCATGCTAAAGGACCTTCGCAGAGACCTCGCCAAGCGTCTCAAGCTGCAGCCCTGGATACTTTTCGGCGACCCGGCACTCGAGGATATGTCGATACTGTATCCCATCACCCTCGCCGAGCTCAAGAACTGCCAGGGCGTGGGAGAGGGCAAGGCAAGGAAGTTCGGTTCGGAGTTCGTCGCCCTCATACGCAAATATGTCGAGGAGAACGAGATAGAGAGGCCTGACGACTTCGTGCTCAAGTCCGCGCCTTCGAAGAGCAGCAACAAGCAGTTCATCATCCAGAGCATCGACCGCCGCATGGAACTCGAGGACATAGCCGAGGCCCGCGGTCTCGACATGGACGAGCTTATGACCGAGATAGAGGCCATCGTGGCTACGGGTACCCAGCTCAACCTTGATTATTACATAGAAGAAAACCTTGATGACTACATAGTTGAGGAAATCTACGACTATTTCAAGGAAGACGCCGAATCTGATTCCGTCCAGGAGGCGATAAAGGAGCTCGGAGCAGATTATGATGAGCTTGAAGTCAGACTTGTAAGAATAAAATTCCTTTGCGAAATCGCCTCTTAAGTAGTACTTTTGTACTCTATGATTCCTCAGGAGACGGTAAACCTCATTCTGGATACTGCCCAGATTGCCGATGTCGTAAGTGACTACGTGACGCTCAGGCGCCGCGGAGCCAACCTCGTGGCTTGCTGTCCCTTCCACAACGAGAAGACCCCGTCTTTCTACGTGTCCCCGGCAAAGGGGATATACAAGTGCTTCGGCTGCGGAAAATCCGGCACGGCTGTAGGCTTTGTGATGGAGCAGGAGCATTGCACCTATGCGGAGGCTCTGCGCTATCTTGCCCGCAGGTACAACATCGAGATTCAGGAGCGCGAGGAGACTCCTGAAGAGATCTCCCGCCGCCAGCACAGCGAAAGTCTGCTTCTGGTCAGCGAGTTTGCGCAGAAGTTCTACGCATCCCAGCTCTCCCAGCCCGGCGAAGGCAGGAGTATCGGACTTTCATATTATCGCAGCAGGGGAATAGAAGACGCCACCATAGCACGCTTCGGGCTCGGATGGGCCCCCAGAGGCCGTACAGCCCTCATCGAGGCTGCTGCTGCAGCAGGATACAGGACCGAATATCTGATCGATGCCGGCCTTGCCGTGGCAAGGGAAGATGGCACCGTGGTGGACAAGTTCCATGAGAGGGTGATGTTCCCCATCCATTCGGTCAGCGGCCGCGTCGTGGCGTTCAGCGGACGTACCCTGCATGCCGACAATCCTGCCAAGTACGTCAATTCGCCTGAAACCGAGATATACGTCAAGAGCCGGAACCTCCTTGGAATCTATTTCGCCAAATCCGAGATCTCGCGGCTCGACAAATGCATACTTGTAGAGGGAAACGTCGACATGGTGATGATGCACCAGCTGGGAATCACCAATGTGGTGGCATCGTGCGGAACTTCCCTCACCATGGAACAGATACGCCTGATTCACAAGTTCACCCAGAACATCACCATCATGTATGACGGTGACTCTGCGGGAATCCATGCAGCACTCAGAGGCATAGACATGATTCTTGCCGAGGGCATGAATGTGAAGATTGTGCTGCTCCCGGACGGGGAGGATCCCGATTCCTTCTCACGCAGCCATACCCTGGACCAGGTGCAGGCCTTCATCTCTGAGGGCGAGAAGGACTTCGTCATGTTCAAGACCGAGCTTCTTCTCGACGAGGCGGCAGGCGACCCGCTCAAGAAGGCGAACCTCATCAACGACATCGCCGACACCATCTCGAAGATTCCCGACCCTGTGAAACGCTCCACCTATGTGGAGGCTACATCCCAGAAGTTCGGCATCGAGGCCCAGATACTTTTCGACAGGATTTCGAAGGAGCGCCGCGCACCGGCAGGCCCCGAGAGGGCGCCCCAGGTACAGGTGCAGCCCGCCGAGACTCCGGTATGGGAACCGGAGAACCGCACCCTCGCGCTTGCAGAGCAGGACCTGCTGTCCTTCCTCCTCACCAACGGGTGCAATCCGCTGGAATTCGAGAGCGATTCGCAATATTACCTTGGAGACTCCGTTCCCAGAGCCAGTGTGGCCGACTTCATCAGGGATGCCCTGGAAGGCGACGGCACAAGCTTCGCCAACTCGGTGTACCGCAGGGCCTATGACGCATACATGCAGATGTACGACGAGGGCCTCGTGCAGGAAGACATTGTCAGGCGTCTTCTGGATTCTCCGGATCGCGTCATGGCCGACGTGTGCGCATCGCTGTCGTCACAGAAGTACCGTCTGACCGTGAGCGCTTTCGAGAATGCCCTGACCACAACCGCGTCATGGCTCGTTGTGCAGGTGCCGAAGGCGATACTGATATACAACGAACGCCGTCTGCATGACCGCATCGACGGCATACGCCGGAGCCTGAAGACTGCATCCGAGCAGGAGCAGCTGGAGCTCATGCAGCAGCTGGTAAAGCTGCAGACTGCCCAGCGCAGGATCAGGCAGATGGCTGGAAGAGAAAAAACATTATAGACAGATATGGAAAAGAATTTCAAAAGAACGCTCGTAACCTGTGCGTTGCCGTATGCGAACGGCCCTGTCCACATCGGACATCTTGCCGGCGTGTATGTCCCGGCCGATATCTATGTGAGGTATCTCAGGCTCAGGGGCGAGGATGTGCTTTATGTCTGCGGCTCCGATGAGCACGGCGTGCCCATCACCATCAAGGCCAAGCAGCAGAACTGCACACCGCAGGACATCGTGGACAAGTATCACAGAATCATAAAGGATTCCTTTACAGGACTCGGAATCAATTTCGATATCTATGGCCGTACATCTTCGGATGTGCATGACAGGAATGCGTCACAGTTCTTCCGCAAGCTCTATGACGAGGGCAAGTTCGTCACCCGCGAGAGCGAGCAGTACTATGACCCGGAGGCAAAGACCTTCCTTGCCGACAGGTATATCGTGGGCACCTGCCCCAAGTGCGGAGCGGAAGGAGCTTACGGCGACCAGTGCGAGAAGTGCGGAAGCACGCTCAGCCCCGAGGAACTCATCAACCCGAAGAGCAAGCTCAGCGGTGCCGAGCCTGTAAAGAAAAAGACCTCCCACTGGTATCTGCCTCTCGACCAGTATGAGAAGTGGCTGGGCGAGTGGATACTCGACGGTCACAAGGAGTGGCGCTCAAACGTATACGGCCAGGTGAAGAGCTGGCTTGACGGTGGCCTTCAGCCCCGTGCTGTAAGCCGAGACCTCGACTGGGGTGTCCCTGTGCCCGTAGAGGGCGCTGAGGGCAAGGTCCTCTACGTGTGGTTCGACGCTCCCATCGGATATGTTTCCAATACCCAGGAGCTTCTTCCCCAGAGCTGGGAGAAGTGGTGGAAGAGTGAGGATACCAAACTCGTTCACTTTATCGGAAAGGACAACATCGTCTTCCACTGTATCGTGTTCCCCTCTATGCTCAAGGCATACGGCGATGGCTATATCCTTCCGGAGAACGTTCCCGCCAACGAATTCCTCAACCTCGAGGGCGACAAGATCTCGACTTCGCGCAACTGGGCAGTATGGGCTCACGAATATCTCCAGGACTTCCCCGGAAAGCAGGACGTCATGCGTTACGTGCTCACCGCCAATGCCCCCGAGACCAAGGATAACGACTTCAGCTGGAAAGATTTCCAGACCCGCAACAACTCGGAGCTCGTGGCCATCTTCGGCAACTTCGTGAACCGTGCCGTAGTGCTCACCCACAAGTACTTCGAGGGCAAGGTGCCCGCCTGCGGCGAGCTTCAGGACGTTGACCGCGAGACACTCGCGCAGATCCCTGAACTCAAGGCTTCGATGGAAAGGAATCTCGACAACTACCATTTCCGCGAGGCCCTCAAGGACGCTATGGCCATCGCACGTCTCGGTAACAAGTACATCTCCGACACCGAGCCCTGGAAAGTCGCAAAGACCGACATGGCCCGCACTGCCACAATCCTGAATGTCAGCCTTCAGATCTGTGCCGACCTCGCCATCGCCTTCGAGCCGTTCACTCCGTTTGCGGCCGAGAAGCTCCGCAAGATGCTCGGCGTATGCATCTGCGCAGGCATCGACCACCGCAAGGGTGAGCAGGAGACCGTGAATACCTACAAGCAGGGAGAGGGCTGCGCCCTTCATACCGTATCGTCCGCAGAGGTGCCTGCCGACGCGCGCACATCATGCCCCGGCGCTGACGGATGCACCTGCCTCAGCTGGGATCTCCTCGGTACGGACAACATTCTTCCCGAGGGTCATCAGCTTGCACAGGCCGAACTCCTCTTCGCGAAGATCGAGGACGACGCCATCGATGCCCAGCTCGCCCGTCTCGACGCAATCCGTGCCGAGCGTGAGGCTGCCGCAAAGGCGGAGGCTGCAAAGCAGGTCGCTCCCCAGAAGGAAGAGTGCAGTTTCGAGGAATTCGAGAAGATGGACATACGCACCGCCACCGTGCTCGAGGCTGTGAAGGTTCCCAAGACCGACAAGCTGCTCAAGCTGACCATCGACACCGGCATCGACAAGAGGACCATCGTATCAGGCATCGCCGAGTACTATGCCCCGGAGGATATGCTCGGAAAGCAGATCTGCATACTTGCAAACCTCAAGCCCCGCACCATACGCGGCATAGAGAGCCATGGAATGATACTCATGGCCAGACAGGGAGACGGCAAGATGCGCTTCATCACCCCTCAGGAGGTGCTTGCGAACGGTGCGCAGATAGGCTAGGCTATTTCTTTCTGATCAGAGACAGACCGTCTTTGAGCGGTATCATGACGACCTCCACACGGGGGTCGTCTTTCATTATGTCATTGAATGTCAGAAGACCGCGGGTCTGTGCGTCCTGCGGCAGGGGGTCTGCATAGACTTTCCCTCCCAGCATGACATCGTCGGCTACCAGGAGGCCCCCCTGGCGTAGAAGGGGGAATACGAGCTCGAAGTACTCCGGGTACTCCCGCTTGTTGGCGTCGATGAACACCAGGTCATAGACCTTGGGGGCAAGAGAACCCAAAGTCTTGCGTGCGTCCCCGATGTGCAGGGTGATCCTGTCCTGCACTCCGGCGCGTTCCCAGCCGGCACGCATCAGGTCCTCGAGCTCGTCGTTGATTTCCAGTGCGTCGATGTGGCCGCCCTCGGGAAGCCCAAGGGCCATGCAGGCGGTGCTGTAGCCGGTGAATGAGCCGATTTCAAGGACGTTGCGGGCACCGGAGATCTCGACCAGCATCTTCAGCAGACTGCCCTGCACTTTGCCGCTGAGCATCTGCGGATAGTTGGTGTGGATGCCCGTCTGCTTCTCTATCCAGTCGAGAGCCTCGGGGAGGGGACTGGTGTGTTCGCGGAGATACCTATCTGACAACGGTTCCATTGCGCTTCTCGAATTCCTTTGCCTCGTTGTCGGTGAAGTATCTGTCGGCAATCTGTCTGTAGTGCAGCTGCTTGAAGTAGTACAGCTCGTGGGTGTCGGCGCTGATGAGCATGCGGTAGCAGTAGCTCTTCTTGGTGATGTTGATGGGGGATATGATGATGCCGCAGACTGCATCGGCCCTGCCTTCGTTCATTGCCTTGTCGGCCTCTGTGGGGTTCATGTAGACCGTCTTTCCCTTGAGCTGGCCGCTGCTGAAAGACGACAGGCTGGCATATCCGACCATGTCCGACTCTATGGAAGCCTCGGTGAAGTTTTGGAGCACGTCCACAATCGCGCCCAGGAAACTGAACTCCTGGCCGGTGGAGGCGCCGTCGGCCGCGAACGGCAGGCTGACCACCTCGAACGGACGGTGGAGCATGTCGGCATTCTCGTTGCCGCCTCTTGAGAGCTGCATGAATGCAACGTCCTCCTTGATCACAAGGCTGAGGAAGAAGTAGTTGTTGTTACCCTTGATCTGGGCGTATTCTTCCGAAGTGCAGAATTCGAACGGGGAGATTCTCCACCTGCTCATTATCTCTTCCTTGAAGGTCAGTGCGAGCATGGATTCTCCGTCCACGACCACTTTGGTGATCCTGTTACTGAAGTCCTCCATCCTTGCCTTCTTTGTATAAACCTTTCCCTGGCCCCAGCACAATGCGGGGAGAATGGCCAGTACCGCTATCAAGATAATTTTTTTCATCAACGCAAAGTTACTGAATTATTTCATTAAATTTGTAGTCTATGTCAGAGTATGTAGTATCAGCCAGAAAGTACCGTCCAGACTCGTTCGAGTCCCTTGTCGGACAGGACAACATAGCGCAGACTCTCAAGAATTCCATTCTCAGGGGGCAGCTTGCGCATGCATATCTTTTCTGTGGCCCCAGAGGTGTAGGCAAAACCAGTGCCGCACGCATCTTTGCCAAGACCATCAACTGTTCCAATCCCGGTGAGGACATGGAACCTTGCGGGGAGTGCGAGAGCTGCCGTTCCTTCGCCGAAGGCCGTTCGTACTGCATCCACGAGCTTGACGCCGCGTCCAACAACGGCGTCGATGACATCAAGGCTCTGATGGACAAGGTGCAGATACCGCCCCAGGTCGGCCGGTACAGCGTTTATATCATCGATGAGGTCCACATGCTCAGCCAGGCAGCGTTCAACGCTTTCCTGAAGACTCTCGAGGAACCGCCTGCACATGCCATCTTCATACTTGCAACCACTGAGAAGCACAAGATCATTCCCACGATTCTCAGCCGGTGCCAGACCTATGATTTCAACCGCATCAGTGTGCCTGACATAGTGGGCAACCTGCGCAGCATAGCCACGAAGGAGAATATCGGCATCGATGACGAATCTCTGCATGTGATTGCCCACAAGGCTGACGGCGCCATGCGCGATGCGCTCACCATATTCGACCAGACGGTCGCATTCTGCGGCACTGACATCCATTACGAGGATGTCATCCGCAACCTGAACGTGCTCGACTATGAGTACAGCTTCAGGCTTGTGGATGCATTCCTGAAGAAAGATCACGGCACCGCCCTTCTCATCTTCGACGAAATACTCAACAAGGGTTTCAATGCCCTGCATTTCGTGTCGGCGCTGGGGTCTCACCTCCGCGATCTGCTGGTGAGCCGTACCGGCGGACTGGAGAGTCTTCTCGACCTTCCGGATTCGCTGCGCGCAAGATATCGTGACCAGGCGTCGAAGTGCTCGCTGAAATTCCTCTTCGACGGGCTGAACATAATCAGCCAGTGCGAGGCGGGATACCGCGCCAGCACCAATCAGCGCCTCCATATCGAGTTCGCCCTGATGAAACTGTCATTCCTTTCAGGAATGCCGGTTTCTCCTACTTCTGACGGGGGTTCCACCCCCGTAACGGCTGCGCCGTTGGCGACTGCGCCGCCGGCTCCTTTTGATGGGGGGACTCCCCCCATAACGTCCCCCCGGGATACCGTTGGCGAGCGTGCTACAGGGCAGGGAGGTTTGGAGGGGTACGCCCCTCCAATGAATGATAGCAAGCCTGGCTTGCCAGGCTCCACCCCCGTAACGGCTGCGCCGTTGGCGACTGCGTCGCCGGCTCCTTCAACGTCCCCCAGGGATACCGTTGGCGAGCGTGCTACAGGGCAGGGAGGTTTGGATGCAGCCGCAGTGAAAGCATCGACGCCGCAGAATTCTGTTGTCGAGAAACCAGGTGTGATAGAGTCTGCAGGAGTGACTCCCGCGCCTGAACCAACACCCGCTCCCGCTCCTGAACCGGCACCTGAACCGGCACCCGAACCGGCACCTGAACCCGCTCCCGCGCCGAAGCCAAAGCCTAGGGCCAGAACCCCGAAGACAGGGTTCTCGCTGTCGCTCGAGGCGCTTATGAACGATGACGAGGAACCGATGATTGAAATTGCCGACGCCGTGTCCGAAGGGACCGCAGAACCTGAACTCCCCTCTGACGAGTCGGTGGCAGAACAGTGGAAGGTTATGGCCGCCCGGCAGTCCCAGCCCCGCCTTGCCAATGCGCTGGCAGCATCCAGACTGGAGTTCCGAGAGGAGGACGGTGTGAAGAATGTGGACTTCTACGTGACCAATGCCGCGCAGAAGAAATGGATAGAGGAGAGATGCCTGCGCCAGCTGGAGGGAACAATCCAGCAGCTGACCTCATGCAACAGGATCAGGCTGAATCCCGTAGTGCTTCCTGACGAGCAGCAGGAGAAGAAGATATACATGCCTCAGGAACAGGCTCAGGACCTTATGAGCAAGAATGAGAACGTCAAGGCCTTTGTGGCAGAATTCGGACTTGATATATAAGAGATTATGAAGTTACGTTGTGAGAATCTGGTTAAGAAGTATGGTATCCGTACTGTAGTGAAGGGTGTCTCGATGGAGGTGAACCAGGGCGAGATTGTCGGATTCCTTGGACCGAACGGTGCGGGAAAGACCACCAGCTTCTATATGATCACCGGTCAGATAGTCCCCAATGACGGCAAGGTGTACCTTGACGATGAGGATATCACCGAACTCCCTATGTACAGGCGTGCGCAGAAGGGTGTCGGGTATCTGCCCCAGGACGCGTCGGTATTCCGCAAGCTCAGCGTGGAGGACAACATCCTCAGCGTCATGGAGATGAAGGGGATGTCGAAGGACGAGTGCCACGAGCGTCTGGAGTCGCTTATCGACGAGTTCAACCTTTCGAAGGTGCGCAAGTCCCTCGGAATACAGCTTTCCGGAGGTGAGAGAAGGCGCTGCGAGATTGCCCGCGCCCTTGCGATCGATCCCAAGTTCATCCTGCTTGACGAGCCTTTTGCGGGTGTCGACCCCATCGCCGTCGAGGATATCCAGTACATCATCGCCAAGCTCAAGTACAAGAATATCGGCGTCATCATCACCGACCACAACGTGGGCGAGACCCTGGCCATCACCGACCGTGCATACCTGCTTTACGAGGGTACGATCCTGCAGGAGGGCACACCTGAGTCTCTTGCTGCCGACGATGACGTCCGCACCAAGTATCTCGGATCCGGTTTCGTGCTGAAGCGCTCCATTTCCGTGCAGCGTGCACAGGAAGAGCATGCAAGAAGGCTTGCCGAGGCCGAAGCCCAGGCTACATCACATAGTCTTTGACGTTCTGCCCGCTGATCTCGGAGTCTCCGAGAATGAGCAGACGCTCGACCACGTTTCTGAGTTCCCGGATGTTTCCGGGCCATGACTTTGCCTGAAGCATCTCTATCGCTTCGGGGCTGAACTTCTTTGCCGCCATGCCGCTTTCCTGGCAAAGCAGCTTTACAAAATGCTCTATGAGCAGGGGAATGTCATTCTTGCGCTCGTCGAGTGAGGGGACATTGATGACTATCACGCTGAGACGGTGGAAAAGGTCCTCGCGGAAGTTGCCCTTTGCTATTTCCTCGCGCAGGTTCTTGTTCGTTGCGGCAACGACGCGCACATCCACCTCGATGTCCTTGTCGGACCCGACCCTTGAGAGTTTCTTCTCCTGAAGGACGCGAAGGACCTTGGCCTGTGCGGCAAGGCTCATGTCGCCTATCTCGTCGAGGAAGAGGGTGCCTCCGTCTGCCTGCTCGAACTTGCCCTTGTGCTGCTTGATGGCCGATGTGAACGATCCCTTCTCATGACCGAAAAGCTCGCTCTCGATGAGTTCGCCGGGAATGGCGGCGCAGTTGACCTCGATGTATGGCATCGAGCTGCGGTTGCTCTGCTGATGCAGGGAGCGGGCCACCAGCTCCTTTCCGGAGCCGTTGGGGCCTGTGATGAGAACCCTGGCGTCGGTGGCAGCCACCTTGTCTATCATCTCGCGTATGTGTACCAGAGGAGTGGAATTACCTACCATTTCCTGCCCGTAGACCTTTTTCTTCAAGGTCTTCACGGTGGTGGTGAGGCTGGCCTTCTCTGTGGCATTCTTGATTGTGATGAGTATCCTGTTGAGGTCGAGGGGCTTCTGGATGAAGTCGAATGCGCCTTTCTTGATGCAGTCCACGGCGGTCTCTATGTCCCCGTGGCCCGAGATCATCACGACGGGCGTGTCGAAACCTTCGGAGGAAATCCTGTCTAGGAACTCGATACCGTCCATATTCGGCATCTTGATGTCACAGAAGATGACGCCATATTTGTCCTTGCAGGCCATTTCCAGGCCTATTGCGCCGTCTTCGGCCTTGTCGACCGTGTATCCTTCGTCTGTGAGAATCTCTCCGAGGGAGTTGCGGATGGCCCGCTCGTCATCAACAATCAGTACTTTCATGATTTCTTCATTGTCTTTGTCTTGCAAAAATAACTTTTTATCTTTGTATAGACAAGAACTGAAAATGAGAGTACCAGATATCATCATAGCCGTAGACGGCTACTCGTCAACAGGCAAGAGCACCTTCGCAAAGCTTGTTGCAAAGGCCTTCGGATTCCTTTACCTTGACTCCGGAGCCATGTATCGTGGCGTTACGCTGTTCGCTCAGGAACAGGGGTACATAAACGGTGCGAACGAGATCTCACCCGCTCTCGAGGCGGCCCTTGAAGGACTTGACCTTCACTTTGAGAACGGCACCCAGCTGTTCATGGGGGACCGCTGCATCGAGGGGGTCATACGCACCATGGCGGTGTCGAACCAGGTCAGCCCGGTGGCGGCGGTTCCCTGGGTGCGCAAGTGGGTCGACGAGAGGCTGCACCGGTTCTCCGAGAACGGACGCGTCGTCATGGACGGCCGTGACATCGGTACCACGGTATTCCCCAACGCCGAGCTCAAGGTGTTCATGATCGCATCCGACCAGGTGCGCGCGCAGCGCAGGTTCGACGAGATTGCGGCAAAGGGCGAGAACCCTGTGTTCGAGGAGGTACTGAAGAACCTTCTGGAGCGTGACTACATCGATTCCCACCGTGAGACGTCCCCTCTCGTCCAGGCTCCCGATGCCTTCGTCCTGGACAACAGCGAGATGACGCTGACCGAGGAGATTGCCTGGGTGCAGGGTGTCATTCAGGGTAAATTCGGCATTCTATGCTGAAAGTCGAGATAGATGCCAACGCAGGTTTCTGCGGGGGAGTGATACGTGCCATCTCCACTTCGGAGAAATATCTTTCCGCCAACGACAGACTGTATTCCCTCGGTGCGATAGTGCATAACGAGGAGGAACTTTCCCGTCTTGGCGCACTCGGGCTGAAACCGGTTTCCTCGGTTTCGGAAGTGCCTGAGGGCGAGCCTGTCCTGGTGCGCGCCCATGGTGTGCCGCCATCGGTCTATGCGGAAGCCGCCGCACGCGGGCTCAAGGTCATCGACTGCACCTGCCCTGTGGTGCTCAGGCTGCAGAAGGACATACGCGAGGCATCCGGACAGATTCTGATATTCGGAAAGGTCGGCCATCCCGAAGTGCTCGGTCTCGTCGGGCAGGTTCCCGGCAAGGCGGTTGTGGTCGAGAATCTCCAGCAGCTCAAGGAAGGTGTGGCCGACGGAACGGTGGATACCGGGGCCGACACCGAAGTCTTCTCCCAGACAACCAAGAGTCCGGAAGAATACGAGGAACTGATCTCCTGGCTCTCGGGCTCGGTTACCGGAAATCTCAGGATTCACAGAACCATCTGCTCGCAGGTGGCATCCCGTCACAGGCTCCTTTCCGAGTTTGCCGAGAGCCATGACGTGATAGTCTTCGTGTCCGGCAGGACGAGTTCGAACGGCAAGGTGCTGCGTGACCTGTGTCTCAGGTGCAATCCGAGAACCTATCATGTGAGCTCTCCAGAGGGCCTGGATCCTTCATGGTTCCGTCCCGGAGATACCGTTGGTGTGAGCGGGGCCACCTCGACTCCCAAGTGGTTGCTGGAACGGGTGTCCGCCGCAATAGAAAATTTGCAATAGTGCAGGCATTTTTTTACCTTTGTGCCGCTTTAAACTGACAAATAATCAATAAAGTATAAAAATTTATGGCAACAACAGCTGATTTCAAAAACGGCCTTTATCTCAAGTATAACGAGAAGCCTTGTATGATTGTATGGTTCCAGCACGTAAAGCCTGGCAAGGGCCCCGCTTTCGTGAAGACAAAGCTTCGCAATCTTGAGAACGGCCGCATCCTCGAGAATACTTTCACCGCCGGTGCAAAGATCGAGACAATCGAGGTTGAGCGCCGTCCCTATCAGTTCCTCTATGCAGAGGAGGACGGTTTCAACTTCATGCACGAAGAGACTTACGAGCAGATTCTTCTCCCCAAGGACGTAGTCGAGAACTCTGACCTCATGAAGGAAGGCCAGCACGTCGAGATGATGTTCGTGGTAGGTGAGGAAAGATGCCTTACCTGCGAGCTCCCCTCATACGTTACTCTTGAGGTGACATATTCAGAGCCTGCAGTGAAGGGTAACACCGCTTCCACCTCAGCTCTCAAGGAGGTCACCCTCGAGACCGGTGCAAAGATCATGGTTCCCCTCTTCATCGAGACCGGAGACGTCATCACAGTCAACACAACAGACCGTTCATACGGCCAGAGAGTATAACTCCCGCAGACATACATGCAGAGGTCGACTTTGGTCGGCCTCTTTTTTTATATATGGCGTAGTCTTTCCGGAGCGGCCGCAGCGTAGGCATGTTGTTTATGTTGCGAATAAATATGCAATTCTTTTGTCTGCTGTAACGGGCGCAATGATAATTTCCCAATAATTATTTGGTGAATGGCAGATATTTTCCTAAATTTACTCCCGTTGGTTACTGTAGCGTCATATTTATGTATTGTAATAAAAATACATATTCTTGATTCTTTGGTTCCCCAGTAGACTATATTTATCAACAAATAGTTATTGGAAATGAAAACAGAGTTGAAAACAATCCGGAAGTATTCTCGCCCTGAGTGCGAGATGTTGGAGTTGGAGCTCGATGAGCAGGTTCTCCAGGCAAGCAATGGTAGTTATGATGTGTCAAACCCTTTTGGGCGCGATTCTGAAGAGGAGGAGATATAGTCATGAGAAAGTTGATATTCGCGATTTCTGCTGTCGCAGCACTCGCCTTCGCATCATGTCAGAAGGTTGACGATTTCAAGGATGGCAAAGCCATCGATGCCCCGTATGTTTTCAATTTCATTGTCGCCACCCCTGACGGAGGCGTCACAAAGGCCGTAAAGACAGACTGGGCTGCGGGAGACAAGATAAATCTGTGGTTTGATGGAGCAGCCGGGGATCCTCAGGTGATCCTTGCCTATGACGGCGCAGCCTGGAATGCAGAGCAGAAAGACGCGTCTCTTGCTCTTGGTGCTTCAGGCAAGGCCTCCGCTCTGTATGAAGGCCACAATGATCTGAGCAAGCTGGACGGGAATGTTCCCCTTGTGATATCATGTGAGCAGTCAGACTATAGCGTTGAAGCTGGCGTTGTATCTGCATGTCTTGAGGCCTGGGATTATGAAACGCCAATCCAGATTGTGGTCCCTGGAATCACAGAGAATCATGCCGCATACACCCTCTCGTGTGAAAATCTTTGCGGAGGATCCGCTCTCGAGAAGAACAGCACAGGGGCCTATACCGAGTTCTCTATTTCCGGCAATGCGGGTGAAGCTGTCACCGGTGTCGGGAATGGTGATGGTGCAGCGTTCTATTTCGTTTCGTCAGATGCCGGCGATGCCCAGCAGTTCACCTTTACCCTTACTTTCAACGAGAAGGCATATACATATACCAGCAAGGAAACGACCATCTCTGCGGGTGCTGCCAAGCGTGTGAACAAGAAACTCCCTGCCTTCTCGATCGATGACTCCGGCAATCCTGTCGACGGTTGCTCGTGGAAGGCTGACGAGGATGCTCCACAGACCATATCGTTTACGGTCAACGGAATCACTTTCAACATGGTAAGGATCCCTGCCGCTACATTCTGGATGGGAAGCCCCATGATCGACTACTACTACGATGAAGATGAGATTCTCCATCAGGTCAAGATATCAAAGGACTACTATCTTGGCGAGTTCGAGGTAACAAATCAGCTCTATAACTCATTGATTTCAGGTCATAGTTCCAACTGGTCTTATGAACCACAGCAGCCTGTGACGGATATCTGGAGAGCCGATGCTGAGAGCTTCTGTGCGAAACTGTCTGAGAAGCTCGGTGTGTCCTTCCGTCTCCCGACTGAAGCCGAACTCGAATGGGCCGCAAGAGGTGGCGACGAGACAGGAGAAAAGTCCCGTCCTTTCCCTCTCAACGCAGTCGGCAAGTTCGACGCCAACATGGCAAACTTCATGGACGGTATGTACTATGACGTCAATCAGCTTGGACCGGACTGGTTCGGTTATGTCATGAAGAATCCTTGGGATGAACTCAAGGATATGCAGGTCATGAAAGTCGGCAGTTATGCTCCCAATGCGTATGGTCTTTATGATATCATAGGAAATGTGGCTGAATACTGCCAGGATTACTATTCTGCCAACTTCTATAAGGAGTGTGCTAAGCAGGGGCTTGTAGTGGATCCCGTCAACACCACTTATGATGGAATGACTGTAGCCAAGGGCGGCGCGTTCGGCTCTGACCTCAACAGGTGCCGTATCCCTTATCACATGCCCATGATGACCGATCCTATCCCGCCGTTCATGATGAACCCGACAAGTGGCGGTGGTATAAGACTCTGCCTTACAGCTGAATAGCAACCGGCTCCGCGAGCCGGGAATATGAAAGAAAACAGGATGACGGGAAGTCGGTCGACTTTGAGTTCATCCTGTTTCTGTTTTACCGTCTGTCTATCTTCAGCTGCTGTATCTTGTAGGAGCTGTCCTGACATATCACGAAGATCGTGACCATGAAGTTCTCGCCCCCTGCATTGAGGTCTCCGATCAGGTATTTCATGTTGGCGCGACCTGCAGTATGGGTGATGGTGAAGCCGCGCGGGGTGTGGGAGTCGAAGAATGCCTTCAGAATCTGCCTGGCCTGCAGGCGGCTGGCATCGGCCGACCTTGAGACTACGGAGAGTTCGAGATTGTCGGCGAACCATGCCGAGAGAGCGTCGGCGTTGCCCTGGGTTAGGTACTTCGAAATCGGTACGAATACGTCATAGCCGTCTCCGGGAGCGGCTGCCCGGCTGCCGGCAGGCAGCAGCAGTCCGGCCAGAAAGGCGATGATTGCCAATATTTTGAATCTCATTCTCATTTGTTAACTTTGCAAATATATGAAAATTTCGCTTATCACAGTTGGCAAGACCGACATTGCCTGGGTGCGCCAGGGGCTTGACATGTATGTGTCACGCCTCAAACATTATGCCCCTTTCGAGCTTGTGGAGATTCCCGAGCTCAAGAATGTTTCCGCTCTTGCCAGGGACCAGATAAAGATCAGGGAAGGTGCGCTGATCCTGAAGTCGGTCAAGCCGTCCGACGACCTGATCCTGCTTGACGAGCATGGCAGGGAGTTCCGTTCCATGGAATTCGCCGGCTATCTGGAAGATAAGATGATAAACTCCGGGCGCGACCTTGTCTTTGTGATAGGCGGTGCCTACGGATTCAGCCCTGACGTGTATTCCAGGGCGAACGGGAAGATATCCTTGTCGAAGATGACCTTCTCTCATCAGATTGTGAGAACGATTTTTGCAGAGCAGTTGTACCGTGCCTTCACCATAATCAAGGGTGAACCCTACCACCACGAATAGAAATGCGCAAGTCCAGATTCTTCGATATCCTTTCATCCATGTTCCTGCTCGTCAGTGCGGTGCTGCTTGTGGTAGCGCTCAGCACGAACCGCAGTGCGCTGGATACTGCAGATGCGGCCCAGAAGCTGCAGCGCAGGCTGGACAGACGCATTGAACTGCTCGACAGGTTCCTGGAGAACGAGACGGTCAAGCTCCCTTCCGATATGGTGGTCTACCATTATGAGGGAGACAGCCTGAAGAACTGGAGGGGACAGTTCACGGTGAGCAATGATGACATAGAGGACAAGGTGCTGTTCGAGCGACTCACCAATCCCCGCCTGTCGTTCAAGTCCCCCCTCACGGACGTCAACGACAGCCTTGGCTTCTACAGCTTCGGTCCCAAATGGTATCTGGCAAAGACGGTCCATCATGAGGACGGCCTTGTCATAGCCGGAATAGAGATCATGGATACGGTCGACAACGTCAACGTCAATGGCGTCAATCCCCGTCTGCATCTCTCCAACCGCTTCTCCATCAGCACCCTTGACCACTCCGGGGGAACGGCGGTCATAGCCGGGGGACGACCTCAGTTCAAGGTGACCTACGATTCCCTGACCAGCCAGCCGGTGGCGGATGCCGGGCTCGTGTGGCTCGCCTTCTCGCTGCTCCTCGTAGGCCTGGGCATATTCATGTGGAACAAGAGGACCTACAGACGGTTCATCGTTGTGACTCTGGTCAGCATACTTGCCATGCTCGCCATGTTCCTGTGGGGACACACGGTCCAGGATGACGTTGCCGTCTTCTCTCCGGTCCTGTATGCGGGAGGGCCGTTCTTCAACTCTCTCGGCATAATAGTGCTGGCCAATTTCGAGATCCTTATCCTGGTCGGCGCCCTCTTCCTCGTGAGGGGAGACCTCTACCGCAGGGTCACCACTGTACGCGGGGCGGTCGTGGGGGTTGCTGCCTGCTTCATGGCCATGGCGCTGGTCCTCGTGTATTCGCATATGGCATTGAGGAGCGTCATCTTCAACTCCAACATCAACCTTGAACTCTACAAGCTCCAGGACCTCAATGTCTGGTCCGCTGTGGTGTATTCGTCGTTCATGGTCATGCTGCTCAGCGTGCCCATGCTGCTTCAGATGCTGCAGCCGGCCCTGTGCCGCCTGACCGGGCGCCATTTCGATGTGTTCTCTACCGGTGGCAAGGTGGTGATGGCATCTCTGTTTGCCCTGTACTTCGTGCTGTTCCCGGCAGTCCTGGGCTTCCACAAGGAACACGACAGGGCGGAGGTGTGGTCAAACCGTCTGGCAATCGACCGCGACATCACCCTGGAACTGCAGCTGAGACGTGCCGAGGCACAGATTGCCGAGGACTCTTTCATAGCCCCTCTGTCGATGCTGGAGGCGGCTGAGACCACGATACGCAACAGAATCGCGGAGAACTACCTCAGCAGGATAAGCCAGAACTACGACATCAATGTCTATCTTCTCAATTCCCAGACCGATGCCGCCAAGGCAGCCATGGTGAACGAGAAGCTCCAGGGAGGCGAGCCCATCTTCGAAGACTCCAATTTCATGTTCATCGATACCGGTGCCGGCCACACCCGTTATGAGGGATCCTTCATATTCATGGTGGAAGGCAGCGGCATGTCGCGCATGCTGGTCGAGGTCGAGCAGACCTCTGTCCGCAGAAAACAGGGATATACATCCATACTCGAGATGACTCCTCCCGGCAGGGTAAGCGTGCCTCAGGGCTACTCCTATGCGCGATATGATGGAGCCGACCTCAAGGTGTTCAGCGGAAACTACGCATACTCGACGACCCTTGATACCAACCTGAAGAACAATATCTACAGCGGCCGCATCGAGACTGTGAAGTCCGATGGATATGTGCATTTCATACATGTCGTGGCCGACAACGAGGCCGTGTTCATCAGCCGCCCTGCCAACCGCATGTTCAGCTATTTCATCGCGTGGCTTGTGCTGGCGCTCGTTGCATATCTGCTTCTGGGGATACCCGCATCAGGAAGCATGGAGACCCGGGACATGTTCCAGCGGAACTACTTCAAGACAAGGATCACCTGGATTCTGATGACCTCTCTGATCCTGACTCTTGTCGTCATGGCGCTGGTGAGCGTGCTGTTCGTCTACAGGCGCAACGAGTCCAATCTGCGCACCATCATGTCGGAAAAGATAAACTCCATACAGTCTCTGGTACAGACCGGCGTGAAGGGCGCTGTCACGACATACGACCTCGACTCTCCGGACATGATGTATCTGCTGGATCAGGTGAGCATGATCTCGAACGGGGACATCACCATATATACCCCGTCGGGAAAACTTATCATGTCGACGGCCCAGGAGGTCTTTTCGCGCAGGTTCATGGGTTGCAGGATGAATGAAGAGGCCTTTGATCAGATCATCCATGTGAACAGAAGGTACTTCGTGCATAAGGAAAGGGTGGGCAGCCACAAGTTCTACTGCATGTATGCGCCGCTGTTCGGCGATACCGGCGAGATAATCGCCATCATCTGCTCTCCCTATGCCGGCGGCGAGACCTATGAGTTCGAGCGCGACGCCGTGATGCACTCGGTAACCATTCTGGCGCTGTTCATCATCCTTCTCATTCTCGGCCGTTTCTCCGTCTATACGATTCTTGGCAGATTGTTCAAGCCCCTCAGCGAGATGGGACGCAAGATGGACCGCATGGACCTTGACTCGCTTGAGAAGATTGACTACCACAGAGAGGATGAGATATCATCCCTTGTTGACGCATACAACAGGATGGTGACCGAACTGTCGGAAAGTACCCGGAAACTGGCCCAGGCGGAGCGTGACAAGGCATGGAGCGGAATGGCCCGCCAGGTTGCGCACGAGATCAAGAACCCGCTTACGCCCATGAAACTGCAGATACAGCGCATCATACGCCTGAAGCAGCGCGGCGACGACAGCTGGCAGGAGAAGTTCGACGAGGCCTCCAAGGTACTCCTTGACCATATCGACGTCCTGACCGACACGGCGAACGAGTTCTCCACATTCGCAAAGCTGTATTCCGAGGAGCATGTGCGCCTCAATCTGGACACCATGCTGCAGGAAGAGATCTCGATGTTCGACAGCAGGGAGGATATCAGCTTCGATTACATGGGGCTGAGAGATGCCTTTGCCATGGGCCCCAAGCCTCAGCTGACGCGCGTGTTCGTCAACCTTATCACAAATGCGGTGCAGGCGCTTTCCGAAAATGGAGGCGGGCGCATACTCGTGAGCCTTCGCAACTCGGTGACCGACGGGTTCTACGACATTGTGGTGGAGGATGATGGTCCCGGCGTGTCCCCGGAAAACGTTGACAAGCTGTTCACCCCGAACTTCACCACAAAGAACAGCGGCTCCGGTCTTGGCCTTGCCATCTCCCGCAGCATTCTCGAGCGCTGCGGCGCCACCATCTCCTACAGCAGAAGCTTCTCGCTTGGCGGAGCCTGCTTTACCATAGTCTATCCTAAGTAGATCCCGGAAGAACTTCGCAACCCCGGCTCTCTTGTTCCATCTGTGAAGCATGCCATACTGGCACTGCTCCGCCTGTATGCATGCCTTTTTGCCAGCAGAACATAGACCGCAACATCTGCCTGTTCGCGCCATGACACATGTGCCAATTGAACGTTGTTACTATTTGATTGATGTTGTTTAAAACTATGTTAATAACTTTTAGTTGTGTTCGTGTTATCCTTCTGCTACGTTTGCATATATTTGCATTTGAAAATTATTGCAGCCATGAAAATTCTCAGTGCACAAGATTACAGCCAAAAGCTCAGAGTGTCCATTCAGGCATCCGGGAAGTTGAGTTTGACCAACGAGACGGTAAGGTGCCTCGGCATCGATGCCTCGAGCAGGGTGGTGTTCGGACAGGACGACGCGGACCCCAAGGTCCTCTACTTCATACTTCCGGACGACAGAACCCGTCAGGACGCATTCGAGGTGAGAGCATCAGGCAAGTACTTCTACATCCCGACAAAGACGATGTTCGATGCGCTGGGAATAGACTATACAAGTGATGATGCCGCCGTGCTGTTCGATCTGGTCAGAATGGAGAGTATGGACGAGGAGGCTGGCGGCAAGGTGTTTAAAATGAGCAATAGGGAGGTGACAGATGATGTAGAATAGATTGGCAACAGCGCCAATAAAAATGGAGCTTCCGTTCCGGCAAGAATCAAAAAGCTCCAATGAAGGCGTCATAGACTGGAAAATCACAGGGGTTAGTCGTCCCTGTCATTGTGTTATGACTTTCCAAATGTAGGTATTTTTTCTCAAAGGTGTATCCTTTTACCTTCAATTTCTAAAGTCATAGCAGCACAACTTCAGCGAAAGAAGTCACCGTCAAGGATCCGGACGGGGCTCCTTATGGGATGATTATGGGATATCTCGGAGATATCTTACAAAGAAATTACAAATATTTTACAAAGAATTTTATGGTACAATTCATAAAATCCCTCCTGTCCGCTGAAAGAGGGAGCCTCTCATCGAAGAGGCTATGCGGGTTCATCGGCTGGCTATGCTGCTCAGCCGTGCTGATCATGTGCACCGTCTGGGACCGCCAGGCCCCCGACATGGTATCCACAGTACTCTATGCATCCACGGCCCTTCTTGGCCTGGATTCCGTGACAGATATATGGAAAGACAAGACAATAAAATAAGTAAAATCATGAAAACGAATATTAAAGCATTGACCTTGCTGCTGGCGGTTCTCCTTGTCAGCAGTTATCAGCGCCTCATGGCGCAGAGCCTTGAGCCGTTCAGCAGATACGGTGATGTATCCGCCAGTGCCGAATCATTCACAATGACCAGGCACGGGAGCCTTACCCCATCTCTCTATACCGGCGCGATGACATATTGCGTGCCCATTTACACCTACAAGGACGAAGATTTTGAGATCCCCATCTCGCTTGATTATTATTTCGACGGACTCAAACCATCCGCCGCGTCAGGTCTTGTGGGCCTTGGATGGGCCCTTGACTGCGGGGGCGTGATAACCCGTGACGTAATGGCCACACCGGATGATGAGTATTTCAGTGACAACCAGGTCTTTGGTTATGCCCATGCGAACAGGGTGAGTTCGTCATGGTCGCAGTCCCGTGAAAGGGCTGTCAGCGAGAATACGGATGTGGGCAGCAATATCATGGGATCTGCCAATTTTCTGAGCAGCGAGGATGCTGAGATTGAAAGAGACAACTTCAATCCCTTTGCAGGCGTTGCAGTGACATGGAATACGGATGACAGCGATTCGTTCATGCCAAGTGGGACAAAGTATGACGCAATGTCAGACATATACCACTTCAGGATAGGAGATATCAGTGGTGATTTCCTTCTTCTTGACGACCTTTCAGTCAAGGTTTTCAATACGTCCTGTCCGCATGGTGAAATCGAAGTCGAACTTATGTCTGTTCCTATGTCAAGTCTCATTCCGAGCATCGCATTCAAGATCAGGACAGGGAACGGCTATGAATACACCTTCGGCGGCTGCTCTGACTGGGCGGACATTTCGAAGGTCGATTATAGCGGAAGCGCCGGTGATACCGTCAGCAAGCCACAGATAACAGCCTGGAAACTTGTTTCCATAAAGGCTCCGAACGGGAACTTGGCGGAGTTCCTCTATTCCCCGGAAGGATATCCACAGGTTAATTTTACCAGTACCGTAAGCATTACGCCGATGCGCTCAGGGAGTGCGGCCTTCTCCGACAGCTGGCCAAATTCAAGAGCCATCTCCATGATTCATGGGAACTTCCATCATCCTTTGGAATCGATTCGCGTCAACGGCAGGACCGTAGCCGTGTTCGATTATGCGGTGCGGCCGGAAGGGCACGAGGAGGATACCCGGACGGAACGTATCCAGACCTACAGGGTGCTATCCGGAATATCAGTCAGAGAGAGCATCAAGTCAAAGAACCTCCAGAGCATCAGCATCTACAATGTGTACGGGGATGTGGTCGAGAGGGCAGACCTTGCCTACTCGTACACGGGGAGAAAGATGTTTCTGGAGTCCGTTTCGCTCCTGTCCAAAGGCAGGCAGTCGTTTGAGTACGACAGATCGGATTTCAATTTCCCCTCTTTTGATACCACAAAGTATGACCACTGGGGATATTTCAACCTCGTGGCAGGATACATGTCGGATCTGCACAAGATGATTCCTCTGACGAGTGCCAACGATCAGGAATTCAGTCTCTACAACCTTGATCCAAACAACCATTTCAGAGACCCGGACTTCCGATATTCAAGGAAAGGGGCTCTTACGGCCATCATATATCCCACGGGAGGGCGCAGCGAGATTGAATATGAAGCACACTGCGCATCCAGGGTTGTTGACAGCAGGTTCTTCGAATCGCCCTTCATTGCAGCAAATGTCAGGCAGGTGCAGCCGGGTGGTGCGAGGGTGAAGTCAGTCACCGACAGGGACTCGTCAGGAGAGATCACAAACTCCAGACACTTCACCTACGTCGACGGATCGGGGAACAGCAGTGGCATCCTGCTGCGTATGCCGCGATATGCCGTATTCCTTGAATTCATTTACGCACGTTCAAGGGTGGGAATCACCGGATTCACCAACGACGGCACATTCTGCCAGACCAGGGAGGGCCACATAGGCTACTCCAAAGTGCAGGAGCACTTTCCCGACGGCTCCGTCATCGAATATGAGTTCAGCGGATACGACAACTGTCCCGACGATTACGACTTCGAGGGTGTGGAAATGACAATCTCCAAGAAGACAGGACGTTATATATCATACACGGTAGACGACGATAATGCGCTGGACGAGGCGGACAAGTTCATCGGGCTCACTGCCCTTCCAAAGATAGACCGCTCCACACTGAGGGGCAAGCTCATCGGAAAGACGACCTATGAATCAGAAGGAGGCAGGGTTCTGTCAAGGACCAGTTATTCCTATTCCCTGTCGCCCGTGCACACGTCCGACTACTACTACAATGCGCTCCTTGCCATCATCGAGATGCCCCACACCTTTTATTCACCCCATTTGGACACGCTGACCGAATGCACCTGTTTTTCCGACGGGAGCAGCGTCCAGAACGTGACCCGCTACACAAGGAACTCATTTGGCCAGGTCAAGTCGGAGACACTGACGTCCGGGGACGAATCGACAGGGATGCACTACTGGTACGTGCACGAGAACGGCAACACCACCTTCCCTGCGTTGAAGTCCGACGCAGTGATGACAAGAAAGTTGGATGGCATCTCTTACGTGGTTGCTTCCGAACGCTACACATACGGAGAGGACGGTGGAGGCTTCAGACCCACAATGATCGAGTCGTTCATCTGCACCCCCACCCGGTACTACGAATCCGCACCATCCGTATCGACGGGGCGGTCGTCAGACATCCGCATATCGACATTTGCCTATGACCCGACATACAGACGGCTGGTTTCCGCACAGTACCCGGGCGGTGCAAGCATTCAGTACACATGGGACCGGAGATGGCGACACATCCTGTCCAGGACCGTCAACGGTGACGGGAATACGTTCAACTATGAATGGAAGGACCTGGTTGGTCTGACCAGACAGACGGCCCCCACCGGGCAGTACCAGTCATACACCTACGACGACCGGAACAGGCTGCAGTACATCAGGGATGTGAACGGGAAGGCCGTAGAAAAATACG
>JAGHSF010000037.1 GCA_018065985.1 Candidatus Cryptobacteroides choladohippi
TCTTGGAGACATAATTCTCCAACAGAGCTACAGCCAACGGCTCGTCATCAACGATTGCACACCTCAACATACTCCCTTCAATTTGACCGTTGCACTGTATACGCCGTCGGATTCGGACGTATGGTATTCATAAGATCCCGGATATATCAACTCCAGGCGTCGCTTGAGATTCTCGAGTCCTATCCCCGAACCGGACCTGTCAGTCCCCGTCCTTTCGAACACGGAATTGCTGCATTCGAACACAAGATCCGCCCCATCAGCATACAGGGACACCTTCACGAACGAATCCTTCCTGGCGTTCACTCCGTGCTTGAATGCGTTCTCCACCAGAGTCATATAGAGCAGCGGAGCCACCATTACGGTGCCTGACGGCATCCGGAAGTCACGTTCTATCCTCGTGGCTTCGTTGCACCTGAGAGACATCAGGTCTATGTAGTTGTTCAGGAACCCCACTTCCCCTTCGAGCGGAACTTTCTGAGCTTCAGTTTCATACAGTGTGTAGCGGAGCAGGTCGCTCAACTCGGTGATACTGTTCTGCGCCTTGTCGGCATCTATCTGGGTAAGGGAGGATATGTTGTTCAGGGTATTGAAAAGAAAATGCGGATTGAGCTGGTTCTTGAGCCAGGAAAGATTCGCCTCCTTCAGGGCATTGTACCGCTCCATATATTGCATTCCTATCGCAAGAAGCACCAGGATAACCTGCAGGGCAAGCATATACAACACACTTATGGAAATCACCCCGAACCTGTTGAAATGTATTCCCGGAGGAGGCATGAACCCGCGCGCCCTGAAACTTCTGAATCCCACGATAAGCGCGAGCAACAATATGTTGCCGAGCCAGAAGAAAATCCTGCGGCTCTAGAAAAGGTATTTCGGCACCAGCCACAGATAGTTGATGTAGAATATGATCACGGCCGGGAACATCACCATGGCAGCGAACGGCAGCGAACGGACAAAGGCCGTGAGGTCATAAGTCTGGAAGAGATGTATAGTCGGGGTGAACAGCAGCATCAGCACCCAGAGGATTATCTGGGCGCCGATGGAGAGGGATTTCATATTTTGTCTGCGCATATTGCGAAGATAATTAATTTGTTTGACTTGACATCATCGAGGTGGCGTCTCCGGAATTTTCGGATCCGGTGCTCCTGTCCATAAGGTCATCGTTGGTAATGGACGTACGTGTCTTCTTGATTCTGACGTTCTTATTGTTACCGAATGACCAGGTGATATTGATGGAAGCCTGGGACATCGGCATCACGTTCATACTGTCCATCTTGTAGTCCGGACCGGCGGTATGGCTTTCCATAACCATCTTGAGATCCTTTGCAATCGGAACGGTGCCGCTGAGCGCAACGCTGAGCCTGTCATCAAGGAATGTCTTTGTAAGGCTGCACATAGCCATCGACATACCGCTCCTCCAACCGTCCACGGTCTTCGTACTCGTGTTGCCCATAATATTGGCACTGAGTCTGAGATCCCAAGGCAGAGTCTGCTGCAAACCAATAAGAGCCATTCCATTGAATCCTTCATTGCGCTGCTCCAGGAGAGGGTTGTCCATCGTACTGTATCCGGCGCTGGCATTGAGCATGATTCTGGTCTTCGACCCGAGATTGATATTCGCATAGATATTCGCTCCCACGGTATTGCTCTTCAGAATATTCCCGAAAGTGGTGTTCATAATGCCGTCGGCATCATAGAAGGAGTAATTGGATATTCCGTTGTTGCAGTATGTGTCACGCAGAGTGACGTTGAGCATTACCTTGTTGGAGAAATAATTGTAAACCAGGTTGAGCGTGTGGGCCCTTTCCGTCTGCAGGTCATGATTACCGTAGAACTTCATAGTAGGGTCGGAGATGTCGACGTACGGGTCAAGGTAAGTGATACCAGGACGGCGGATACGCATATTGTAGCTCAAGCCGAGGTTCTGCTGCATCGTCAGGTTGTACTGTACGCTGGCTGACGGAACGAGGTCCCCGTAATTGACGTTCAAGGACTTTCCTTTCCCGTCGAGATAGTTTATGCTCTGGAACGTGTGCTCATATCTGGCGCCAGCCTTCGCACTGAAATTCCCGGTAGCATAGCTGAACTGGAGGTATGCCGCAGCGATGTTGTTGTCGTGACGGTAGAGTTCGCTGGCCGCATCGTTTTTCACCCATTGTCCGTTCTCCTCGAAGAACTGGTTCTGGTCGGACTTGTTCAGACGGCTGATATACTTGGCACCGGCGTTGAAAGTGATCTTCTCAATCCATTTGTCGCTGAAGTCCACCTGGAAAGTATTCTGAATGGTGTTCGAGAGGCCGTCCGAATAACGGTTTGTGTACATTGAGCTCAAGAAGGCATCATTCACATCGAACAAAGTCTTGCTGTAAGAATCCATAGGACGGCTTGACAACTGATAGGAGAACACGAGTGACTTGTCCGGATTGCCGGAGAACGACCTTTGATAATCGACGCTGGCCGTAATGCTCTTCATCTTCATATCGCTGTTCATAATGCTGCTATATGACATCGTCTGGAATCCGGTTATTCCGGTAAGCTGATTTGTGGCGGAATTCGAGTTCATAAGCATTACGCCGGCGCTTGCGGAAACGAGGCGGAGCTTGTCAATCTCATATCCGAGGTCCAGGCTGGCCATACCCATAAGACTCTTGCTGCCCGAGAGGCTCTTGCTGGTGGTGTTGCTGAGTTCCTCCCCTGAAGGGCCGAGCATTGACTGCGAGGTGACGGATTCCATACCGTCGGATATGGTCCTGTTGAGATTGAGGTTGGCGCTATATGTGAACTTTCCGTTCTGACCTGTAACGAACGTCCTGAGTCCATAGCCATAACCATTGTCGAACCTTGTCGAGCCGTTGAGGCCTACTGTGGCGTTATATCCGTCGAGCTCTGGCATCGCGCCGCCGGTCTGCGCACGTGTGGTTGTGATGTTCAGGACACCGCCCACACCTTCTGCATCATACTTGACGCCCGGGTTGGTTATTACCTGTATGTCTATCACCGAACTTGCCGGCATAGATTTGAACACCTGCGAAGGATTGCTGCTGATCATCACGTTAGGTTTTCCGTCCACGAGGACCTGGAAGCTGCTGCTTCCGTTCACAGTGATATTGTCTTCTCCGTCCACTGACACCATAGGGACCTTGCGGAGCATTTCCAGCACAGTGGTGGTCTTGGAGTCCACATCATCTGCGACCTTATATGTCATCTTGTCAACGTCCATCTTTACAAGAGGCCTGAGCGCCGTAACCCTTCCGGCATCAAGCACCTCGACGTCATCCTGAATGAGAATCTGACCTATGGAGACCCTTTCTTCTCCGGAAATACTGAAGGTTTTGCTGACGGTTTTGCGTCCGACGTTGCTGTAAACGGCGACATACTCGCCGGCGCCTGTCAGCATCTGCGAGAAATTACCGTCATTGTCGGCCGTAGTGAACGCTATCGG
This sequence comes from Candidatus Cryptobacteroides choladohippi, assembly GCA_018065985.1. Classification (GTDB taxonomy): domain Bacteria; phylum Bacteroidota; class Bacteroidia; order Bacteroidales; family UBA932; genus Cryptobacteroides; species Cryptobacteroides choladohippi. The sequence continues at coordinate 3,443 of JAGHSF010000037.1, forward strand.
CTTCTCAAGATCATTGCTTTTGAAAAACTGTACCACAGCGGCAGGCTCACCGACAAGCGTAAGGGAGTCGATTACTGAACCGCTGACAACCGTGCTCTGTGCAAACGCCGATACGGCGAACAGGGCGAAAATGATTGAAATGACTGTCTTTTTCATTATAGTGCGTTTTTGTTTTTTCCGAAGGCAAAAATAACGCACAAAGGAAACGGGGCGTGGTCTGTTTCGACCAACGCCCCGTTTCCTTCGACAAAAGGGAAAAATCTCCGACTAATCCTCGAATCTATAACACAATCCTATCTGGAAACTCATATTGTGACCGGGATCGTCAGCGACGCCGAGATATGCACCCTTGAATGTTCTGGTAAGGCCCCAATCCGCCTTTATTTCAATTCCCAGACCGTCAGTAATCATATATGCAGCCTGCAGGGCTATTGCGAAATTGAAAGGATTGCATTCATCCCGACTGTCCTTCCTGCTGCCGTCATAATCACGGGTATTGGCATATACAAGATAGCCCAATTCCGGGCCCAGCATTATACCGCATCGGTCATCGGCAATCCTCACTCCTACGAATACAGGCAGCTGCAGATAACCGAGATTCCTGAAATATTTTTCATTCAGGAGACGGCTTCTGTCGGAATGTCCCTTCCCGGCATAAAGAAGTTCTGTCTGGAGCAGGAGAATGTCTCCGAGTTCCCAATTGGCAAAGCCGCCGGCGTAGAAACTGTTGTGCGGACTTACGACTTCATCCCCGTTTATCACCGTTCCGGGTATCCAACTGGCAGACAAGCCTCCCTTGATACCGAATCTCGCCTGTGCCTGGGATGACATACAGCACGAGAGGATGGCGATGGTTAGCAAAATTTTCTTGGTACTCATAGTATTATGTGTTTATTTCACTCTCAATGTCCTTCCCGGCCTCAGCGTGGTCTTTGCCGTGATGCCGTTCAGCTTGCAGATAGCCTTTACTGTCGTATGGTACTTGACAGCGAGTCCGGAAAGCGTGTCTCCGGAGCGTATCTTATGATACTTGGCGGCTGCAAGTTCCCTGGCAATCCTCTCCTCCTCAGCTCGCTCTTCCTCCTCGGAAAGATATATGGCCTCCTCTTCGTCCTCCGACTCCGGAACATAAGTGGAACCCGGCGTGAGGTACTTGCGGTGCAGGACGAACACTCCGTGCTTGAGTTCGCCCTTTTCGAAATCGATTATCCACTGCGGATCGAACGCGTAACCCTGATACCTTGTCTCGAAATGGAGGTGCGGCCCGGTTGAACGTCCCGTGGACCCTCCGAGCCCGATTATCTCTCCCGCACTGACCCACTGGTCCTCCTCTACGTTGATTTTTGAGAGATGGCCATAGAATGTCTCAAGACCGTTAGGATGTCTGATAATGACAAGATTGCCATAACCTCCACAACGCTTTGCGAAACGGACTTTACCCTCGAATGCGGCCCCGACAGGAGTTCCCATCGGATAAGGAAGATCCACTCCGGTGTGCTGCCGGCCGCGTCTCCATCCGAATTTGGAAAAGACCTTGGTCTGGTACGGGCAATAAAACCGGGTAGTAGAATCGGCAAGCCAGATGGTTGCTCTGAACGGGAGGTCTTCATATTTGACATCGTAACACTTTGCCGCATTGTGGTCCCATACCTGACGGTAAACCTCGTCATTGTCAATCCACTCCCTGTTCTTTATGTAATCCCAGGTATTGTCCGAACGGAGCACCATCCTGATGCCGGGATCCGAAGTTTCAAGCGTATCAACGCTCAACGGCTCCTGCGTCGGGATCATTGATTTGACCGGTGCTATGTTGGGTCTCGGCACAAGGCTCATAGCCCGCTTCATCGACATCTGTCCTGCCTGCTGGGCCGACGCGTGGAAAGCCACGGCAGCCACAATACAAATTATGGAAATAAGTCTTTTCATTTATGCTCGCACTGCGCCGAACCTGCTTTCAAGAAGATCCTGCGCCTCTTTTACTTTCTTTTGCAACAAATCTTCGGTCGTAGCTTCGCAGATGAAGCGAAGATACGGTTCCGTATTGGAAGGACGGATATTGAACCACCACAGAGGGAATTCGACTCTGTACCCGTCGAAATCCATCACCTTCTCCGGCTGCTCCGATGCGGTGAAATGCTCTTTGAGGGCATCCATTGCACCGCTCTTGTCCTCAACTTTGAAATTTATCTCTCCGGAATTCCTGTACGCGGCAATCTCATCCATTGCCATTCCCAGGGTCTTCCCTTCCTTTTTCAATCCGACCACGATGCGGAGCACTATTATGGAAGCAAGTATTCCGCTGTCGGAGTAGAAGAAATCCTTGAAATAATAATGGCCGGCGAGCTCTCCTCCCCACAAACCGTCTATCTCGCGCAGTTTCGGAGCGGCATACGCCCGTCCCACTTTCCAGGTGTGAAGATCGACGCCAAACCTGGAGAGATACTCCCCTACAGCCTTTGAGCTGCGTATTTCCTGAAGGGCACGCGGGTTCTTCTCCCCTCTTTCCCCACAGAAATACCTGCTCATCAATGCTATGACCAGATCAGGCGAGACGAATCGTGACTGCTCGTCCACGAACATCACCCTGTCGGCATCACCGTCATATATCACCCCGACATCCGCTCCCGTCCTGCGGACGAGATCTTTGAGGGGTTGAACATTCTTTTGTATCAACGGATTCGGATCGTGATTCGGGAAACGTCCGTCAATTTCATCGAAGATGTATGAAGGCTCCTCGCCGAAAATCTCCTTGGCAAAGAGGCAGGACATCCCGTTTGACAGATCGAATGCAACCTTGATGGAAGACAGGTCGCACAGGAAACGGCGCTGGAAGTCCAGATAGTCCTTGCGTACGTCGAAATCCCTGACAGAGCCCCGTTTTTCCGCCACGGGTGTCGGCCTTGAGGATTCAATCCACTCTTTTATCTGCCCGAGTCCGTTGTCGAGACCTACCGGAAGGGCATTCTCCCGGGAGACTTTCATTCCGTTGTATTCGGCAGGATTGTGGGATGCCGTAATCTGGACCGACGCCTTGAATCCGTAATTGGCTGTCCCGAAATACACCAGCGGAGTGGAGCTCAGACCAAGGTCATAGACGTCGGCCCCGGCGTCACATATCCCCTTTACCAGGCTGTCGTGTATTTCTTCCGACGACGTCCGGCAATCCCTCCCGACAAGGACCTTGTCCGTATTCAGTAGCAATGGAACGAAATACCCGACCTTATAAGCGAAATCGCTGTCGAAATCGACATTGTAAACGCCCCTTATATCGTATGCATGAAATGCACCCATTCTATTTTATCTTTGAGTTATAGTGAGTTGAGACTTTCCCTTTCGCAATGTTCTGCAGCTTCTTGGCAATCATTTTCCTGCGTATGGGGGCGGCGAGATCCGTGAACAGTTCCCCGTCGAGATGGCTCATCTCGTGCTGGATCATACGGCAGGCGAACTTGTCGAAGTCCTCGACTTTCCTCTCAAAATTCTCATCGTAATACTCGACCTTGATGGATGACGGCCTCACGATGTCAGCATACACTCCGGGGATACTGAGACATCCCTCCGAAAATTCGCATTTTTTGTCATCCTCCTCAAGTACCACAGGATTTATCATCACCCTGCTGAAGCCTTCCAGATACGGATAGACATCCGTCATATCATTTCCATCCACAACAAGCACCCTCAAGCTCACTCCGATCTGGGGAGCGGCGAGGCCACAACCCTCCGACTTGACAAGCGTCTCCTTGAGGTCAGCTATCAAGTCCTTGATGTCATCTTTTCTTGACAAGTCAACGGGATCCGCTTTCCTTCGAAGCACATCGGACCCGTACAGATAAATCGGTCTGATCATTTTCTATCCAAAAAACTTTGCAAAATTATTGCCGCGCTTATCCTGTCCACTGAATTCTTGTCCCTGCGGTCGCTCTTCTTCATCCCGCCGTCTATCATTGCCCTGTGGGCAAGCACGGAAGTGAAACGTTCATCTTCAAGTGTGACCGGAATCTGCGGAAACTTCGCCCCGAGCTGCTTGAGGAAGACATCGACGTCAGCCGCAGCCTCCGAAGGAGCCCCGTTGAGATTCATCGGATAACCCACCACAAAGCGGACAATAGTCTCCGTGCGGGCATAATTTTGGAGATATTCTATTATATTTGCAGCAGGTACCGTCTCCAGAGGGGATGCGAAAATGCCAAGCGGATCACTTACCGCGACACCGACTCTGGCTCTTCCGTAATCTATTCCGATGGTCCTGTCCATATTCCTGCTAATTTAATTCAAAAGTATGGGAAGACATAATTCCACCGATTGGAACAAAACATTCAGGCTCACCCTCACTGATGACGAGTCGCACAAGCAGATACGCTCCTACAGGTTTTCAAGGATTGCATTCATCGTGGCCGCCATTACGGCCGGTGTGGTGATCATCGGCACCATTTACTGCCTTATCGCGTTCACGCCCATAAGGGCCGCGATTCCGGGGTATCCCAATTCCCATACGAAGAGGGAGGCTATCAGCAACGCCATCAAGATAGACTCGCTCGAGAACCAGATAACCAGATGGGAACTTTATTCCGAGAATCTCGCCAGAGTGATTGCCGGAGATGAGATAATCAGCCTGGACAGCCTTGTTTCCGAGGGCAGAATCAACTTCATCAGCAACAAACCTCTGGAAGAGTTGAACCGTCAGGATTCAATTCTCCGTGAGATGGTTTTGGATGAAGAGCAGTTCACACTGGTCGGACAGACGAGGAATCTCCCTATCGAAGGAAGACATTTCTTCACGCCTCTTGTGGGCGTCCTCTCCAAGGGTTTCGACAGAGTGAACCACCCCGCAGTCGACATATCCGCCCCCGCAAGCTCGGTAGTGAAATCCGTCCTTGACGGAACAGTCATATTCTCCGGATGGAGCGAAGAGTCCGGGTACACGATACAGATACAGCATCCGGGAGACCTCGTATCTTCATACAGGCACAATATGAAACTACTCAAGAATGTCGGAGAGAAGGTCACTGCAGGAACGCCCATTGCTCTCGTCGGGAACACCGGTGCACTGACCACTGGAGAGCACCTCCACTTCGAGCTATGGCACGACGGGCAGGCGGTCGATCCGACACTTTACATCAGTTTTTAATTGAAATGCAGAAGAGAAGAATAGCCATTCTTGGCTCTACAGGATCCATCGGCACCCAGACGCTGGATGTAATCAGGCAGCACAGGGACCTTTTCGAGGTCGTTATGATAAGCGCCAGGAGCAGTGTCGAACTGCTGGTGAAGCAGGCTTTGGAATTCGACGTCAACAATGTCGTAATCTGCAACGAAGAGAAATACGCCCCGCTGTGTGAAGCCCTGAAGGACAGCGGCTCTAAAGTCTGGGAAGGAGTGGACAGTCTCTGCAGCCTCGTGAAATCCGATGATGTCGATATCGTGGTTGGGGCAATGGTGGGATTCAGTGGTCTGAGACCGACTATTGCCGCGCTGGAAGCCGGTAAAATCGTAGCTCTGGCAAACAAGGAAACCCTGGTGGCTGCAGGCAGTATCGTCACGGAAACGATGAGGCGGCACAAAGCCCTGATTCTTCCTGTCGATTCCGAGCATTCGGCTATCTTCCAGTGCCTTCTGGCAGCTCAGGGCAACGAAATCGAGAAGATTCATCTCACAGCGTCAGGCGGCCCGTTCAGGACCTGGAGCCGGGAGCAGATGGCCTCGGCGACCGCCGCTCAAGCATTGAAGCACCCCAATTGGAACATGGGGGCCAAGGTAACAATAGATTCGGCCACGATGATGAACAAGGGGTTTGAAGTGATCGAGGCGAAATGGTTGTTTGACGTGGAGCCTGACCGCATAAACGTCGTAATACAGCCTGAATCCATCATCCACTCGATGGTCGAGTTTGTGGACGGAGCCATCATGGCGCAGATGGGCTGTCCGGATATGAGGGAGCCTATCGGGTTCGCCCTGGGGTTCCCGGCAAGGTTGTCCATAGGCAACAAAAGGATAAATTTCGCCGAATTGGGATCAATCAATTTCAGCGAACCCGACCTGAACAGATTTCCCTGCCTCCGGTTGGCATACGAAGCCATCGAGCGCGGAGGGAATGCGCCCTGCGCACTCAACGCTGCGAATGAGGTGGCCGTCGCCAAATACCTCAGAGACGAGATTTCATACTTTGATATCGCCGCAATCAACGAAAAATGTCTCAAGGGCCTGAATTTTGTAGCAAACCCGAGTCTTGAGGATATTTTTGAGACAAACAAGGAAATAGCCGTTATCGCCGATGGTTGCGTTGATTAAAGCACTGCAAGTGATACTTGCTCTGTCGATTCTGATAATACTTCACGAGTTCGGGCACTTCACATTCGCCAAGATCTTCCACATACGGGTGGAGAAATTCTACCTGTTCTTCGACATAGGCGGACACAGCCTACTGAAATTCAGGATAGGCGAGACAGAATACGGCATCGGATGGCTGCCGCTGGGAGGTTACTGCAAGATAGCGGGGATGGTTGACGAGTCGATGGACCTGGAAGCCCTCAAGAAGGAGCCGCAAAGATGGGAGTTCCGGACACATCCTGCCTGGCAGCGTCTGCTGGTGATGGCAGGCGGAGTGCTGTACAACTTCATTTTCGCGATCATCACCTACTGCGCGATAATGGGAATCTGGGGGAAAGCATACATCAGCAATGAGGATTCCCGTATCGTGGTCAACTCTCTGGCCTATGATATGGCTTCAGGGACGGTGACCACATCATAAGCTTCGACGACTACAGGCCGGAGGATTTCGGTATGCTGCAGGCAGACCTGGTAAGACGCAATTCAAGCACGGCCACGGTCCTCAGAGGAAGGGATACGGTCGTCCTTTACATCGACCACGCCAGAATCGGTGAGGTCCTGAACTCTCCGTTGATGTTTGATCTGGCGCTCCCTTTCATTATCGATTCCGTCACTTCCCCGACAGCATCCGGGGCCGGGCTGAAGAAGGGAGACAGGATATGTGCCGTGAACGGCACCGAAGTGGAGTTCGTCCACCAGGCCAGGCCTTTGTTCAAAGAAGCTGCAGGTGACACGGCTATCGTATCTGTATGCAGGGTTGGCGAGGAGGAAGCCGTCGACATAGCCGTTCCCGTCGATACGGCCGCTATGATTGGCGTCGCCATAAGCAATCCCGGCATCCGAGTTGAAAAATACGATTTCATCTCTGCCATTCCGGCCGGCTGGAATCTTGCGGTGGAGACAATCAGGGGCTATCTTGGAGATCTCCGGTTGCTGGCCAGGCCTTCCACCGGGGCGTACAAGTCCGTGGGCAGTTTCATTGCCATAGGGCAGGTATTTCCAAGCGTCTGGGACTGGTACAGGTTCCTGAATATCCTGGCATTGCTTTCAATTATGCTCGGCGTAATGAATCTGCTACCCATTCCCGGGCTTGACGGAGGACATATCCTGTTTGTACTCTACGAGATGGCCACCGGCAGGAAGCCAAGCGAAAAATTCCTCGTTATAGCCCAGTCCATAGGCTTTTTACTGCTGTTGATGCTGATGCTTCTGGCATTCGGCAATGACATAGGAAGACTGATACATTGATAAAGATATGAAAAGAATCGTCACATTGCTGGCCATTGTGCTGGCCGCGGTATCCTGCAAGGGAACAAAGGCACTTCTTCCGAACGTAAGCGGAAAAGCCGGGGAGGTGATTGTTGTGGTTGAAAAAGCCGATTGGGAAGGCAGCCTCGGGGATGAGGTACGGTCTCTCCTGGCTTCCGACTGCCCTTTCCTTCCTCAGAAAGAACCTCTGTACACTCTGGTCAACGTCATTCCGACCGGATTCACTGACCTGTTCAAGGTGCATCGCAACATCGTAAAGATCGACATCGCGCCGCAGGCCGCATCCTTCGGAGTGAAGTACTTCAAGGATGTATGGGCAAGTCCGCAGTGTGTAATCCAGATATGCGCAGCGGACAGCGGGAGCGCAATCGAAATGCTGCGCGAGAACGGCAGGCAGATAATCAGCACAATCGAGCAGGCCGAGCGCGACAGGATCATTCACAACTCCATCCTCTATGAGGAACGCTCCATCGCGCCGCAGGTATCCGAAGTATTCGGCGGGTCACCTCATTTTCCTTCCGGTTACAAACTCCGCAAGAAGACCGACGACTTCATCTGGATAGCTGACGAGAAGCAGTACACGAACCAGGGAATCCTCATCTACAAATATCCCGCTACCGGCCAGAACGACCTTTCTGTGGACAATATCATTGCACACAGGAACGAGATACTCAAGGACAACGTACCCGGTATGTTCGACAATACATATATGACGACAGGGACATTCTATGCCCCTTCTGTGGAGTACATCAAGTACAACGGAAGGGATTTCGCCCAGACCCGCGGACTGTGGGAGGTGGAGAATGACTTTATGGGCGGTCCGTTCGTTTCCCATTCCTTTTACAGTCAGGACGGAAAGGACATCATAGTACTGGATGCATTCGTGTATGCCCCAAGATATGACAAAAGGCACTATCTGAGGCAGGTAGAGTCCATTATTTATTCCTTGGAATGGAATAAGGACAAAAAATAATTTGACTTATTGGAAAATATTTTTATCTTTGCAGACCCAAATTCGCGAACTGCGCATTTTGGGTAGCCTGGTGGGTTCGTATACCGGCTAGTACTCAAGATTTTCATTCTTGCAATAGGAGTTCGATTCACCTACCCACTACCAAAATATTAAAAATAAGAAACAATGGCAAATACAGCTTCAGCTAAGAAGGCCGATCGCCAGAGCGAAAGGCACAGACTGCATAATCGCTATTATGCAAAGACAACGCGTAACGCGATACGCGACATCCGCAACACTACTGACAAGGCAGAGGCAGAAAAGAACGCACCCAAGGTGTTTGCAATGATTGACAAGCTCGCCAAGTCAGGCCTCATTCACAAGAACAAGGCTGCCAATCTCAAGAGCGGCATTCAGGTCTACATCAACAAGCTCGCTTAAGCGGGCTTCTTTTTTCGAGAAGTAGCGCAGTTGGTAGCGCACTACGTTCGGGACGTAGGGGTCGCGTGTTCGAGTCACGTCTTCTCGACATAAGACACAAAGAGAGAGGGTCGGAATTCCGGCCCTCTCTCTTTGTGTTCTTACCGTATACTAGAAAGTGTACTTTACCATCATCTCCACACGGTTGTTTACTACCCAGTGAAGATTCTCTGTAGCGAGCTTGAAATTGTTGGCATTGCCGTACTGCACTGCCGTGCACATATACTCGAGACCGAATGTAACCTTGCCAAGGTTGTAAACAACCTCAGGCTGGATACGGAACATGCTTGCAACGGAATTTGCGTTGTTCTTGCACCAGAAGGCACCAACAATCTCCTTGGAAGTACCGAATGTCTTGATATAGCCAAGGAAGATAGAGGGGACCCACACCTTGCTCTTCTTGTATGCGGCGGTTGCCCATGCGGAAATATTGCGGGTGGCGCTGTAGTCCCAGGATCCATCGGGATTGATTGAAGAAACACCGTAACCGCCGATCATATTCATATGGGAGCCGTCATTTGCGTAGGTAACCTTCTCCTTGAGGGTGAAGTCACCTGCCTTCTGCTGTCCGAATGCGAAGATATTGAACGTGGTCAGACGGTCGTTTACGCGGGCAGTCTTGTCTGCATTGTAGTTGCGGGGCTTGATGCTGAGGAAGTCGGCACCGATGCGGGTGAGAGTCTTTTCACCTTTGAAGTTGAAGCCGAGATACATCTCAGGAGTGCATCCATACTTGATATAGTTTGCAGACGCTCCGTCCGGGCCGGTGGAATCATACTGCATCTGCCAGAGAGCAGAAGCGGTGAGGCTCACACCGTCGCTGAGTTTGAAATCAGCTGTGACCTGGGGAGTACGGCTGAAGGGGCCGAAAGGAACTCCGACTTCAAGGCTGAAGATGTCGGGCATATCGGCGGCCATAGGATGCCATGCCTGGCCTATCTTCCAGCTGCGTCCACCCTTTGCAAGAGAGACGTATGCCTGGCGGAGGCGGAGAGTTGCGGTTCCGGTGACGCCGCTGACGCCTGAATAGAAGTCAGTCTCGACCTTTGCACCCACCTTGTAGCCAGACACCTCGTAACCGGTAACATCAAGTCCGAGACGTGAGGTGAGGGCCGCATAGCGGAATGAAGGGATAGCATTGAGATCAGTACCGTCAATGATATTCTGATCCTTGGGCATATAATAATAAAGGTCCTCGGTACCGGCAGAGCTCTCGCGGGTATCGAAAGCGAAGTATGTGCGGATGAAACCGTACCATTTGAACTGAGGCTTGGAAGCCTCCTGAGCAAAAGCGCTGCTTGCGAAAAGCAGCGCTGATGCCATGAGTATGACTGTTTTCTTCATTTCAGATTAAGCGAAGGGGAAGAACTTTGTAACCCAGAAGAATCCGAGTACGAGACCGACTACACCAACGATAAGACCGATCTTGGTCATATCTTTTGTCTCCACAAGGCCTGTAGCTGATGCGATTGCATTGGGAGGGGTTGAGATAGGAAGGCACATTGCAACTGAAGCGCAAACAGCGACGAAGGCGGAAAGACCGGCCTGGCCGCCGAATGCCATGAATGCGTCGGCGTTGGAAGACTCCATGAGACCCTTGCCCATAGCGATCATGATAGGGATGAGGAGAGCTGCAGTAGCGGAGTTGCTGATGAAGTTGGAGAGGAGGTAGCAGATAAGACCTGCCACGATGAAGACAACGATGATGCTCATCGCGCTGAAGTCGATAGATGTTACGAGAGCCTTTGCGAGGCCTGTTCCGTCAAGAGCATAACCGAGGGCGAATCCACCGGCTACCAACCAGAGAACGTCCCAGTTGATGTCCTTGATATCCTCCTTGGTGAACACACCGGTAGCGGTGTAGACTGCAAGAGGAATGAGGGCGACGATGTTGGAGCTGATACCGTGGAGCTGCTCGGTCATCCAGAGAATGATGGTAGCACCGAAGGTGATCCATGCAACATAGTCCTTATATGTCTTCTTGTGATCGTCCTTCTTGATCTCAAGGACAATCTCATTTGACTTGAAAGGATAGACGAAGCAGAGGAGCAGCCATGCGAAAAGAATCATCACGATCACGAAGGGAATCATTCTGAGTGCCCAGTCGCCGAAGCCGATGGTGATGCCTGCGAGAGAGTCGAGGTTGCCGACTGCAGTTGCGTTGGGAGGGGTTCCGATAGGGGTTCCGATACCACCGATGTTGGCTGCGATAGGGATTGCGAGGGCGATGCCCACCTTGCCTTTGGCGTCAGACTCGGGAAGAGAGGCGAAGACAGGTGCAAGGAATGCAAGGAACATGGCTGCGGTTGCAGTGTTGCTCATGAACATCGAGAAGATGGAGATGACGATGAGAACGCCGAGGAGCACAGTCTTGGGCTTCTTGCCGAAGGGCTTGAGAAGGATACGTGCCATGGTAACGTCCATGCCATACTTCGAAGCGACGATAGCGAGAACGAAACCGCCAAGGAAGAGCATGACAACGGGATCTGCGAACGCACGCATGATCTCCTTCATGGCGACGAACTTGCTGTCGTCACCGGTGTTCATCAGGAATCCTATGCTCTTGCTTGAAATGGTGAGCAGGGAGATGACGATGACCATGAGAGAGGTAACCCAGTTGGGAACAATCTCAAAGATCCACATGAGGGCAGCAAATGCAAAGATGGCAATGCAACGCTGCTGGGTAACGGTGAGGACATCACCGAGGCTGCCGAAGAAAGATGTGGGGCAGCACCAGAGGAAGATTGTGACTATAAGCACGATAGGCAGAAGCACACAATACTTCACATTGAGTTTTTTGTCAGACATAGGGTTTATACTATATTATAAAAATTATTGCCTGAAATTTGCGGCGCAAATTTAGGCAATTATTCCGAAATAAAGAAACTGAAATGCACTCTGCCGTAGCAGCGCTCCTTGACAAAGCGCGGGTGGTCCTTGAATGAATGCTCTCCCCCGTGTTCGAGTATGAAATAGCACTCGGGATGGAGTATCCCCTGCTGCAGGACCTTGTCCGGAATGGTCTCGAGGCCCTCAAGAGCGTAGGGAGGGTCGGCGAATACCATATCGAATTTCTCCCTGCAGATGGGCAGGAAGTCGAACACATTGTCATGAACGGCCACGACATTCTTCAAGCCGAGTCTGGCAGCTTCCTTGCGGATGAAGCCTGCATTGTCGCGGTTCATCTCCACGCTGTATACCCTGGCCGCACCGCGGGAAGCGAACTCGTAGGCAATCGCACCTGTTCCACCGAACAGGTCGAGGACTTTCAGATCCTCGAATTCATATTCATTGTTCAATATGTTGAACAGGCCCTCGCGCGCGAAATCGGTCGTGGGTCTTGCGCTGTATCCGACCGGAGGAAGGATGGTAGCGCCCTTGAGTCTGCCACCTATTATTCTCATAACACCTCAACAGCCTTGAAATAACGGTAAAGGCTCATTTCGTCATCAGAGTTCAAAGGAGTGCGCCAGCATATGGTCGAGACCTCAGGATTGAGCTGCAGGGATTTCATGGCCAGAAATATGAAATACTCTGCCGAAGTGAAGTTCTGCACACGATAACTGTTCGCAAGCAGGAGACTGCGGCCCTGCGCGATCCCCAGATAAAGCACACCGTCCACCATGCTGCAGAGTATCTTGTTGTACTCGGCGCAGTTGGGAAGGTCACGGAGAACATTAAGGATTTCAGGGTCAGATACGCCACTGTCCCCACCTACCGTGTAGATGAGGACAGCGTCATATTGTGGTATATCCGCGTGTGCGACTGCTGCTCCTTCTTCAATATTTGCGACCTCCGCAAGAGTTTCACGCTCTGCAGCAGGATCGAAAAAACCGGAAGGGACAAGCGTGAACACTACTCCCAGTTACCTGCGTTATTGTTAGGAGTTGTGATGCTGCCGACCTGAAGGCCCTCGTAACGGCCCTGGTCACGACGCTCGCAATCCTGATTGATGCGAAGCTGCTCGTCCATTCCCTTGAGAAGCTTCTTGAAAGGCATGCGGGCCTCGAACAGAGGAACGAGCACACCTGAAACAGTCCTGGTCTCTGCCTCCATCTCTACGAGCTGGCCACCTGAGAAGGGGATGTACTTGAGGGAATCAACACAGAAATTCTCACGGCCGCGGAAGAGAGTATCCTTCACGTCGATCTTGCTCTCGATCGAGAACACGAGGTTCTTGTCACCGTTCTGGTAGAGCTGATAGAGCTGCTCGGGAGTGATCTTCCTGTTTGCCTTCTTGATAGCCTCTGTGTGAGCGACAGCTACAGAGTCATCAGCAGAACCGACCTGCATGATGATGGTCATCTTGCCGTTCTCATAGAAGTTCTTGAGAGAATCTACTGTTGAAGTAAACTTGCCGTTCTCACCCTTGTATGCAACCTGAAGAGTACGGATGTCCTTGAGGCGCTGTACAGCCACTGCCGTACGCTGAGCCTGCTCCTTGTTGAATCTTACAGGTTCCATGATACTGCTGTAGATAAGGTAAACCAGAAAACAGCAGAGGAAGAAGAGTGCGATTTCAACGATAGTCTTGACTGTCTTGTTCATTGTATCTGTTTTTTATTTATTTCCAAAGTCAGGCAAAGTTATGAAATTCATTTATGAAATGCAATTATTCTTTTCTAAATTTGCAGCACAGAATACAGACATGCACAGCCCCGATCCAGAGAAAACACTGATTGCGCACGACATGCTCCAGAAGGCAGAGCGCATTGTAATCGTATCTCACCATCATCCCGACGGCGACGCCGCCGGGAGCAGCACCGCGCTGATGCATTTCATCAATTCCAACTTCGGCCGGAAGGCACAGGTCATACTGCCCACCGCCCTGCCGGAGGCCCTGGATTTCCTGCTGTCCGAGGATGTTTGCGCAGCCGAGGACGACATCGCTGCCGCAAAGGCTGCAATTGCCTCATGCGACCTCCTCATCTGCCTGGATTTCAACACATTCAGCCGCACGGACTTTCTTGAGGAATCACTCAGGACATGCAATGCCCGGAAGATTCTCATAGACCATCATCTCAAGCCGGACACCGACTGCTTCGACCTTGTGTTCAGCAAGATCGAGACCTCCTCGGCGAGCGAGCTCCTGTATGACATACTCATGCTCATGCCTGAGATCCGGGGGGATGCATCCAGGCTTCCTGCGGCATGCGCCACAGCGCTCATGACAGGCATGACGACGGACACGAACAACTTTGCCAACTCCGTCTTCCCCGGAACGCTCAGGATGGCCTCCGCCCTGCTTGAGGCAGGAGTCGACAGAGACGCTCTGGTTGACAGGATATTCAACTGCTACAGGGAGAACCGTTACCGCGCAATGGGCTGGCTGACAGGCGAGAACATGCGCATCACCGCCAACGGAGTGGCCTACATGATACTGAGGGAGACCGACAGCAGGCGTTTCGGACTCCGCGAAGGCGACACCGAAGGTTTCGTGAACATCCCCCTCGGGATCAAAAGCGTACGCATGACCATCTTCCTCAGGGAAGACAACGGTTTTTTCAGGGTTTCGGTCAGATCCAAGAGAGGCATATCCGCAAACCGGCTCGCAAGGGAATCCTTCCACGGCGGCGGGCACGAGCAGGCAGCCGGAGGACGGCTCTACTGGCCCGACGACATCAGCAGCCCCGATGCTGCAGCAGACTATATCGAACAGGTTACGGCACGATTCATGCAGAATGAACAGCCGTCAAAATAGACAAGAGACAGAATGAGAAAGACGATCTTCAGCATTGCCGCCATGGCAAGCATCATCGCCGGCTGCGCCAAGCCGGTCGAGTCTACAAAGAACGACGCAGAGAAGAAATTCTTTGATTCCTGGATTCTGATCAACCATCCCGACGCACAGAAGACCACGCTCGGTTCATATATCCTGGAAAACCAGGAAGGAAGCGGGAGCGCTGCCGGCACTGCCAGCCAGAACCCCCACGTCCGCCTCAACTACACGATACGTGACCTTGACGGAAAAGTCTCAAGCACATCGGACATGAAGATGGCCCAGCAGCTGGGAAAATACGTGGACTCAAACTATTACGGCCCACAGGTTATGAGCAGGAAAGAGGGCACGGTGGCCACAGGTCTCGAGGAACTTCTCGAGTCCATGAAGGTCGGAGGGAAGATGAAGGCGGCAGTCCCGGGCTGGCTCACCGGCTCGAAGGTCTATGGTTCGGCAGAAGAATACCTCAGGAACGCTTCCGGAACCAATGCCATCTATGAGCTCGAACTTGTGGAGGCAATATCTGACGTGAAAAAGTGGGAAGTCGATTCCCTGGTGCGCTACATGCAGGCCAACTATCCTGAAGTGAACCCCGCAGACACCGCAAGCACAGAGGAATACAACGGCAAGAAGTACGGATTCTACTATGTCCTGCAGAAGGCCACCGACCATCCCGACAGCACATACACGGACGGCACCAGGGTGTATCTGAACTATACCGGAAGGCTTCTGAACGGGCAGGTGTTCGACACCACCATCGAGAAGACAGCAAAGGACGCAGGAATATACAGCGCAGGCAAAACCTATGCTCCGACGTATGTGACATGGAAGAACAGCTACAATGACCTGACGCTCGGATCAAGCGAATCCAAGGTCATCGACGGTTTCAAGTTCGCCCTGTTCCGCATGAAACCTCACGAGAAGGGAACTGCAATATTCTATTCTGCATACGGATACGAGGATTCCGGATCCGGAGAGAAGATTCCCGCATACTCCCCTCTCATCTTTGAATTCGAACTCGTAGACGACAAATAGGGAATGGCTCAGAGCGGATTGGCACCCACAGAGCTAGGGTCCCTGAAAATAAGCAGGTTGCTGAAGATGTACGCAGTCCCGGGTATCATTGCCCAGACTGCGGCTTCTTTATACAACATGGTCGACAGCATCTACATCGGCCATATCAAGGATGTCGGGTCGTACGCAATATCCGGCCTCGCCGTCACCTTCCCCCTCATGAACATCTCCATCGCACTCGGCACCCTGGTGGGTGTGGGAGCGATGACAATGATATCGATCCTGCTCGGTCAGAAAAGCTACGACAACGCAGGCAAGGTACTCGCCAACACTCTGACACTCAATGTGATAATCGGCGTGGTATTCACCGTGCTGGCCCTTG
Source organism: Candidatus Cryptobacteroides choladohippi (assembly GCA_018065985.1). GTDB lineage: Bacteria > Bacteroidota > Bacteroidia > Bacteroidales > UBA932 > Cryptobacteroides > Cryptobacteroides choladohippi. Next base: position 19,586 of record JAGHSF010000037.1, read on the forward strand.
TGTTCCTGGATCCGATCCTTTATTTCTTCGGTGCCAGCGAGAATACGATAGGATTCGCCAGGGACTATATGGTCATCATCCTTGCCGGCAACGTATTCACACATCTGTTCCACGGATTCAACGGTATCATCAGGGCGTCCGGACATCCCAACACGGCCATGGGAATCACACTTTTCACGGTGATTTCCAACACGGTACTCGACCCGGTATTCATCTTCGCGTTCGGCATGGGCATAAAGGGCGCGGCAACGGCAACCATACTCTGCCAGATAATCGCCCTGGTCTACACCCTCTGGTTCCTTTCCGACAAGAAACAGTTCCTGCACTTCCCCAGGCACGCCTTCCAGCTTGACTGGAGGATCGCGAGGCAGTCGCTTGCAATAGGCACGGGGCCGTTCATGATGAACGTCGCCGCATGCCTCGTTGCCCTTTTCATAAACCAGCAGCTTCGCAAATATGGCGGAGACCTTGCCATCGGTGCATATGGGATAGTCAACAGATTCACCATGTTCTTCGCCATGGTCAACATGGGATTCAACCAGGGACTTCAGCCTATTGCCGGCTACAACTACGGTGCACGCAAGTACGGCAGGGTGAAGGAAGCATTCCTCCTTACCATGAAATGGGAGCTGGTCGTGACCACACTTTGCTTCCTCCTCTCCGAACTGATTCCCCGCACGGCGGTAAGCCTCTTCACAAACGACCCCACCCTCATCGATCTGGCATCCAGAGGTCTGAGAATCATGAACTCAGGTTTTGCCCTTGTGGGATTCGGCATGGTTTCATCGAATTTCTTCCAGTGCCTTGGAATGGTGAAAAAATCCATATTCCTGTCGCTCAGCAGGCAGCTGGTTTTCCTGCTCCCCTTCATCTACACCCTGCCCCTGTGGCTCAAGGAAAACGGTGTATGGGTGAGCTTCCCCATCTCGGATACACTTAACGTTGTGGTTTCGGCCATACTGATAGTCGACGTATTCAAGAAGTTCAACAAGCTTCAGGACGGTGCAGACGCATCATCCCTGGGCAGCAGCGTCAAATAGCCATGGAAAACAAGCACATCATCATCAACATCGGCCGGCAATTCGGCAGCGGAGGTCTGGGTGTGGCGAGAGAACTGGGCAAGCGCCTCGGCATTCCTGTTTACGACAGCGAGCTCATCACAGCGGCAGCCAGCAGCAGCGGCCTGGGTGAAGAGCAGTTCAGAGGACGTGACGAAAGGCGTCGCTTCTGGGGTATTGGAAGCCTCTTCGGGTCAAACCGCTACGGGATGGTGAACGAAGGCCTCAACGATGCCCAGATCTTCAAGATTCAGAGCGAGACGATACGGAAGATAGCCTCAGAAGGTTCCGCCATCTTCGTGGGACGCGCCTCCAACTATGTACTCAGGGACATGGAATGCCTCGATGTGTTCATCACGGCGCCTATGGAAACCCGAATCGCAAGGGTGTCAGAGCGCGAGGGCATGTCCAGAGATGACGCCGAGGCTTACATACGCCGGAAGGACAAGGAAAGGGCTGCATACTACAACTTCTTCACCTTCGGCAACTGGGGCGACTCCGCCGATTACGACATCTGCATCGATTCCGACATTCTCGGAATAGAAAAAACGTCCGAACTCGTTATCGAATTCGGACGTCAGGCTGGTCTTATCTGACTTTCTACAGACTTTCAGCGATATGCTTGGTATCCCTTGCGATGACGAGTTCCTCGTCCGTGGGGATAAGGGCAACCTTGACACTGGAGTCGGGGGTCGAGATGATACGGTCGATTCCCCTGGTGGCATCATTGACCTCGTTGTCGATCTTGATGCCCATGTATGCGAAGTTCGCCATCACATCGCGGCGGAGCCATGCATTGTTCTCGGCGATGCCTGCGGTGAAGCAGATGAGGTCGACGCCATTCATCTCTGCTATGTAGCCGCCAATGAGCTTTGTTATGTCGAGGACGAGCTTGTCGAGGGTGAGTTTCGCACGTTCGTTCCCCTGCTCCCTGAAGCCGCAGAGGTCGCGGCAGTCAGAGCTCAGGCCTGAAAGGCCGATGAATCCGGATTTCTTGTTCATCATTGCGGTGGCCTCGTCCGGGGTCATGTTCTCCTTCTTCATCAGGTAGGGAAGGATGCTGGCGTCGATGTTGCCGCAGCGTGTGCCCATGATCATGCCCTCGAGAGGGGTGAAACCCATCGAGGTGTCGACGCACTTGCCGTTCTTGACAGCGGTAACTGAGGAACCATTGCCGATGTGGCAGGTGATGATGCGGGAGTTGTTTATGTCGAGTCCGGCGAATTCGGCACCCTTGTGGCTTACGAACAGGTGAGATGTTCCGTGAGCGCCATAACGGCGGACATGGTACTTCTCGTAGTATTCATAGGGAAGGGCGTACATATATGCCTTGGGCTCCATTGTCTGATGGAAGGCGGTATCGAAGGTGACAATCTGGGGCACATCGGGAAGAACCTCCTTGACGGCAGCGATGCCGAGAAGGTGTGCGGGATTGTGAAGAGGGGCGAAATCACAGCAGATGCCTATCTTCTCGAGCACATCGTCATCGACGAGGACGGACTTGTCGAAGAAGTCGGCGCCCTGGACGATGCGGTGGCCAACAGCCTGGATGTCGTTAAAACTCTTGAGGACTCCGTATACAGGGTCGATAAGTGCTTCCATCACAACCTGCATGCCGAGCTTGTGGTCGGCGATGGGGCTAACGCGCGAGAAACCCTCCTTGCCCGTAGGATTGTGCTTCAGTTTCGTATCGGGAAGGCCGATCTTCTCAAGGATGCCCTTTGCAAGTACATTGTACTCGTTGTCGTTCTTCATATCGAACAGCTGATACTTGATAGAAGAACTTCCGCAATTGATTACCAGAATTATCATATCTCTATTTTTCAAAAAGTCCACAAAATTAAGATTAAAAAGCTATATTCGCAATTAATCGGACTTAAACGGAAGAACTGTATGACTGTGCGGAAGGATATTGTGGCGCTTTCTGTCCCATTCACTCTCGGAGTAGCCCTGGCTTCAGCATCCGAAGGTGTTCCCGATCAAATGTACACAATGGCGGCCTTGTGCTGCGCAGCGGCGCTGGCACTGCTGGGCCTGTGCATCCGCAAGGGTGCACGCCTGCCTCTGTTCCCCGCCCTGTTCCTGGTACTCGGAGCGTTCTGCTCCATAAATGACCGGCTCTGCGGCTCACCTGCCGCAAAGCAGCCCGCGATTGCGCTCAGGGGGCTGGAACTCCTGAACCGGGCCATCGACGGGGCCGGATTCGGCAACGCACAGACTCCGGCATTGCTCAAGGCTCTTCTGATAGGGCAGAGAAACGCCCTCGACCACGCTACGGTGGTGGCATTCAGGGCTGCCGGGGCATCTCACATACTTGCCTTGAGCGGGCTGCATCTCGGAATGATATACGGATGCCTCCTGCTCGTGCTGCGCATCCTCGGGAACGGAAGGGCTGCAGCTGTGGCAAAGGCCATCCTGTCAATTGCCGTCTGCGGGTTCTACACCGTCATGACAGGAGCCGGGCCATCGATAGTCAGAGCCTTCCTGTTCATCTCGCTGAACGAGATCTCTCGTCTGCTCCCGCACAGGAGAAAGGATGCGCTGGCGGTACTGTGCACGGCACTGCTGACACAGCTGTGCATCTCCCCCTCAGCGATAAGGTCGGCAGGATTCCAGCTGTCATACCTTGCAATGCTGGGCATCTTCCTCGTCTTCCCTGCACTTGAGGCATGGTATCCCAAAGGACACGGCCTCGACCCCATGCACAAGCTATGGAGTTCGATGGCGCTGGCCATTTCCTGCCAGATGTTCACCGCCCCGCTGGTCTGGGTCACGTTCCACAGCTTCCCGAAATATTTCCTGCTGACAAATCTCATAGCCCTGCCGCTTACCGAGGCTCTGATGGCATGCTCGGCAGCGGCACTGGCACTGGGTGCACTTGGATGGTGCCCCGGGATACTCAAAGGCCTGGTCGATTCTCTCGCCCAGGCCCTGATATTCTGTTTGGATGCTATCTCCTCTATTTGATGCAGCGCACCGGTGCGGCGAAACTGTCCTTGCTGCCAAGGCCAAGCATCAGCACATCCTGATCTTCGTAGATGTAGCGGTAGACGCCCTTGCCATTCATCTCGCTGCCGGTCCAGATAATGGAATAGGATGACATCTTGCTGAATTTGTACCTTCCGTCACCAGATACCGCGTACCCGGTAGGAATCATGTACATCGATGCAGCATTGGTGATCTTCATATTCGGCCAGTATGGCCAGAGTGCAGAGCCGTTGAAATAGAGGTCGGCCATGAATGCGCCTGCAACACCACAGATGCCATCGTTCTCATCCCCGGTTGCACCGAAGCCGGCTGCCAGAGCCTTGACATCCGCGTCAGTGGGCAGACGCCATCCATCAGGGCAGGCGTTCTGTGCATCCTCCCAGGTATAGTACTGGCCAAGCACGTCAGCCATGACCTCGGAGTTGCAGAAGGGAACTCCCCTGCCTCTCCATCCAAGATTCTGGGTCATCCAGGTTGTGCCTGCGAAATCCTTGCACCAGTACTTCCTGCCATCCCTGGAGTCAGTGAACTGATACTCCTGCTCCGAACGGTTGAATCCGGTAAGGGATCCGGTTCCGTCCATGGCAGGATTGACCACTGCATATTCAGCCTTTGCCGAACGGTTGTAGTAGTCGGAGGACCCGAAGGCCACGAGAGAGAGGTGGCCGTCTCCGGTCTTGTTCCCTACACTGAAGGTATATATGCCGTCAGGATGTCCGGGAGCGTAGGACCCGTTGACAAGCAGCACCGTGTCGTTCTTGGCGGTGACAGGGTTTTGGAAATAGTAGCCCACCCCCGAGCCGTCCGGGGCCTTGACAGTGGCAAGCGTATCGATCTTGAACTGCTTGGTATAACCCTGGGCGACATATGTCGGCATGGTCAGGGTAAGGTAACCTTCAAGATATTCCTTTGTATCTTCATTCTTATCCTTGCATCCTGCAAAGGCAAAGGCTGCCAGGGCAAGGACAACAACGGGCATATATCTCCTTGAAATCATCATAATCTTAATTACAACTTACAAATATGCACAATTTGCACGAAAATTCAGCTACCTTTGTACAAATACTTTGCCGTTAATGTCAAGATACAGCACAATTTCAATATTCATCAGCATACTGATGCTATGCTCCTGTCAGAGGGACAGGTACGTAGTCATCAACGGCTACGCCCAGGGCGGCACCTATACCGTCAAGGCCAACCTGAAAGGCACAAGGGTTTCACGCAAGGGCATGGCCGCCGAGATAGAACGGCTACTCGTCGGAATCGACACTACCCTGTCGGGATACAACAAGTCCTCACAGCTGAGCCGCTTCAACAGAGGAGAGGATTTCGAGCCCGGCCCGATGTTCAGAGAGTTACTGGACATTTCCGAGAAATACAGAGAGACCACGGATGGGGCATTTGACGTCTGGGCCGCTCCCCTGTTCGACATATGGGGGTTCGGATTCAGGACCGACAGTCTTCCCGACAATGAAAGGATAAAAGAGGCCATGACCCTGACAAGAGAGCACAAGAGGCTGAACTTCAATGCCATAGCACAAGGCTACAGCTGCGATGTCATTGCGCGTTACCTGCACTCCATCGGTGTAAAGGACATGCTCGTCGACATCGGCGAAATCTACTGCGAAGGCGTCAACCCCAAAGGCAGGGGCTGGAGCATAGGCATCGACACCCCGTTCGACGGGAACAACACGCCAGGTGCCAGCCTCAGCGGAATATGGGAATCCGACGGAGGCGCACACGGAGTCGTCACCTCCGGAAACTATCGCAAGTTCTACATCAAGGACGGGAAGAAATACGCCCACACCATAGATCCCAGGACCGGACGTCCAGTCGACCACGACCTGCTCAGCGCCACAGTGGTGGCACCAACGGCCACGGAAGCCGATGCGCTTGCAACCTATTTCATGGTGGCAGGCTTCGAAGAGGCCCGGAAATACATCGAGGCACACTCCGGAATCGAAGCGTGCCTCATATGTCCTGACAGTACCTGGTGTTCCAGGAATTTCTGACTATCTAAGGTCGGTGACCACCCATGAACTGTCGAGCGCGGAAACGTCGAAGACGAACATGGAAAGGTCTTCGGAAATCGGAGTGCTCACCATGTCGGAGAGTTTGAGATCCTCGATATCGAGAAGATACCTGGCGTAATCATCAGGGCCTTCTGCATTCTCGATATAGACCTCCCTGCTCTCGGGATCGACCGTCCAGCGGGTTATGCCGTCCGAATAGACATCGATGCCGTTCCCACTGGCCTTGAAGCAGGGAATCTGCACCGTGATGGTTCCCTTGCAATGCACCTTCTGCATCACAAAGCTGTAATTCACCCTTACCCTTGAGACATCGAGTTTCTTCCGTATGGTGTCGAGGTCCTGGGCTCCTGCCTGGATGCACAGGATCGCCAACACGCAGAATATTGCCAACTTTTTCATTTTCCGTATGTTTGAAGGATAGCTTCCAGACTGTCGAGGTCTCCGATGAGGACCTGTCGGGGCTTGCTGCCCTCCTGTGGTCCGACTATGCCTGCAGCCTCAAGCTGATCCATTACACGTCCTGCCTTTGCATAACCCATGCCTAACTTTCTCTGAAGGTCGGAAGTCGAGCCTCTCTGGGTTGTGACAACCATCCTCGCAGCCTCGGCAAAACGGTCGTCGAGACTCTTGACATCAAGGCTGCCGCCGGTGCTTTCGCCACCTTCAGTGGCGGGATCGGCCGGTGAAGGAAGATAATAGGGAGTGTTGTAGCTCTTGCCCCAGCCCTTCTGGTCGCCGATGAATCCGGTGATGGAGTCGATCTCATCGGAACTGATATAACCGCACTGGATACGCTCGGTATCGATTCCGGCGCTGAAAAGCATATCACCCCGGCCTATGAGCTTCTCGGCACCAGGAGCGTCAAGTATGGTCATCGAGTCTATGCGGGAGGCAACTCGGAACGCGATGCGCATAGGGAAGTTGCTCTTGATCACTCCGGAGATGACATCGACCGAAGGACGCTGGGTCGCCAGTATCACGTGCAGACCTGCGGCACGTCCCTTCTGCGCCAGACGGATGATGGAGTTGGTGATGCTGCGGCTGGCCGCACGTGCGTCAGGAGATGCGCCCGTGGTCATGGTGAGGTCGGCGTACTCGTCGACCACAACCACCAGATAGGGCAGGAACCTGTGGCCGTTGTTCGGATTGAGCTTGCGCTCCTTGTACTTGGCGTTGTAGTTCTTGATGTTGTTGGCGCCGGCCTTTGCAAGGAGTTCGTAGCGCTCGTCCATCTCGATGCAGAGCGAGCGGAGTATCCTTTCGGCATCCTTGGGCTTCTTGACGATTGCATTCTCGGCCTCCTCGTCCTCATCGGCGGCATCGGGAAGGACCGCAAGGTAATGGTGCAGCAGCTGTGCATATGCGCTGAACTCCACCATCTTGGGATCGATGAAGACGAATCTCAGCTCGGAAGGATGGCGGCTGTACAGCAGAGAGTTTATTATCACATTGAGTCCCACGGACTTTCCCTGCTTGGTAGCACCGGCAACCAGAAGGTGCGGGGCATCGGAAAGGTCGAACACCTTGACTTTCTGCTGAATGGTATATCCGATTGCGACGGGGAGCTCGTACTTGCTCTCGCGGAAGGAGTCATCATTGAGCAGAGCCTTGAGAGGCACGATGCTCGAACGGTCATTGGCCACCTCGATACCCACGGAATCCGAGAGGGTCACGACGCGCACGCCCTTTGCGTTAAGGCTAACGGCAATATCCTCCTGAAGACGCTTGATCTGGGCAATCTGGACGCCGGGAGCGGGATACACCTTGTAGAGTGTGACGGTAGGTCCCATGACGGCCTTCACATCGACCACCTGGATCTTGTAGTTTGCAAGGGTAGCGCGGATCTTGTTGTTGTTGCGGGCAAGCTCCTCGTTGGAAACCTCGACTCTCGAAGAAGAGTATGCCTCAAGGAGGTCAATGGACGGGAACTTGTATCTGGGGAGTCCGTCAGGCGGGTCAAGACGGTTGTCGATAGGCTTGAGCTCCTTGGTGACGTCCTGGTCGAGCGTATTGTCGGTAATGACCTCGAAGGAACCTTCGGCTCCAGGCTGCTCCGTTGCGGCAGGTTCAGGCTTTGCAGGTTCAGGCCTTGCTGTCACGGGCTCGGGAACAGCGGCAGGCTCAGGCTTTGACACCGGTACGGGCTTTGCCACAGGTTCGGGCTTCGATGCAGGTTCGGGCTTCACGGGCTCCGGCTTTGCAACGGGCCCGGGGGTCTTCCCCATTCCGGCCACAACGTCATCCACATCCTGACCGCCGGCGGATCCGAGACCGGAGAACCAGCGGGTGAAACGCTTGGATGAGAAGAAGAGCCATGCGGCAAGCAGTATGAGAACCAGAAGCCCGGTCACCACCGTGCCCACCAGATTGTTGCTCCAGGAAATGATTCCGGCTCCGAGCCGGCCGCCGAGACCGCCGCCGAAGACGTAGTCCAGCCCGACGAGCTTTCCGGCGAAAGCAAGGAGAAGGGATGCCACGAAGGCACCTGTGAGAGCAATCAGAGTGGTCTTTGCCAGAGAGTACGGCCATTTGTCAGCAATGAGCCTTGCGCTGACCGCGGCAAGGATCAGCGGCAGAGCAAGACTGCCCAGACCGAACAGGCTGCAGACAAGCCAGTGCCCTGTGCGGCAACCCAGCCTGCCGGCGGCATTTCCGGCCGGCTCAAGACCTCCGGCATCGCCAAGGATGCTCATGTCCTGCCGCCAGTGGAACAGATATGACACTATCGCTATCAGGATGAATGCGGTAAGCACCGCAAAGACCAGTCCGGCTATGCGGACAGCGGCGTTTCTTTCGGCTTCATCCCATGAATCCCAAATCCTTCTCATTTCTTCTTGTTTCCTCCCTTACCTCTGTTGTTCTTGCGGCCGCGGCCCCTCTGGCCACCGCCATAGCTGACGCCGATGCCCATGCCGGGACGGGAGAATGAAGCCTCGGAGGATATCTTGCTGAGGCTTATTCCCTCCGGAACCTTCAGTCTGTATTCCGACAGTTTCTCGATGTCGGAGAATATGGTCTCGTCAGCCACGCTGTCCTTGTTCCAGATGAGGTATTGCTGGCGCATATAGATGGCAAGGGAACGTATCATCTCCGTCTTCACCTCGCCGTCGGGCTGCTCGCAGAGAAGGTCGATGATCTTCTCGATGTTGCGGCCGTAATGCGTAGCCCTGATCCTGGTTCCCTTCATGGGAAGCTGTACCGGCCTGGTCTCGAACTCGGCGGCCACGGGGCAGGGATATGGAGAATCGATGTCGAGATCGTAGCCTGCAATCATGTACAGGTGATCCCAAAGCTTCTGTTCGAAATTCTCCTGGCCATGGACCTGCGGGTTGAGCAGTTCCATGGTCTTCACCACGGCACGGGCCTGCTCGCTGCGCTTCGCCCTGTCTTCCACGGCCTTCAGCTGCTCAACCATCTTGAGCACATTGCGGCCATATTCAGGCATGATCAGTTTCTCTCTCTGCGTGTTGTAATCCAGGCCCTGGATGATGTCTGTCCCTTCCATATTCGTTACTTTCAGTTAAACATACAAATATAGCGAATTCAATTGAATTATCGTTATCTTTGCAACTTCAAGAAGACATTCGGAATGACAAAATCCTACAAAGTTGCGGAGCATATTTTCAACCTGACACTGCCCGACGGCAGCGCCATATGGGAACAGCTGGGGCAATACAGCCCCTTCATGCTTGACGAGGTCTGCAAGGACCCCCTGTTCAGCCTTGAAATGGTTGCAGAACTGCCCCAGGGTGAACTCTCCACAGTATTCCTTCCCGAAACCGAGGACGGCGAGACCGTCATCAGACTCTACCATATGGGCGAGGACTGGGTATTCGACGCAAGCCCGGACCACCGCATCCCCACGACGGCCAGGACCTGGACAAGCAAGGACTTCAAACAGGGAAAGATAGCGATTCTCGACAGGAAGATGCGCAGTGCCGTATTCGGGATCAACAATGCCCTGATGCTGCTCTTCGCCTTCAATACGGCGTCCCTCGGCACGCTCGAGATGCACGCCTCCATGGTCAGCAACAGCGGCAAGGCCTTCCTCTTCATAGCCAGAAGCGGAACCGGAAAGAGCACCCACAGCCAGCAGTGGCTCAACTTCATCCCCGGCACAGAGCTGATGAACGACGACAACCCCATCATCAGGGTATGGCCCGACGGCAGGGTGACAGCCTACGGCTCTCCATGGAGCGGCAAGACTCCCTGCTACCGCAATGTCGAGGCACCCGTGGGAGCCATAGTGCGCATCCGCCGGTGCCCCGAGAACAAGATCACCAGATTCGGCGTGCTTGACGCCTACGCATCAGTATACTCATCCTGCTCGGGCTTCAAGGCCCAGCGCGAGATGGCCGACGGGCTTCACGCAACCCTCGAGGTCATAGCCACGGGAGTCCCCTGCTACGTGCTTGACTGCCGCCCTGACCAGGAAGCTGCCGAGGTCTGCAGCAAGGAGGTGCTGAAATGAAGATGACACTGCCCAACGAGATCCTTCTGGCCGAAGTGAACCGCATGCTCCAGGAAGGTCACCCGGTGATAATCATGGCCAAGGGGAACAGCATGCTGCCCTTCATCCGTGGCGGCAAGGACAACGTCGAGCTGGTCAGGAACAGCAATCCGGCCGTCGGCGACCTGGCACTCTGCGAGATAGCCCCGGGGCACTATGTACTGCACCGCATCATCAGGATAAAGGACGGGACAATCACCATGAAAGGTGACGGCAACCTGCGGGGAACCGAGCAGTGCCGACTCGAAAATCTTTGCGGAACAGTGACTGACATAATACGCCCGAGCGGCAGGAGAATAAGCGTGAACACTGCAAGGTTCCGCAGAAGAAGCCGCCTCTGGGCAAAGATGCCATACATCATAAGACGCTACAGCCTGGCTGTTTACAGACGAATTGCATGAAAGATTTCAAGACCTGTCACAGAGGCCTGATGACGGCCGCAAGACCCATGCTCGGAAAGATTTGCGCAAGCTGCATCCTGGGCGTGCTGACGGTGATTGCCTCCATGGCCTTCGTATGGGCCAGCAAGAGGGTGACCGACATCGCAACCGGCGCAGTGCAGCAGGAACTCATGCCCAAGGTCTGGCTGCTCCTGGCAATAATGCTCTTCCAGGTGCTCATAGCCACGGCCAGCAGATACTGGGAAGGGTACACGGTGGTCAGGTCCCAGAACCTCAGACGGCAGGAAATCTTCAACAAGGTGATGCACAGCACCTGGTCAGGCAAGGACAAGTTCCACAGCGGAGACACCGTGAACCGCCTGGAGGAGGATGTGCGTGTGAGCACCGACTTCATCTGCACAAGCATTCCCGGCATATTCGTGACCGTATTCCAGCTCATGGCAGCATCGGTATACCTGTTCTTCCTCTCCCCCGGACTCGCCTGGATACTGCTTCTCATAATGCCCGTAGCGGTGCTCAGCAGCAAGCTCTTCTTCCGCAAGCTGCGCCAGCTCACCGGAGAGATCAGGTCCACCGACGGCAGGATCCAGGGGCACATGCAGGAGAACCTGCAGCACAGGGTGCTGGTAAAGACCCTCGGCTGCACCGAAGCCGTTCTGGAGAAACTCGGAGGCATGCAGGACACGGTCAAGGACCTCACCGTCACCAGACTCAACTACAACGCCCTCTCCAGGGGTTTCATGAGGCTGGGATTCTCTGCCGGATACGCCCTGGTGTTCCTTTGGGGAATATTCGGGCTCCAGAAGGGCACCGTCACATACGGTATGATGGTGGCATTCCTCCAGCTGGTAGGCCAGGTACAGAGGCCGGTAGCCGCCATCGCACTGCAGATTCCGGCCTACATCAGGGCCCTCAGCTCCGAAGAACGCATAATGGACCTCACCACACTCGAGCAGGAAGACGAGAGCGGCCAGATATCACTCCCGGGAGCGCCCGGAGTGCTGCTCGAGGATGTCAGCTTCAGCTACGAAGGCAGCGGCGGGAAGGTACTTTCAGGGCTCAGCTTCGATTTCAAGCCAGGGACCACCACCGTGATTCTCGGCCCCACGGGAGCAGGAAAGTCGACCCTCATCCGTCTCATTCTCGCCCTACTCAAGCCCACAGAGGGTCGGATCACACTCTACTCGGGAGACACCAGCGTGAATGCAGATTCCCATACTCGTTCCAACTTCATGTATGTGCCGCAGGGCAACAGCCTTATGAGCGGCACCATCAGGAACAACCTTCTGATGGCCAGCCCCGAAGCCGGCGAGGATCAGATGCGCGAAGCGCTTCACCTGGCGGCGGCAGACTTCGTGATGGACCTTCCGGACGGCCTCGACACATCCTGCGCGGAAATAGGAAACGGCCTTTCCGAAGGCCAGGCGCAGCGTATCGCCATCGCAAGGGCACTTCTGCGGCCGGGCGGAGTTCTGATTCTGGACGAAGCAACCTCAGCCCTGGATGCAAGCACCGAAGAGCAGCTTCTATCACGCCTTGCCGAACGCTACCATGGCGTGAAGACCATCATCTGCATAACGCACAGGCCTGCAGCCACAACATTTGCGGATGCAGTCCTGCACATCAATCAAGATCCTGAAAATTAAGGGATTATTATCTCGTAGTTCTTCCCTGCAGGGTTGTCAAGCCTGACATCCCTCAACCAGAGGTTTGCCGCCTTCAGCTTGGCGTAAGTGGTTCCGTACTCCTCGGCGAAATCGACAAGAGACTCGATGGAAGTCCCGACCGTAACCACATCTCTGGGCTCACGATAGGGATATCTCTCTGATTCCGAAACCCTGAAACCGAAGGACTCGGGAGACTCGAACATCATCTTCACGGCAAGCAGGCGGTACATGTAGCGGGCCGTCTCCTCCGGTGTCCACAGATCCAGTCCGCAGCTCTGATGCTGCTGTTCGATACGCTTTGCTATGCCGCCCTGACCGGCATTGTAGCTTGCAGCGACGGTCATCCAGTCGCCGAACTTTGCATAGGCTTTCTTGAGGAACTTGCAGGCGGCGACGGTCTCTTTCCTGATATTGTAACGCTCGTCCACTCCATCCCGGATCTCGAGCCCATACTCCTTTGCCGTGGCCTTTGTAAACTGCCACAGTCCGGCGGCTCCGGCAGTCGAGAGGGCCTTCGGATCCAGATTGCTCTCGATCACCATGAGGTACTTCAGATCGTCCGGAATGCCGTACTGCTTCAGGATGGGCTCCACAATGGGGAAATACTTGGAGGCCCGCTTGAGCATCAGCATTGAGGTCGAATGCATGTAAGTGAAAGTCATGAGTTCACGGTCCATGCGCTCGTAGCGGTCAGGATCGCCAAGATCTATCTTCTGGCCGGCAAACACGGCCCTCGACGGCACTGCAGGAGCCTTGGGATGATACTCGGCCTCCTCATATACGGTCTGCGCCGATGCGCACACACACGCTGCAACCAATGTTGCCAGCACAAATGCTATTCTCTTCATTTCAATCTACGTTTGCAACTTTGTCTTCACGGACGTACCAGACAGCGCCTGACACGTTCCTGTAACCCATTTCCTTATAAATATTCATGTAGCGGCGCACCTGACGCTGATACGCAGGGTTCTCCGCACCGAACTTGTAATCAACAACTATCAGGCCATCGCCCGAGAACACCACCCTGTCGGGTCTGTATTCACTGCCGTCAGGAGCATAGAGGCTGTGCTCATTGCGGGACACAAGTCCCTCTCCGAACCATTCGGGATGGGCCTCGACCCTGGCCAGAAGCTCTTCCCGGGCAAGTCTCCCCTCTTCAGGGTCCAGCATCCCTCCACGAACAGAGAGCTCGACCTGCCATGGAATGTCAGCGGCGGTATTGACACCGGAAAGTATCCTGTGGAGCTCTATTCCCTTAAGGCGGGCAGAAGCGCCGGTGCCCGTCGTGCCGTCGGGGCCGAAATAATCCATTGCATCCTCGGATGCCCTGAGCCTGCCGGAAAGAGGTATCGACGGATATGATGACGGGAACTCCAGCTCCTTGCCGGCCGTCTTTCCCTCCATGCTCCGGAAATCATACATCCGGCCGTACTCGCAGTCTGCTGACTTGCCGCAGAACTCGTACAGCAGCTGGGAGAAATTCCTGTATTCGGGCCTGCCCTTGTCGAGTGCCTCCCGGAAGGTCTTGGGCGGCTCGGCCGATATGATGTGCAGATATTTCACCGCCCTGGTCAGAGCCACGTAGAAGACGTTGATGTTATCTACGGCCTGCATCATCCTTTCCGCCTCGTAAGAGGCCGAGAAGAGCGTGCGGGAGGCGCTTTCTGACAGTCTTACAGGATAGATGCCGTTCACCACCCCGCCGAGGGCGGTTCCGCTTCCATCGAGCCAGCACCAGTGCACATCCTCCTTGTACATGGTCACCTTCTCGGCATAGGGGAAGATCACGTACGGGAACTCCAGACCCTTGGACTTGTGTATTGTCAGGACTCTCACCGACTCCGCATTTTCAGGTGAGCCGATGTACGGGTCCGACTCGTCCCAGTGCTGCAGATAGTGTCTGAGGTTGTTGCCGTTCACCCGCGTCCAGGACTGGATATCGTCCATGAAGGCCTGGATGAACAGTGTCTCCCCTGCGAAAGAGTCGGGGTCGAAGTCCTTCAGAGACCGCAGGAGCCCCTCGCAAAGATCCACCAGAGAGTGGTAGCAGGAAGGGAATTCCACGCCCATCGACCTGGCAAGGAAGCCGCCAACCGAGTTTGACGGGTTCTCGAAGCTGTGGAGCAGCGAGGTGAGCCTGCGCACCACCAGCGACGACTTCAATGAGAGCGAGTCGTCCGAAATGACGGGAATGTCATTCCCGATCAGAAGCGAGGCGATGGCGGCTCCGTCCTTGCGGTTGCGCACCAGGACTGCAATGTCCTGCCATCTGGCACCAGCATCCCTCGCCCTGGCTATCGAGGCAAGGATCTCCGCGCCCTGGTCGTCGGAGAAGGTCAGGTGCACGCCTCCCGGCTGGGGGTCGGTACTTTTGACGAGCTGTGCCACATCGGAATATATCTTTTCAGTTCCGGTCCTGGCGGCCGCGAACTCGAAGAATCTGTTGTTGAAGTCCACCACGCTCCCTACGCTGCGCCAGTTGCTGTCCATGACTTCCACGTCAGCTGAGGGGAACTCTTCGAGGACCTTCTCACCCAGCAGTTTCCAGTCGGAATCGCGCCAGCGGTATATGCTCTGCTTGACATCCCCCACTATGAGGCTGTCGCCACGCCTGGACTCGCTCTCGCGGAGCAGCGGCAGGAAATTGGCCCACTGGATGCTGGAGGTATCCTGAAACTCGTCAAGCAGGAAATGTTCGTATCTCACGCCCAGTTTCTCATACACAAAGGGAGCGTCGGATCCGTCGATTATGTCCCTCAGGATGGTATTGGAGTCCTCGAGAGGCATCACGCTCTTCTCTTTCAGAAGGGCATCGAACTCCTTGGAGAACTCGCCTGACAATCCAAGGCTGAAGATCATGCCATCCAGCAGCTTTGCCGTGTTGTAGACGCTGAAAGGCTTGCCGAACAGGTCCATGAACATGGAGCCCTCGCAGGCCTTGGCCAGGGTCTTCTTCGGCTCGGCGACCTGGTCCCACTGCCTGAAACCGGCCAGATACGGCTCCAGATACCCCAGAGTCCGGGCGCTGGTGATGGTGGGAGCCACCTTTTCGGCCTCTTCGGTGACCTTTCTGTGGAAATCGTCTATCACCTTGCGGCACGACTTGCGCACCTGGGCGAGATGCTTTTTGTCAAAGGCCCTGCTGTCGTCGATGCCGTGCTTCTCGCACAGCTCGCGGTGCTCCTCGCTCTTGAGACGGGTTCCCATCTCATACAGTCCTTCGTCAATGCTGAACCTGCGTCCCTGCTCCACTGCGGAAACGACGCTCTGCCTCATCCACTCCAGAAGGTCCTTCTTGTCTTCGGTGAGGCCATCGAGTATGCGGTCCATCGATTCCTGAATGAGGGATTTCCTGTCCAGTTCAACCTGATATGCCGAAAACTGGCCTATCTCCCTCGAAAAAGCCTTGAGAGTCTGTTGGAAGAACTTGTCTATCGTGCTGACGGAGAATGCACTGTAGTCATGCAGTATGTCCACGAGTCTCTGCCTGGCACGCTCGTCGGTGGCTGAGAGAGCATACAGGTCACGCAGTATCCTGCCCTTCATCTCTGCCGTGGCCTTGTTGGTGAAGGTGACGGCAAGGATGTGTCTGTAGGCAAACCTGTCGTCAGAGGAAAGAAGGATTCTTATGAAAGACTTCGAGAGTCTGTATGTCTTGCCGGAACCGGCACTTGCCTTGAGTACTTTCATCGTCCGCAGATCATCTTGAAGTCACACCACTCGCAGGTCCTGGTATCGGGAGTGCGCCTCCAGGGCTCTCCCGTATCCGAAATCTGCTTCAAAAGTTCAGACAGCCTCTCATCCATGAGCTTGCAGAACGTCTCGTTCAGAGACACGTTCTCCACTTCGTTCACAAACAGACGGGAGGTCTGATAAATGGAGTTCACAATTCTCTTTCCGTGCGACAGTTCCCCGTTCTTGAAGATGAATCTGTCGTACAGATAGAGCTGCAGCGCTATCTTGGGCCTTTTGGAATTGTCCTGGCCGAACAGAGCGTCGACCACCTGGGCCGCATTGTTCCCGTCGATGAGGAAGTCCTGATCGGTCACCTTTCCTGTCTTGTAGTCCACGACCCTGAGTTCACCCTCGGTGAAACTGTCGAGTCTGTCTATGATACCGACAAACCTGTAACCGTCTATGTCGTCCTCCATGTATTTCTCCACGCCGAACATCCTGAACTCATCCACTCCGCATCGGTCCATGAGTTCCAGGTCACGTTCCATGGCCTTGGTCACATACCGGCAGACGACATCGAGGAATATGAGATTGCGGCCCACGATCTCGAAGGTATGCAGTTCGTCCATGATCAGCGAGGAAACCAGTTTGCGCAGCGCTACGTCATCTTTCCTGGCTGACTCCAGATATGCCCTGGTTATGGTTTTGCGGCCACCGTACAGCAGCTCCATGGACTTGTGGAACACCTTTCCGAGCATGCCGGCATCAAGGGACTCGGCCACTTCCTCGTCTTCGGTGAGGCGGCAGACGGACCCGTAGTAGAACTTGGCCGGGCAGCTTAGATAGTTCTGCAGCGCACTGGCCGAGAGATGGTGCTGGTGAAGCTGGTCGATGTGCTCCCGGGTCTTGGGAATGGAGTCCGACTCATCGGTCTTCTGCATGGGGGCCATGACAACATGCCGCTTCACATTGAACCCGAAGTCCATCTCAAGCTGCTTGATGTACCGGCTCTCCTCACCGGATCGCACGCCCTCGGTGCGGGAGTCCATGAGCATCCAGACGTTGTCCGCCCTCTGGATCATGCGGTAGAAGTAGTAGGCCCACACGGCATCCTGATACTCGTATGTGGGAAGGCCGAAGCCCTTTCGCAACTCCGGCGGGATGAATGAGGAGCTCACGTTCCTGCGGGGGAAAACGCCCTCGTTGCACCCAAGTATGATGATGTTTCTAAAATCCAGGGCTCTGGTCTCGAGCGGTCCCATTATCTGCAGGCCGCGGAGAGGCTCCCCGAGGAAGGGCACCGCCATGCCGCCGACCAGCTGGTTCAGAAGACGGAAATATGTCGCGGGCATCACCGGAAGATCATGACGCGACAGGCGTTTCACGGCCAGATGGTAGTCGCGGGCAAAATCGATTTCCAGGGCCATATCATCAACCTGCGAGAGCAGAGGCGCCACACCAGCCACAAGTGAGAGCTGATACTGCTCTATCTCCCTTACCTGGGCGGAATCACGGGCGCCCGGATCCTTTACCGCCGGGCGGAAGATGAGTTCCATCACAGGGTCGCCCCCGAGTTCCTCCATGGGGATGTAGTACTTGACCGAGGCCTTCACCCTTGCAACCGTGTCTCTGCCGGAATCGGAAAGCACAGACTTGAACACGCTGTTCGAGAAGATGGCCCACACCTGCTTGTGATAGAACATCCACTGGCCGTCCTTGCAGCGCAGGTGAAGCTGCAGGGCCGCCACATCATTCATGAGGCTCCAGAGCTCGCTGGCACCCATAGGATAGCCCATGGTGACATTGAGCTGGCCGATATCGGCGGGAATGGAGTTCAGTACGGGAATCAGCTGGTTCTCGTCGGCAAGCACTATGGCCGTCTCTATGTCAGGAACGCGCCCGCCGCCGCGGAACCTCTCCAGTATCGGCGGAATCTGCTTTGCCTGCCCGACCGAGCTCGGCACGCTGAGGACATTGATCTCAGGGCGGCCAAGGCCTTCTGTATCAAGCTTGAACGCCTGAGGGAAACGGGCCACATTATCAGAGAGGAAAAAGGATGAACGATTATGTCCGGCCTTGATTTCAGGGCTGCTCCAGTCCCAGCAGAAACTGGCGATTCCCGCATCACGCATCTTGGACATGACGCGTTTCTCGCACTCGTTAAGGGCATTAAGGCCAATGAACACATAGTGCCTGATCTCAGGATGCAGTTCGGAAAGGATATCCACGACGGGCTGCTCCTGAACACGCTCGGCAAGCGTCCTGTACACCTGTCCTTCATAGGCCAGGCCCTTCTCCGAAAGGGCTTTGCCGAAGTTCCTGTACAGAGGAAGGAGAAGGTCCCAGATCTTGAGGAACCGGGCCTTGTAGTCGTCGTCCGAGTCAAGGTTCACCGTGAGTTCGCCCCCTCCCCTGAAATGGTCGAGGAAGCGGTTGATCGCATTGAGCTGGTTTTCGGACAGATAGGAATATGTGTCCTGAATGCTCCTGAGATCCGCCACATTCGTGAAGAGATGCTCGGGATTCACCAGGTATTTGTCAACATCGTCGAAGTCCGACAGCAGCACGTCGCCCCAGAAGATGAAATCGTCAAGGCTCTCCGCCTGAGGGTTCAGAGCCTTGTACTGGTCGTACAGTTCCAGCATGAGCTGCACCCTGTCGGTGGGCACGGACTTCTGGACACTGTAGAAGAAGTCGTTCATTGTTGTCATCAAGGGAGCGGCCATAGCCTTTCCGGCAGCGGCCACTTCCTCGCCCAGGTACTTGCTGAAGAATGATCTGGCGCGACGGTTCGGAAATATGAAGCATTTCTGCTCCACATTTCCCTGCGCATGGAAATACCTGGAAGCCTGTTTAAGGAAAGGAACCATCTCTCGCTCTTATTCCTCCCCGAGGAACATGGGATCCCAGGCGGGAAGTTTGACAGGGGTCTGCTGGAGCATCTGCATGACATCGGCAGGCACGAAACGCTTCTCCACAACAAGGCGGAACATGTACTCGTCGAACCACTCGTCAGTCATGATGATGTTGCCGTTGTAGCCGGACTTTGCTCCCCAGCTGTTCTCGACCATCCACTTGACGCTCTTTCCGTCCCTGATGTCCACGGCAACCAGGGTCATCGCATGCGACGAGCCGCTTGCATGGGTCATCACGCGCTGCTTCTTGTCCATGGTGAAGTTCACGCCAAGCAGAGAGCCATAATCGTAGTTGGCAAGGTCCGCCACACCTTTCTCCCTGTTCAGGAACTTGCCCACGTCACATGAAAAGTACATTGCGGTGCCGTCCTTTATGGAAGCGATCGCCATCTCCTTGATGCGCTCGACAGGAAGGTTCACGTACAGCCAGTTGTCGCCGTCATACACATGGCGGTCATACTCGATCTCGTACACCTTCCCGTATTCGCGGGTGGGATCGTTCATGAGCATCACGTAGTTGTTCTCGAGGTCGTATCCGAGAAGCTCATTGTAGAACTCCACCGGAGTGTATGTCTTCTCTTTCCAGGTGAATTCGGTGGGAGGCACCCCGAGGCAGAGGCAGAGCACATGGTAAACCTCTGCGAGCATCCGGGTCTTCTGCTGCTGGAGATAGCCGGGAACGGCCTTCGGCTTCACTCCCGCAGGGGTCTGCCGGAGCTTGAGACCGTCCTGACGGAGAAGGGTCTTCAGATGTGAGGACATCTGCGAGGTGCTGTTGGACACGAAGGTCTCAGGCATTGCGGATGCCGGCACCAGACCGTATTTGGTGACCAGATTGGCAACGCCGGTGAAAGTGCCGCCGTCGCTGATGGGGTTCTGGAAGAGCCAGTCGACCTCACGGTCATCGAAAGGCTTGTCGCGGGTATCGATGACAGCCTGGAGGAAGAGATTGGCCTTCTCGAGCTGGTCCCAGAAGAAGCAGTAGTTCTGCGAGAACTGGAAGTCGCCCAGACTGTACTTCTCGATTGCGGCGGCGCGGAGCACATTGAGACCGGTGAAGAGCCAGCAGCGGCCGCTGGACTTCTGGTCGGTGATGGCCTTGGTCTGTATGCGGTCGGAGAACTCCGTGTCGATCATCGCACTGTTCTCCGCATTTGCGCTGAGCACATTGATCGCCGTGGTGTTGATGGCATTGCGGATAGCCTTGTCGGATGCACTGCCCTCGTAGCCCTTCTGAATCTCCGAGAGCATTTCAGGGGTGATTCCGCCATTGGTCTGAGCAGCCATACTTATACTTGCGAGTACGGCAAACAATATTGCTGTCTTCTTCATAACTGATATTATTGCCTGTTGGTGACAATACGTTCAATTCTGCGGGGAACCGAGGTGAGTATCTCATAAGGGATCGTTCCCAGAATCTCCGCCAGTTCGCATATGTCGGGATCATCCCCGAATATGGTCACGGTATCCCCCACCTTGCAGGGTATGCCTGTGACGTCGATCATGCACATGTCCATGCAGATGTTTCCTATTGTGGGAGCCCTGTGCCCTGCCACACTGAAGCTTGCGTTGCCGCGTCCAAGATGCCTGTCGAGGCCGTCGGCATATCCGCAGGGAATGGTGGCGATGGTGGTGCCGGCAGGGGCTACCTTGCCCCAGCGGCCGTAGCCTATCGTACCGTCCTCCGGCTTCAGCTGCTTGATCTGCAGTATCTTAACCTTAAGGCTGGCCACAGGTGCAAGCTTTACGCCCGGAAGGGCGCTGATGCCATAGATACCGATCCCCAGACGCACCATATCGAACTGGTACTGGGGGAAGCGCTCTATACCTGCAGAGTTGAGTATGTGCCACATGGGCCTGTAGCCCAGGCTTTGCGTTATCGTGGTGGCGTTGCGCTCGAACATGCTGATCTGGCCGAGCGTGAACTCATCCTCCTCCGGGTCCTCGGATGCGGCAAGATGGGAGTAGATCGACTTGACCTTCACCTCATCGTGGCAGGCGAGGAATTCGGTGAGCGCGGCAAGCTCGGAAGTCATGAAGCCAAGCCGGTGCATACCCGTGTCGAGCTTGATATGCACAGGATAGTTCCTGATGCCGCTTGCGGCAAGCACATCGCAGAAAGCCTTGAGGGTCTCAAGGTTGGGCATTCCGGGCTCAAGCCTGTACTGTATGATCTCCGGGAAGAAGTCGGTACCCGCCGTGAGAACGAGAATGGGCAGGGATATGCCGTTCCTGCGGAGTTCCACTCCCTCTATGGGAAGTGCAACCGCAAGATAATCAGCGCCCTGAGCCTGGAGCATCGATGCAAACTCCACGGCACCGTGTCCGTATGCGTTGGCCTTCACCAGGACAAGCAGTCTGGTGCTCTGGCGCAACCGTGCCCTGAAATACCTGTAATTGCTCCTGAGAGCCTTCAGATTCAGCTCCAGCCTGGAAAAATCATTCTCCTTCATCATAGCTTACAAATATAATCATTATTCTCAATGCTTGGCATCCCTGTCGCGACAGTCAGTCATTGAATCTTGCGAAATAATGCCTAACTTTGGCTTCCCAAACTCATGGAAACCACGTAAAATGAAGAAAATCCTGTTTTTCCTTGCTGCAGCTGTAGCAGCGGCAGCCATGTCTGTGAATGCACACGGACAGCAGACCGGAAGCAAACCCGTTTATCTTGACGAGGACGCTCCGATAGAGTCACGCGTAAAAGACCTGCTTTCGCGCATGACCCCCGACGAGAAGATAGACCTGCTGAGGGCAACCTCACCGGCCAATGAGCGTCTGGGTATCGACAAGTACTATCACGGCAACGAGGCACTGCATGGTATTGTCCGCCCCGGTACATTCACGGTATTCCCTCAGGCCATAGCATTGGCCGCCTCATGGGATTCGGACCTCCTGCACACCATCGCTACCGCCATTTCCGATGAAGCCCGCGCCCGCTGGAACGAGCTTGACCAGGGCCGCAAACAGACAGAGACGTCCTCTGACGTGCTTACTTTCTGGTCTCCTACCGTCAATCTTGCCCGCGATCCCCGCTGGGGACGCACCCCCGAGACCTACGGTGAGGACCCGTACCTGACAGGCCGCATGGGCACCGCGTTCGTGACAGGTCTGCAGGGCGACGACCCCAGATATCTAAAAGTTGTCTCTACGCCCAAGCACTTCGCCGCCAACAACAAGGAGAACGGCCGAATGAGCGCGAATGCCGACATCAGCGAAAAGGATCTCAGGGAATATTATCTGGCTCCATACGAGGCCTGCATCAAGGATGGCCACGCCCAGTCCATAATGGCTTCATACAATGCGATAAACGGCATCCCTTCAAGCTGCAACCCCTGGCTCCTCACCAACGTCCTCAGGAACGACTGGGGATTCGACGGATACGTGGTTTCAGACTGCGGCGGTGTCTACAACATCGCTGACGAGCACCATTTCGTATCCCGTCTCGAAACCGCCGCAACTCTCAGCATCAAGGCCGGCCTTGATCTCGAATGCGGCAATGGCGTATTCGATTTCCCCCTCAAGCAGGCATACAGGATGGGCATGGTAAGCGACGAGGACCTTGACAGGGCAGCCGGCCGCGTACTGACGGCCAGGATGAAACTTGGCCTCTTCGACTCATCCGACAGGAATCCATACAAGAGCATATCACCTGACGTCATCGGCTGCGAGAAGCATCAGAACCTCGCCCTCCAGATGGCCCAAGAGTCAATGGTGCTGCTCAAGAACAACGGAATCCTTCCCCTTGACAGGAAGAAGATAAAAAAGGTATCAGTCGTAGGCTTTGGTGCCGACAAGTGCATCTTCGGTGATTACAGCGGAAAGCCCAAGAATGCTCCCGTCTCTCCTCTCAAGGGCATTCTGTCAAAGCTTGCTCCAGGCACCAAGGTATATACCGCACCCTGGTTCAACATCGCCGACCAGTTCACACTGGTAACGCCTGAGAACGGATTCAAGGCCGAATATTTCAACGGTGACAAACTGGGCGGAACCGCCTCGGTCCGCACAGAGAAATATGTCCTTTATGACCCTGTGAACCTCCCGCCCGACCCGTTCCTGCCGGCCGAAGCACCCATGTCAGCCCGCTGGACGGGCACAGTGACGGCGCCTTCCACTGGTGAGTATATTTTCCTTCTGACTTCGGACGACGGCTGCCGCCTCTATATCGACGGGGAACTCGTCATCGACGACTGGACCTCTCACGGCGCCACCATATTCGAAGCGAAGGCGACTTTCAAAGCCGGAACCGAGCATGAAATCAAAGTCGAGTACTTCGACGGCGGCGAGGACTGCATTGCAAAGCTTGAATGGCTGGTTCCTCAGGTATTCGAGGACAGCTCGTTCAACACCTACGGCAAGGAAATGGAACGCAACATCAAGGAAAGCGATGTCGTGATCGCCGTAATGGGAATAGACACAAGCATCGAGCGCGAGGGCCAGGACAGGAAGAGTCTCGACCTTCCGGAAGATCAGGCCAGATTCCTCAAGGAGCTTTATGCTGCAAACAAGAATGTGATTCTCGTACTTGAGGTCGGATCGTCCACCTCGATTGTCTGGGAGCAGGAGAACCTGCCCGCAATCCTTCTTGCCTGGTATCCCGGAGAGCAGGGAGGCAATGCCATCGCTGACATCCTGTTCGGGGATTGCAACCCTTCAGGCAAACTGCCGCTTACGTTCTACAAGAGCACCGACGGCCTCCCTGACATTGATGACTACGATATCACCAAGCGTACCTACAAGTATTTCGAGGGCGATGTCCTCTATCCTTTCGGATACGGACTCAGCTACACAAGCTTCAAGTACAGCAATATGGAAGTCAAGGACTGCGGCGAGACCTATGACGTGACGCTGAAGGTCAGGAACACCGGACGTCGCGACGGCGACCAGGTAGTGAAGGTGTTCGCACGTCTCCCCGAATATGAGGGCAAGGCTCCTATCAGGGAACTCAAGGGATTCCAGAGGGTATTCGTACCCAAAGGCAAGACCGTGGAGGTACATATCCCCGTCCGCAAGAGCGACCTCCGCTACTGGAGTGAAAGCAAGTCCTGCTTCGTCCATCCGGAGGGAATGCCCGAGTTCACGGTGGAATAGCATCCGGAAATCAGAATCTGCGGAGCTCCGTTTAGGGGCTCCGCTTTTTTCTTGCCGTGGAGGAGGGATTCCTGAAGAAACGGCAACGTGTGCTGGTTTGATGGCCCGTCTTCGGACAAAAGGGACTTAACGGTTAAGCCAGACTGTCATCTGGCCGTCTCCCCTGTTGTTCCACACGCAATAAGGGACAGCGGTAAGCCGGCCGTCGGAAAGCGTCACGACTCCACCAAGGAGGTCCGGGTCAAAGGCAGGCTTGAAAGGTCCAGTCTTGCCGATAAGGATCTCGGCTGCATTGGCGCCAAGTCTGGATCCATCAGGATGAGGCTCGAGAATCTTTCCATTATCGGCTTCCTCGAAGCAATATACAATCGGTCCGCGCTCAATCGCGACGAAACCCCTGTCAGCCTCCACCTTCTCATTCGCCACAACCTCGCGCACTGGCATAGGCAGCTCGATCCCCACGACGTCACCGTCCCTCCACTTTCTTTCGACGCTGGCATATCCGTCCACAATCTGATATTGTACGGCCTGCCCGTTCACCGTCACGACGATTCCATCTGAAGAAGGGTCGATGTAACTGTACAAGTCTCCGGGGAGAGGTTTTCCCTGAGCCCAGAGAGGGATGCGCATGCGCATGGCGAAACGGGCAGGCCGGTCAAGCCCTATCCTGGTCGATACATGTCCATCCCAAGGATAGCCGGTCTCCTGATTGAGGCGCACTTCAGCATTTCCAACCTTGATGTCGGCGTTGTTGGTGACATAAAGGTTCTCATATATGGCATTCTCCGAGACGGCATAGACATAGCCGGAGATTGAAGACATGAAACGGACGTCGTTGGAAGGGCAGCAGCTGCAGCCGAACCATTCGGAACGGCCAGGTGCCCCCTGATTGAAGGAGGACACCCCATCCGCAATCATGGGATTTGGATAGAAGAAATGGGTTCCGTCAAGCGATATGCCCGCAATCAGAGCATTGTAGAGAATGCGCTCAAGGACATCGACATACTTGGATTCTCCGTGAAGGAGAAACATCCTCTGATTCCAATATACTCCCGCAATCGCTGCGCAGGTCTCACAGTATGAAGCATTCGGGAGTTCATAATCATCACCGTATGATTCTCCTGCATATCGGGCTCCGAGACCGCCCGTGACATATATCTTGCGGTTGACCACATTGCTCCAAAGCGTATCGACCGCAGCCGAGTACTCAGGATCGTCGAGGAGGATGGCGGCATCTGTCATTGCAGTGTAGAGATAGTTCGCACGAACGGCATGACCTCTCGCATATTTCTGCTGCACGACAGGCTCATCATCCTGATAATATGGATTATAATTGAAAATGCCCGTACCTCTGCGGTCCATGAAAAGTTTGGCAAGTTCGGCGTATTTTGAGTTCCTGGTGACACGCGCAAGCTTCAGGAGCCCGATCTCGATTTCCTCGTGACCAGGGATGGCAACCGTTTTGCCGGGGCCGAAGTTTTCATATATATGGTCTGCGCTCTTGATGGCCACATTGAGGAAATTGTCCTGCCCGGTCGCGATATGATGGGCGACCGCTGCCTCATACATGTGTCCCATATTGTAGAATTCGTGGCTCTCGACAAGATGGTCATAGCGTTCCTTGGTGTAGCTGCAGTAGACATCGGTATAATCGCGCGCATTGAGCTGGAGTGCCGTATAGAGATACCCGTCATCACATTGCGCCGCCGCGATAAGGCCGATTATCTCATCCATGCGCTTCAGCAGGGCTTCATCATGATTTACATTGTAGGTGAATGACATTCCCTCGAGAACCTTATAGACATCGCTGTCGTCGAATCCCCAGGAGCCACGCCATCTGCCAGTCTCCAGGCCTGCGGCAATCTTAAAGTTGCTGATCCGCCCCTCGCTCTCGCACTTCTTCAAGGCATGAGGGATCGTGACTTCCGAGTTTGTCTTCACTCTGGGGCTCCAGAAGTTGTCGGCAATTTCGACTTTTGTAAAATCCACAGTTTCCAAAGTGCCTTTTGACGGAGATTGCGAGCACGCTGGCAACAGGATGACAGCAAGGGATATCAGCGCGATTCTCATATTTATCATAACTTATTGATTGTCCATTCTTTTCTTTCATGCCAGGTCGTTGACGACACGGCATTCCAATTTACAACAAATTATTTGAAAATGAGCGTTCATTTCCATGTGGAGGATAAAAAAAGAAGGTCGACCTTGCAGTCGACCTTCTTTCTGTCCGAAGATATCAGACTAGAATCTGTCCTCTGAAGAAACGGTAAGTTTCTTGCGGCCATGTGCACGACGTGAAGCAAGTACACGGCGGCCGTTGGGAGTACTCATACGCTCGCGGAAACCATGCTTGTTTACGCGCTTGCGGTTGGAGGGTTGGTATGTCCTTTTCATATCTTTGTTTTTTAATTATTCGAATTGGGAGGGCAAAGGTAATCTTTTCCGATTTCAATTACAAATTTTTCTGCAAAATATTCGTCATCAAGCCATTCGTGTATCGGCCATGTGCCTATGGAGGAAGGCTTGAGCCCGAACCGTCTCAAAAGGTCGGAAATCTCCTGGTTGATATCGCCACCCTTCAGGTACAGAATGCCTTCCCTGTACTTGCCCCTGACCCAGGGATAGAAGTTCTCAAGAGAGGTGACCGCCCTTGATACGACCCAGTCGAACTGCTCCGGAAGGCTCTCGGCGCGGGCATTCACGCAAGTCACGTTCCTGAGCCCAAGCCCATCCGCAACGGCCTGTGCCACACGCACTTTCTTGCCTATCGAGTCACACAGCACGAACTGGAGGTCAGGATATACCATGGCTAGGGGGATGCCGGGAAAGCCACCTCCTGTACCGAGGTCCAGAATCCTCGCCCCGGGCTTGAAGCCCCCGTATTTTCTCTCGACGTATTCGGCAATGGCCAGTGAATGCAGAATATGATGTTCGTAGATATTGTCGGCGTCCTTCCGGGAAATCACGTTGATCCTTTCGTTCCACTCGCGCCACAGCGCCACAGCGGATTCGAACTGTTTACTGTCAAATTCAAGCATTGTTCAATTCTTTAGTCCTTTCGATGTCGATGGCACGTGCAAGGAGGCTGATGGGATTCAGCACCTCGATGCCCGTAGCCTGCTCAATCTGCCACTTGCAGCTCTCGCAGTCGGTCACGACAGCCTCCGGGGCCACGATCCCGATGTTTGAGAACAGCTTGTCCCCTATCCTCTGCGACAGATTGTAATTCTCTTTCTTGAAGCCGAAGGTTCCGGCCATACCGCAGCATTCCTGATCCAGCACCACAAGGTCCAGCCCCGGGATCATCCTGAGCAGGCTCACCGGATACAGCGCCCATCCCAGCTTGCTCATATGGCACGCCGTATGATAGGCCATCCTGGCTTTGAAGTCCTTCCTGAATGCAAGTCTTACCGTCCCCTCCTCGATTGCGGAGTACAGCCACTTCACAGCCATCTCGATACGCTCGGAGTTGCCGTGCATGTCAAGTTCCAGAACCTGCCGGTATTCATCCCTGAGGGTGAAGGTGCAGGTTGACGAGACGGTGAGTATCGGACCCGAGCTGGCGTCGAAGGCAGCAATGTTGGCCCTGGCCTGCCTGATGGCCTGCTTCCCGAATCCGTTCGAGATAAGTGCCACCCCGCAGCATTTCTCCCCTTCCAGAAGCCTGACACCGTATCCGCAGGCATTCAGCACGGTCACCAGGTCGATCGCGAGCCGGGGATAATTGTAGTTGGCATAGCAGCCATGGAAGAAGTTGACCTGCTTTGCGAAAGCCTCCTGCCCGGCCCTGTGGGCCTCATACCACTGCTCGAAGGTCTCGGAGGCATATTCGGGCAGGGCCCGGCGATGGTCGATTCCGAAGGCATTCATGACATTGCGCACCGGTCCGGCATTCATCACCTTGTTTATTCCCGGGGCCACCTTGCATGCCACCGTCCCGGCAAGGTCGGTGCTGGCAAGAGCCATATCCCGCAGCGGATGGTTCTGTCTTGCATATCGCAGGCGCGCAATCTGGATGATGTCGCCCACTTTCACGCCACTGGGGCATGCCACCTCGCAGCGCTTGCAGTTCAGACAGTACTTGAGTGTAAGGTCGAAGAATCTCGGGTCCTTGATACGGTAGCGCTCTCCGTCCGGGCCGGCCTGTTTCGGCCCCGGATAGGACGGATTCGCCGCCATCATGGGGCACACCGAATTGCATATCGTGCACTTAAGGCACTGCTCGAAGTTGTTCTCGCTTATATTATGTTCCTGCATACCTCTGATGCTGATTGTTCAATGTCTCTTCTGCCACAAAGGATCTCACCTGCCACATAAAGATTCTGAGCGGGCCGGCCGTTTATCATGGCGCGGCCCCTGGCATCGGTCTCGACGCCGAAGTCCTCGAACGGCTGATCCCCGAAGAAATCAAGGTTCACCCATGCCGAACGGTCCCTTTCATAGCGCACGTCACAGCCGAAGATCGGCTCGGATATGCTGTCCATCGTTGAGACAAGTCCCCTGCTGAAGAAGCGCCCCGTAGCAAGGATGAAATGCTCCGCCACGAGCGGTTCCCGGCCCAGATTCCTGGTGTGCACGCACAGCAGGCGGTCGCCGTCCCAATCCCCTCCCTTGACAAAGTCTCCGCGAAGGAAGGTTCCGCCGGAAGCGATGAACTCGGCACGCGGAGTCTCATGCAGGCTCATGCCGCCTGCCACGACCACACAGCGCCTGCCGGCCTTCTGCAGTTTCAGAGCCGCGGTCACGCCGGCCAGTCCTCCGCCTATTATCACAACGTCACACTTCATTTCTTATACAGTTTACGCATGTACTCCGCCTCGCGGAGCGACTCGCCCCAGCACACCGGAGCTATTCCCTTCCATCTTTCCTGCACATACTGGGCCACGAGAGCGTCTGCCTCCTCGGGCCTTCCAAGCTCCTCAGAGAGTGCCGCAGCCACCTTGCCCATGCAGAAGGAACCCTGGCAGGTCCCCATTCCCACACGGGTACGACGCCGCAGCTCGACGAGGTTGTGGACCTCGAGATTCTTTACCGCATAAGCAATCTCGGCGCGGGTGACGTGCTCGCATCCGCACAGGACCTCAGACTTGCCGTCGAAGTCCATCTGCGAAGACCTTGTGCCATGCCTCATGGCCGCTGCCTTGCGCGACAGGGCGCCCTCCGCAGGGAAGAAGTCCTTCTCCGATCCTGGCAGGGGTCTGTCTGCAGTACGGCACTTGCGACGTATCTTGAGCTTATGGCACACCATATCGGTAACCTGCTGTGCCATAAGCCTGTAAGTTGTCAGCTTGCCTCCCGTGGCTGTGATGAAGCCGTTCAGACCGTCGCTGATGCCATGGTCAATTATGGCGATACCGCGGCTGACGCTGCGGCCCGTCGGGTCATTGGATGCCGAATACAGAGGGCGCACGCCGGCATAGGCCCTGAGCACTCTTGTATTGGCAAGTATTGGTGACAGCTCGCAGCCTTCGCGCAGCAGCTCGTCGACCTCATCCGGGGTCACGCGTATGTTGTCGCATTCCTCCAGGCTGACCTTGGAGGATGTGGTGCCGAGCACGCTCACGACGTCGCCGGGTACCAGGATATCGGCACTGGAAGGCTTCCTGCAACGGTTCAAAGTCATTTTGGCCACCCTATGGCCAAAAATCAGAAGGGAACCCTTCGAGGGCAGAAGCGTGAGCTGGACGCCGGCCATGGCGGCTATGCTCTGCCCCCATACGCCCGCAGCATTCACCGTGACGGCGGCACGGACGGTAAACGGTTCGTCCGACCCCTCCTTTTTCAGGCGCGCCCCCACTATGGCACCGTTCTCCTGCAGAAGCTGCACCACCTCATGGTATGTGAGAACGGTCGCTCCGTGCAGACGCGCATCCACGGCATTGGCCGTGGCCAGACGAAAGGGATCTATCGATGCGTCCGGCACCTTCACCGCTGCAGTGAGTGCCTTGTTTACCGCCGGTTCGAGCCGCAGCACCTCGGCCGGGTCGACTTCCCTTGCGTCGATTCCGGCGGAGCGGCAGGAAGACATGAAAAGTTTCCTGTAGTCCGGGTCATCGCCGGGAAGCGAGACGAACAGGCCTCCGGTGGCCTCAACACAGTTCGAGGCGATACGATGAAGGATCCTGTTCTCCCTTATGCATTCGGCCGCAGACTCCGTGTCAGTCACCGCATAGCGGGCCCCGCTGTGAAGGAGTCCGTGGTTGCGCCCTGTTGCGCCGTTCGTAATATCTTGGCGTTCAACCAGAATCGTCCTGAGACCACGCATGGCGCAGTCCCTTGCAATTCCGACTCCGGTGATTCCGCCGCCTATGACAAGAACGTCATATTCTTTCATTCGGATTTCATTTTTTCAATCATGGCCTTGGCTCTGCGGATACGCGTGCGCACCGTATTCAGTTCAAGGCCGGTCTCCTCGGCTATCTCCTTGTACTGGAGTCCGTCGATGAGGCGTTTGTGAGCTATTTCCCTGTACAGATCGGGAAGACCCTCGATGTAATTCTGAGTCTCCTCCTGATCCTCGTTCTTTATGATACTCTCCAGGGGCGTATCGATATCATCCTTTATCTCGCTGATGTTCAACGCCTTCGTATCATCGTCTATCCACACGTATCCCCTCTGGGCACGAGATTCCTGCTCAATGGTGTCGAGGGCCGTGTTGTGCGCTATCACCTTCAGCCAGGTTGCGAACTGGCTCTTGGAAGGGTCATAGCTGCCAATCTGACGGAACGCCTTCTCGAAGCTTCTGGAGCATATGTCGTCGATGTAGAAATCGTCCAGATTCTTCATTATGCCCTTCAGATAGCCCTTCAGGGAAGATATGTGAGTATCCCAGAGTTCCGTAAACGCGGCGCCATCGCCTATCATCGCGCGGCGGACAAGCTCATCAATGGGCTTCGAGCCAGGTGTTGCCATAATTGCATTCTACAGTTAAAGGTACATTCAGTTTCATCACACCCTCCATCTCGCGCACAAGTATCTCCCGCACCCTGTCCACCTCGTCAAGGGGCACTTCCAGCAGAAGTTCGTCGTGAATCTGCAGGACCATCCTTGCCCTGAGCCCGGCCTGCCTGAGACTGCGGTCCACTCCCGTCATGGCAAGCTTGATGATGTCGGCGCTGGTCCCCTGGATGGGGGCATTCACCGCATTCCTCTCCGCCAGGGCGCGCACGTTGCCGTTGCGGCTGTTCACGTCCGGAACATAGCGCCGGCGGCCGAAGAGGGTCTCGACATAGCCCTTCTCGCGGGCGGAAGCCAGCGTGGAATCGATGAAGGAGCGTATGCTGGGGAATGATGCGAAATAGTCGTCGATTATCTTCTTCGCCTCGGAGCGGGAGCACTTCAGGCGCTGGCTGAGGCCGAATGAGGAGATGCCGTACATGATACCGAAGTTGGCTGTCTTTGCCACCCTGCGCTGGTCGGCGCTCACCTCCTCGACGGGGATGCCGTATATCTTTGCAGCAGTGGCCGCATGCACGTCTATGCCTGAGTTGAAAGCGGCGCAGAGGTGTTCGTCGCCGCAGAGATGGGCCATGATGCGGAGTTCGATCTGGGAATAGTCGGCGCTCATTATCACGTTACCCGGTTCAGGCACGAAGGCCTTGCGTATCTCCCGTCCCTGCTCGGTGCGTATGGGGATATTCTGGAGGTTGGGGTTCGAGCTACTCAGCCGCCCGGTGCTCGTAAGTGCCTGATTGAAGGTGGTATGCACGCGTCCATCCACCTGGCTCACGTAGCTGGGAAATGGCTCTATGTAGGTGCTGAGCAGTTTCCTGGTGCCGCGGTAGTTGAGTATCTCGTCGATTATGGGACTGCGGTCCGCAAGCTCGGAAAGTGTCTGCTCGTCGGCTGGCCAGTTGCCTGTCTTGGGCTTCTTCGCCTTGGGATCCAGCTGCATCTTCTCGAATATGAGCTCGCCTATCTGCTTTGGCGAGCTGACGTTCAGGCCGGGGAGTCCGGCAATCTCGCGGACTTTCGCCTCGGAACGCAGCATATCCCGGCGCAGGCCGTCGGCAAAGTCCTTGAGCGACGGTATGTCGACCTTCACGCCGGCAAGTTCCATGCGCGAGAGTACGGAAACGAGAGGCTCCTCGATCCTGTCGTAGAGGTCACGCAGGTTGTCGGTTGAGTCGAGTTCACGGTTCAGGACTTCCGCCAGTCTGAAGAGTACCACCGTCTCGAGCATGTGGTCCGGGCCGTCCTGCTCCCCGGCATCATCGAAGAGCGAGCCGGTGTCCAGCCCCTCTGCAGCAGGCTCCAGATCGAGTCCCAGATATGCCTTCGCAAGCACATCCAGCCTGTGGCTCCGCTCAGGATTGAGCAGATAGTGCATCAGTTCGATGTCCTCCAGCCTGCCGGCAACCGTTATGTTCCACTCGCGGCTCAGACTGTTCATCTGCGACTTGAGCCCCGTGCCGATCTTGACCACGGCGGGATCTTCGAGCAAGTCACGGAATCTGCCGGGATCACCCGATGCCACTTCGTCGCCGGCGGCCACATACAGGGTCGATCCCTGCAGGTTTATGGCTGCGGCGGGAGCACTTACGCTGTCGACGGTCCTGTATGAAACCCGGCATGGCGCCGGGGACGGTGCGGGCTGCTCCTGTGCCGGAACAGTCCCGAAGGTCTCGCCCAGCTTCGCCACAAGGCGCTTGAGCGAAGGCATCTCGTGCTCGTCAAGGAATTTCTGTACGGCAGAGCCCAGGGATATGTCTATGCTGAGGTCGCGAGCTGTGACGTCAAGGGGAATGTCGGTCTTTATGGTAACGAGAGCCTTGCTGAGCGAGATATGGTCTGCTGCAGCCTCGAATTTTGCCTTCTGGCTTGCGGTAAGTTCATCCAGATGCTCGTATATGCCTTCGAGGGTGCCGTACTTCATAAGCAGCTTCGAGGCGCTCACAGGGCCGATTCCGGTCACGCCCGGCACGTTGTCGGCAGAATCCCCGCACAGTGCAAGGATGTCCACCACCTGAGCGGTCGAACTGATGCCCCATTTCCCGCAGATCTCCTCCTCACCGAGTATCTCGTTCTCGCCGCCGGACTTGCCAGGCCTGTACTGCCAGACATGCGGGGCCACCAGCTGGCCGTAGTCCTTGTCGGGAGTGACCATGTAGACATCGAGTCCCTCTGCAGCGAAACGCCTGGCGGCGGATCCTATCACATCATCAGCCTCGAAACCCTTTATCATCAGCACGGGGATGTCCAGGGACCTGACGAACTCGGTCAGAGGTTCAAGCGAATCTATGACCAGCTGCGGAGTTTCACCGCGGTTGGCCTTGTATGCCGGATACATCTCGTTTCTGAAGGTTCCTCCGGGAGGGTCGAAACTGACGGCCAGATGCGTCGGCTTTTCCCTGTCGATGAGTTCCAGAAGATATTTGGCAAAGCCAAAGAGTATGGAAGTATCCTCGCCCTTGCTGTTCACCATGGGCCGGCCCAGGAATGCATAATACATCTTGAAGACCAGCGCATGACCATCTATAAGATAAAGTTTCATATCAGAGACAAAGATGAAACTTTTTGTGAAACTTTCCAAAAACATAGCCGGTTTTTGTAAGCAAAAAGTTATATTTGTGGTTATGCAGGAATTCAGCCTCAAATCTTCAGTTGACGCCCTTGAACTGGCAGTCGCCGTCATGGAGCCGGAAGGCCCCGCCAAGGGCATATTCCAGATTTCGCATGGGATGTGCGAGCATAAGGAACGCTACTACCCTTTCATGGCATGGATGGCGTCCCATGGATATGTGTGCGTGATCAACGATCACCGCGGGCATGGTGCATCGGTCAAGTCAGAAGCCGACCTCGGCTTCATGTACGAAGGCGGATGGCGTGCGCTGGTGGAAGACCTCAAGACTGTGGGCGACTGGGCTCGCTCGCAGTACCCCGGACTCCCCTTCACCCTTTTCGGCCACAGCATGGGCTCGCTCGCAGTGCGCTCCTACACAAAGAGGTATGATGCCACCATCGACCGCCTCATTGTATGCGGCAGCCCTTCCGACAACCCCGCCAAGGGAATAGGCAGGATGCTGGCGGCAGGCATAGGTCTGGTGCGTGGCAGTCACCACCGTCCGATGATCATGCAGAAGATGAGCTTCGGCACATTCAACAAGCCGTTCGAGGGAGAGACGAGCGCCACGGGCAGGCACTATCACAGCGCCTGGGTCTGCTCCAACAAAGAGATACTCGACGCCTACCACAAAGACCCTCTGTGCCAGTTCATATTCACATCCAACGGCTTCAAGAACCTCATGGGGATGATGCAGGACTGCTATTCCTCCAAGGGATGGTCTCTGCGGAACACGGGCATTCCCGTACACTTCATCTCCGGTGCCGAAGACCCCTGCCGCACCAGCGACAAGGCCTTCCGGAATGCTGTGCAGGCCATGAAGAAGCTGGGGTATTCATGCACCGACGGCAGGCTTTACCCGGGCATGCGCCACGAGATTCTCAATGAGACCGGGCAAATGACCGTCTGGAACGACATACTTTCAATGATGGACTGAGATGGAAGACGACAAGAGATATATGAACGAGGCCCTGCGCGAGGCCCGCATCTCTCTCGACGAGGGGGAGATTCCAATAGGAGCGGTGGTGGTATGCAAAGGACGCATCATCGCCAAAGGACACAACATGACAGAGCGCCTGCACGACCCCACGGCTCACGCCGAGATGATAGCCCTCACGGCAGCGACCGAGGCCATGGGAGGCAAATATCTGACAGACTGCACCCTGTATGTGACCGTCGAGCCCTGCCCCATGTGCGCTGCCGCCCTCAACTGGGCGCAGATAAGCCGCATAGTGTATGCAGCGCCTGATCCGAGGCGCGGCTATTCGCTGTTCCAGCCTTCGCTTCTGCATCCAAAGACACAGGTATCAAGCGGCATACTTGCAGACGAATGCGCCGGACTCATGACAGAATTCTTCAAATCAAAACGAAATTAAAACACGCTGACCATTTATGGCTGACGAAAAAATCATCTTCTCGATGCACGGAGTTGGCAAGACACTCCCGCACAACAACAAAGTAATTCTCAAAGACATCTACCTGAGTTTCTTCTACGGTGCCAAGATCGGCATCATAGGTCTGAACGGATCAGGTAAGTCAACCCTGCTCAAGATCATAGCAGGAGTTGAAAAATCATACAAGGGCGAGGTCGTATGGGCCCCCGGCTACTCGGTAGGCTATCTTGAGCAGGAGCCGCAGATGGACCCTGACAAGACCGTCCTCGAGGTCGTCCAGGAAGGCGTGCAGCCGGTAATGGACCTTCTAAAGGAGTTCAACGAGATAGGGCTCAAGTTCTGCGAGCCCATGAGCGATGACGAGATGAACGCCCTCATCGAGCGCCAGGGAGAACTGACCGAGCTCATCGAGCAGTGCAATGGCTGGGAGATCGACTCCAAGCTGGAAAGGGCCATGGACGCCCTCCAGTGCCCACCCTCCGATGCCATCGTCGCCAATCTTTCCGGTGGTGAGCGCCGCCGCGTGGCACTCTGCCGCCTGCTTCTGCAGCAGCCGGACGTCCTTCTGCTCGACGAGCCCACCAACCACCTCGACACTGAGAGCATCCAGTGGCTCGAGGCCCATCTGCAGCAGTACAAGGGTACCGTTATCGCCGTAACCCATGACCGATACTTCCTCGACAACGTGGCAGGCTGGATCCTTGAGCTCGACCGCGGTGAGGGTATTCCCTGGAAGGGCAACTACTCTTCCTGGCTCGACCAGAAGACGAAGCGCCTTGCAATGGAGGAGAAGCAGGAAAGCAAGCGCCGCAAGACCCTGGAGCACGAGCTCGAATGGGTACGCATGGCCCCCAAGGCCCGCCAGGCCAAGCAGAAGGCCCGTATCGGAGCCTATGAGAAGCTGGCCAGCGCCGACGTCAAGGAGAAAGAGCAGAACCTTGAGATCTACATCCCCAACGGACCGCATCTTGGCAACAAGGTGATCGAGTTCCACGACGTGAGCAAGTCCTACGGTGACAAGCTGCTCTTCGAGCACCTCGACTTCGTCCTGCCGCCTGCCGGCATCGTGGGCATAATCGGTCCCAACGGCGCGGGCAAGACTACACTCTTCCGCCTGATAATGGGTCTGGAGCAGCCCGACAGCGGCGAAATCGTCATCGGCGACACAGCCAAGATATCATATGTGGACCAGCAGCACAAGAGCATCGACCCCGACCTCACGGTATTCGAGACCATAGCGGGGAACTCGGAATGGGTGCGCCTCGGCGGCCGCGACATCAACGCCCGCTCATGGGTGAGCAGGTTCAACTTCAGCGGTGCCGACCAGGAGAAACTCTGCGGAGTCCTCTCTGGTGGTGAGCGCAACCGTCTGCACCTTGCCCTCACCCTCAAGGACGAGGGCAACGTCCTGCTGCTCGACGAGCCTACCAACGACGTCGACGTCAACACGATCCGCGCCCTCGAGGAAGGTCTCGAAGGTTTCGCCGGATGCGCCGTCGTGGTATCCCACGACCGATGGTTCCTTGACAGGATCGCAACCCACATCCTTGCCTTCGAGGGCGACTCGAGCGTTTACTTCTTCGAGGGAAGCTACTCGGAGTACGAAGAGAACCGCAAGGCACGACTTGGCAACGATGAGCCCAAACGCTTCAAATACAAGAAACTGATGGAGTAATGTTTGAGTAAACGGAAAATTGACTAACTTTGCAGTCTGGAACTGAGGTATGGTGTAATGGTAGCACTACAGATTTTGGTTCTGTCTGCCCAAGTTCGAATCTTGGTACCTCAACCAAAGAAGAGAGTCAATTCCAAATTGACCCGAACCCCGAAAGCTTTTCAACTTTCGGGGTTCTTGTTTCTTACCGATTCTGACGAATCACGATGCTTTGAAGACACGACTGGATCATTCCGAGAAAGCCATGCCGGCATGCTGCGCAGTACCACCCGCTACGGGATTCTGCGACGGCCACTTCGGGCCTCGTCTCGAACCCGAATCCGCTTGGTGGCACTGCTCCGCCTGCGGAAATGTGCCACCAGATGGGATAAGAAAAAATCAGAGCCGGGGCTGCCCGGCAAACTCTCCGAAAGCGTCCTGGTCGGCTCCGACCTTGCGGAGCAACTCCTTTTTCTGGTCTTCAGTGAGTGAGATGGAAGAACGGGCTGACGTATTCGCCTTCTTCCCCTGGCCGACGGAGGGAACTTCCGAATACATGAACTTCTGCTCTGACGGAGTGCTTTCAAATGTGATTTCACCCGCAACCGGGGCCATTGTACCCTCGTGCTGGACACGGGCCTTGACAGTGATTCTGCCTGCATTCATAGTGGCTCTGATCAGAGCCGGTGCCGTTCCGAATTCTACAGCTCTCGGATTAGCTCCGATTGTCTCGTCACCGATCAGTTCGCCTTCGCCTTCAACCTCGAAAACGATATTTTCCTTGGCCAGATGCCTCACTTCCCCCCATTCGTCAGTGACATAGGCTATCACCGTGACGATGTCGGAACCATTGGCTGTGAACGGAATGCCCTGGTCATCGACTTCAAGGACTATCTTGGAAGACTTCGCAGAAGGCTTGGTCTGAGCAATTGTGACGACTTTCCCGTCAATGATGCCTTCCGCCACCATGCTGTAGAAGTCGTCATCCCCGTTCAGCATCCTGACGTCGGTGAAGCGGTAGGCATCCTTGAACACGACAGGAGCGCTAGGCATTGCATAATCCTTGCGGTTGACTTCCTGATACAAGGTGTCTCGCTTGTTCAGGATAAGCCGTACAGCGTCGCAGTTGGTGTATACTGTCACATCTGCAGGTGAGAATGGCGTGGATTCATGTGCAATGTAGACCATAGGACCTGTCTCCACGAGTGGTGAGATATGGCTGTAGTCTGCAGGAACCTGGCTCTTGAACATGTAATATGAGTACTTCGGCTGGCGGAAAGCGTCAAGGATACCTCCCCAGAACGGATCCGGATGGTAGCCTCTCTGATGGTCGAACGGATGCCAGATGGCTCCTCCTACATGCTGCCTCTCGGAACCGTACAGAGAGTCGTAGTCGTTGCAATGGTGCGCATTCGCATAGTGCTCCGCCTGGATCAGCATAGGAATCTCGCCCCAGCTGCGCGACGCCCTGCTGAGCGAGTTGTGAGCCTCCCAGTTATCCACGAAGTCGCCCCATTCACGCGTGAATGTGCTCTGAGGTATCTCCGAGGCCTGTCCGGAGGCCGGACTCCCGTAGACCACGTCATAGAGATCCTTGACACCATCGCTGCCATAGTCCGCTGCACAGAAGCATCCAGGGTATGGATATTCAGCGTGGACTGTGTTGTATGTATTCTGGGCGAAATCTGCCGGGTAGTCCGTTTCGTTGAGAATAGGCTCCCACATTATTACGGAAGGATGGTTGCGGTCGCGGCGTACCATGTTCCTGATGTCATTGTAAATCAGTTCCGCGAATTCCGGGTCCGAATTCCAGAACTGCCAGCCGGGGGTCGGGACTATAACGAACATTCCGAGGGCGTCGCATGCATCCATGAATGATGGGTCCTGAGGATAGTGGGCCGCACGGATGATCTTGCAGCCGGCATTGCGCAGAAGCACTGCGTCTCGCCAGCTGAGGTTGTTCGGCATGGCATTGCCTATGTACGCGAAATCCTGATGTCTGTTGGCTCCCATGAGCTTGCCATAGGGCTCGCCGTTCAGGTAGAATCCGTCCTTTCCGCGGAACTCGATGGAACGGATGCCTGTAGCTGTCTCGAGACCGTCCACGACCTTGCCCTTGGATGCAAGTTCCGTAGCCACTCTGTAAAGATAAGGTGTTTCCGGAGTCCAGAGTTTGGGATTCCTGACTATGATCTTTTGAGTCACCTTCTTTGACTCTCCGGCCTTCAGGCTGATCCTTGATGAAACGGACTGCACCTTCTCCCCGTCGAATTCAAGCGATGAGGTCACGGTGACGGACTGTGCCGACTTCGAATCGTTGCGCACGTCCGTGTCGATGAACAAGGTGGCCTGGGACTTGGAAACATTGTCCGAATGTATGAACACGCCGCCTCCGGCGATCTTGTCCTCGAAGTTCGGGTCAGTCACATGAACCGGAGACATGGCTATCAGCCATGAATCCCTGTATATGCCTCCGTGATATGCGAAGTCCAGGACATTCTGGTCCTTTCCGGGAGGGAATGACGGGTCGTCGGAATTGTCTGTCCTGACCGCGATCAGGGCTTTTTTGCCCGGCTTGACTCCGGCTGCCTGCAGGTCGATTATGACAGGGAGATAGCCTCCCAGGTGCTCCTTGACCTTGACTCCGTCAACATAGATGTCGCTACGGCCCATTATGGCCTCGAAATGCAGGAACACGCGCCTTCCGTCAAAACTGTCGTCCAGCGTCACGCTTTTCCTGTACCATGCCGGCCCCTGATAGTTGCGGCACCCGCTGGCTTCTGCCGGTTCAAGTTCCACGGTGTGAGGAAGGTTCACCACCTCCCAGGAAGAGTCGTCGAATGACCCGTCCATGGCTCCGGTGATGTCCCCCTGGCAGAACCTCCAGCCAATGTTGAAGTTGTAAACATCCCTTCCGCTTCCCGGAATGGGATAGAATCCGGCAGTGCTGTTCTCCTGTGCGTTCAGCAAGGCTGCACACAGGATGGCCGTAGCAAAAATCAGAAATCTTCTCATAAATTTTCGTTAATGCTTATAATCCAACATGCCTGTTCACCTGACCACGATTTCCTCTGACCTGAACGGAAGAGGATAGACTCCCATATAGATACGGGCATCCACGGGCTCACCCGAATACAGATTCCCTGGGGCAAGGAGCCAGGCTTCGATCTTCTTTCCCTTCATGTCAGGGGTGAGAGGCAGATAATAGGTATAGTTCCCGTCACGGCGGTTCACGGGGCACTCCCAGCTGTTTGCCGCATACGAAGGAGCACGGTCCGGGCAGCCTGCATACTCCCCGTCTATCTTGAATGACGCCCACACGCCATCGCGTCCGTGTCGGCCGTTGCAGGCAACGCAAAGGTATGCATTGTCCGGGATCTCATCCAGCGTGAAACTTGCTTTCCAGGCAGCACTTGCCGGCTCGAAACCGTCTTCCCACTCAGGGAAGAGGTTGTTGACGCGCCACTTGTCGCGGCATACGGCCTTGCCGTCCTTGAATCCGCGCACCTCGGCAATGCGTATGGGGCAGTCGTTGAACCTCAGATAGCGGACGGGGCCCGCCTTGGAAAGGTCCACAACGGACTGCAGCTCGTTGACCATGGTTATTTCCGTCCAGTCCCTGAGGTTGTCGGAAACATAGACCCTGGTACCCTCCTTGATGCGTTTGGGCGAGAGGGAATACTCCGTATCGGTCTCAATGACAAGGGTGTCCATCTCTGTGAGCTCTCCGAAGTCGAGCATGAACATGGACCAGTTGTCTATTCTCATATCCCCCCAGCGGAAAGCGATGTTGAAGAAGGTATCGGGATCGTCATCGAAAAGGTTTCTGTCCCAGACTCCCCTTTCGACGAAAGTGCGCTGAGAGAAGAAAGCATCACGGGCAGCCTTCACCTCCGGGATGGAAGTCTCACCGGAACGCTTGAGGCAGTCCGCTTCAAGTGCGTTGTTGTTTGCCGCATAAGCAGTTGCATAATACAGTTCCCTCTGGTCCAGGGGCGCCTCGCACTTCTGCATCTGCGCTATCTGGCGGTATGGGGATTCCTGCAGCGTCTCACCCGGGAACGACACGGTCCCGGACTTCACCGTCCGGCCGCTGCGGATCTTGTATCTGCAGGTCTCTCCCGGATTGCCAAGGAGTCTGACGGTCCGTGTGGAGCCGACGCGATCATTGATGATCTCATACGGCACTCCGCTTACCAGCACCGGATCCGTCTCGGGAACGGTAGTGAGTTTCACAAGGCAGCTGCGGAAAGGCAGCACCTCGACGTCAACCGTCGATCCGTATCTGTGCGAGCCCATGTCGAGGCAGTAGGGATGATACTGGCGCACCTGCACCCCGGAGGCTTTCTCAAGGCCGGTCTCCTCATCAAGGGAGATATGATATGTGACAGGCTCCCAGCTCAGGTTGCGAAGTGTCACGAACTGCGTCCTGCCGTCTCCGCGGCTCATGGCGTTGGGGCCGTATGTCCCTTCGGGAAGCCGCATGCCGTCGACGAGGATATCGCGGTAGTCACGATGGAGATTGAATATGAATGCGAGTCTGGGGAGTTCCTCATCGGACAGGAACCAGGGGCTGCCGTAGAGCTCAGGTGCAAGGATGAGGCAGCGGTTGAATGCCTGGAGAACGAGGTCGTCCTCCCAGAAGTCGAGGCAGGAGGACAGGCACACGCCATGATCCTCGGTCAGTCGGGTGGGAGGGATATCCCTTGCGATGGCCTCTCCGCGGTGATGCGGGGCTGTCATCGTGTTGGTCATGAGGATGTCGATGTAGGTCTCTGCCCCGCCGTAAAGGTAAGTTGTGGAATACTTGGTTCCCTCTCCCAGATCGAGCCTGTGGTTCAGCAGCACGAAATCAGGGGAAAGGCTGCGGATCTGCCCCATCATGTCATTGAAGTAGTCATACTTCGAGGGGCGCAGCTGGCCGCAGACGGCATCCATCTTGAAAAGCCCGAAGTTGTAGTCCCTGACAAGGCTGACCATCATCCCGCTGCGTTCTGCAGCCTCCTCGGGAGTGTCGCCGAATCCGTCCGGGCCGCACCAGAGGCCAAGACGGGTGCCGTCCTTCCCTGCGTATTCGCTCAGGGGTCCGAAGCCGCGGGGGAACTGTTTCCTGAAATCGGCCGACTTCATGGAGCCGTAACGCTTGCTGCCGTCGATCGCGCCTGCATCGAAGGCATAGATGTCCAGCTGCATGCCGTATGTTTCCTTCATATAGCGGAAGAACGCCAGATTGGCCATGGTCTGGGCCTCGGTCGCACCTTCGTTGGTGTTGTTGATCCAGGAGAAATACTCGGAACGCGAGGGGGTTCTCTGGCTTGCGCCAGAATCGTTCTGCGCCATCACAGCGGTGCTTGCCAGCAGAAGCACTGCGGCAGCGACAATTTCAGTTTTCATATGCATATCTGTTCATGGAATCATACAAAATTAGCAAAAATCCTGCTCCCGCTTTCCATTTTTCAATGTAAAATCAGTACTTTTATATCCTTATCAATTCAAAATAACCACATGTCAACTTCAAGAAGAGAGGAAAGCCCGATTTTCGGAATCGGGGCGGATAGGTGTCACCAGATATAAGAAAAGTCAGAGCCGTTTTTGAGTTCGGCTCTGACAAATCAGGGTACCATATTACAGTGGTTGACAGTCTGAAGTGTTTGCGGCTGTCTTTTACGATGTTACCGCCAGAATCACTCGTAGAAGAAGGCGTCCATATCCTTGAATTTCTTTATGGATCACTTTCTGCCTTTTTTATTGCGAGAATACGGGTCATAGTCATCGGCTTCAAGGCGAGCGATACTCAGATGTTTGTTTGTTACGATATCTTCACGTCCTGAGTAGTAATCAATTGCTTTTTTCCACTTTCTGAAACGCAAAATTTCGATATAGGGTTGCAGATTTATTCTTAAGCTTGCCACGTCACCGTTCTTTTCATAATCTATTCCCATATGAAGCCTTGCCTGATTAGGATACTTGTTATAAAAAGTGATGCTTCGAATTTTATTCCACGGAACATTAGTGTCCACTAAAAATTCATAAAAGTTCTTTGAAAATATTGAAAGTTAGGTAGTTACAAGCGATTTTTGAGTCAACCGATTTGAAATTATCTTTGCCAGACTAACGTAGAATGGCACATGA
>JAGHSF010000008.1 GCA_018065985.1 Candidatus Cryptobacteroides choladohippi
CCCGGCAAGAGCATCAGACTTGGGCTGCCCAATGTGCCAAATGTATGTGTTTTCATTTCTTCATATCGAGGTTTTGGCAGCATGTATTTGAGCACAGCGTTTGACGTGTGTCAAAACCGGCTGTGTGTGCAGGTCCCCATTCAGCCTTGTTATGTGAGTTCAAAACAGGTTCTTCCATATTTCATTCATCTGTCCCCGTGCCGGCATATTCGGCACTGTACTCGCAGTTTAGTTCCGAGAGTTCCTTTTTCCCGGATACGTAGTCGTCGTAGAACTCGTCGTATTCGCCTTCCAGGGCATCCTTCACTATCTGGATGCGTTCCATCGGCGTCGTATCTTTAATCAGTATGCTCATACTCAATGATTCTACATGTCTGCATTATCCCTCACGACAACTAGGAACACTCTCCTCCGATCTATCCTTCTGAACATCAGAATTGCGAAGACGAGATTGGCCAAAGAAGCCGTTCCTATTACAACTCCAAGTACAGTATTCCCTCCGTCACCAGCAATCAGGAAGTAAGCAAGTGCTGCGAGGAGTCTTTCCTTCATATTCGGAATCGGGCTATTCGAGCACGACCGCCGTTCCCGAGGCGGTGACCATAAGCATGCCGTTGGCCTCTCCCAGCACCTCATAGTCTATGTCGATGCCGACAACGGCGTTGGCGCCCATATCACGCGCCCTGGATTCCATCTCGCGCATCGCATTGGTGCGGGCATCGATTAGTTCGTTTTCGTAT
Source organism: Candidatus Cryptobacteroides choladohippi (assembly GCA_018065985.1). Lineage (GTDB taxonomy): Bacteria > Bacteroidota > Bacteroidia > Bacteroidales > UBA932 > Cryptobacteroides > Cryptobacteroides choladohippi. The sequence goes on from JAGHSF010000008.1 coordinate 741, forward strand.
GAACCGGAACGGCCTCCGACGATGTTGCGGATGCTCGCTTTGAAGTCCTTCAGGAAATTCACGCCGTTGACGACCTCGCCGAAGACGACGCCCTTGTACTCTTTGATCTGACGGCCCTCGACCGTCGGGGTTGTGGTAAGTATCATATTATAGTTGTTATATCCATTCGACATCCGAGAGGTCAAGCACATTTCCTGGCAGATTCACAATTGGAGTAAAGATGAAGGTGTAGTCCTTGAATACCTCCCCAGACCTTCTCGTACCCAACGATGAGGTCCTTATGGTTTATGACCATTCCCATCCTTAGAAAACCCTTTTCGGTTTTCGGATCTCCCGCTATGATATACTTCGGATGCATTGCTATGCGAAGATACGATTTTCTTTCAGAAGGGAAGAGAGAATGCGGTAAAAACTGAGACAACAGAGCTGTTATTTCAGCGGCGGGAAGGCTTTCATGAGCAGAAAATCTGTTTACCTGAAGTGCGCATTGAAAGGACCGGCAATAAGGTCGTACTACATAGACAATTACGTTTGAATAATCGAATATTCCTAGATTTCATGCCAGCAAGAGGCGAAATAAAGGTGATTTCGCAAGGATTTTATTGACGGATGGACCGACCATATCCATCGGACTGGTATTTGTCGAAAGATTTCTCTGTTCACAAAGAAACATTTGTTAACACCCTGAATGGACCACATAAAAGAGTTTCGGGGGCCAATGAAGTGTGGAGACATCACTATGGCGTACAGCCTGTCAACTCCGGTTTATCTGCCCCTGAGTTCCTGCATCAGAGCTCCTGGTTCTTTCCGTCCGGTCGGTGTGGTCAAGGATAATCGGGGTAAAAACGCCTATTCCTGGAAGTCGCAGCCCGAGGTAAAACAGGAGGATATTAGGTCAATTATTCAGGTCAAGTTTGAGCACAAGGGAGGCGAAATTCCAGACTGTCTTCGGCTCTAGTTTGACCGTTGATTTCCACGAAAGAAAAGATGCAAAATCAGGAACAAATAGTTCCGGCATCAGGGCTGATCGAGTGTACAATCCGGAGATGGGAGTCACGTGGATTTAGGGCCAACTTGCATGGCCAAAATTTCCAAAAATCAGTCATTTTCTTCCAAAATGCCTTATGACAAAAATGTTACCAGCTCTGACTAAAATGTTACATTGTTTAGTTTATAGGCTATTATACTATTTTTGCATTTTCAGTGCTTCTGGAGTGCCTCAAGGACAAAAAATCGATGAAACTGAAGAAAATTCACTCCTTCAAAGGCTGATTCCCCGCTCATGAAGACTGGGAATTTCAAGGTCTGACGCCGAGCTACAGATGGTCAATCCGGAGCGCTTCTCGAAGACAGGCAGGTAGCAGAAACGGATACAATAACTGTCATGAAGAGACCGTAGATATTAGATCAAGACAGCTCGAATCTCCACTTCAAACGCGAGTGCCGAACTGGTCTATCCGGATTGGGTTAGCGCTCAATTCCAAGCCCAGGCTCACTGTCAAACAGTAAGGATAATGATGCCGCCGCCTACCGGGTTGAAGCTGCAGTCAAGTCGCCGTTCTCCCCTTTTGAACGGACCGTGCAGACATCGATCGGGCATGCATGCCGTTCTTCTTTCCAGGTTCCATATTTACAATTTGTAACTGCGAAATTCTCCGGTCCGGATGAAACTTCCTGTTGTCCGCCCTCGGTCCAACCAGTTTTTCAGAGACAATTTTTCGCCAAAACAGCCTTACTTTCCCCTGCTGTCACCGATGTATATCCTCGAGCTGCCTGAATCTCCCACCTGCATGGCGCGGGGCTCGATCCCGTTGTCGATGATCACCGACAGGCTGTCCGGCATGTCGGCATCCCACCGGAGTTCGACGCTGTCGCCCTGACGCGCCGTCTTCCTGTCCGCTTCGAATATCATATCCTTCATGGCTACAAAGATAACCCTTTTCTTCCGGCATCCGGCAAAAAGGAGTATCTTTGCCGACTATGGTAGAACTTGGAATCAAGGGCCGTCAGGAAACGACCGTTACATCAGCAAATATCGCCACTAACGTGGGCAGTGGCAAGGTGAAGGTGTTCGCCACACCTATGATGATATCCCTTATCGAGAAGGCCGCGGTCCTCTCAATCGAACCTTGCCTTGAAGAAGGGCAGAGTTCCGTCGGTACGCACATCAATGTAAGCCACTGCGCAGCAACCCCCATGGGTATGAATGTGTGGGCCGAGACCGAGGTCATAGAGATCGACCGCCGCAAGGTCACATTCTCCGTCAAAGCATACGACGAACGCGGGCTCATCGGCGAAGGCACCCACGAGCGGTTCATCATAGATGTTGAGAAGTTCCAGAGCAAGGCAGAAAGCAAATAGCGTATGTACGAGGTAACAAAAGTCAAGGACGAGACCACCCCCGAGGGGATCAGGGTCATATACGCGAACACCTGCAGGGAAGTCTGTTCGCAGCAGGTCGCCGTTGCCGTCAGGGACGGTGTCATACTGGAAGCCGCCTTCGCCGGCGGATGTTCCGGTAACACCCAGGGCATCTGCAAGCTCGTTGCAGGCATGAAGGTCAGCGACGCCATTGCCCGGCTGGAGGGCATCAGGTGCGGGGCCAAGGAGACCAGCTGTCCCGACCAGCTGGCAAGAACTCTCAGACTGTTCCTATGATAGACTGCAGGGAGACAAAGGTTCTAGGACGCAACTTCTTCAAGGTGCGCAGGCTCTATCTCACGGCATTCCCGAAGATAGAGCGGCATCCCGTTATGGAACTTTTCTCCGCTTCGGCGAAAGGCAGGGCAGAGTTCCTTCACTTCACAGAAGACGGGAAATTCATCGGCCTGGCGTATATGATTGTTCGCGGCACAGTGGCGTTCCTATTGTATTTCGCCGTGGATGAATCCAAGCGCAACAAAGGGTACGGTTCGGCCATCCTCGATTCCATCAGGAAGAGGTACGAGGGCAAAGATGTGGTTCTTCTCATCGAAAGCCTGCATGAGAAGTGCGACAACATGGACATACGCATCCGCAGAAAAGGGTTCTATCTCCGCAACGGTTTCCGCGACACGGGGCTTATCCAGTCCAGCTACGGAGGTGAAGCCAACTACGACATACTCAACACAAGTGAAAGGTTCAGCAAAGAGGCATACAGATATATGCTGACAAACTATCCTTTCAGAAGTTATCTTGAAGACATATTTACGGCAGAAAAATGAAGAAAATAAAATCAGCAATCCTCATAACAGCTGCAATGGCGCTTGCCTCCTGCGGCAGTCCAAGGCTAACCAAGGAAGAGGTAATCGACTATGGGGAAATCGGTCTATCCGACATAATGTCCTACATCGTGGTAGGATATCAGACGAACTGGGAGGACATGGATCCTGCCGAAGAGATGAAGCTGAGCAGCGTGTACAGGTACAATTCGCCCTACTGCGGATTCGCGCAGAAGGACATCAACGGAGACGGCATCCCGGAGCTTCTCATCGGTGACAAGTTCGAGGACGGCACCACCGTCATCTATGACATCTACACGATCCATCCGAGGACTGCATCCCTCATCCATCTCGCGAGCGGCGGGGAGAGGGACCGCTTCACCATCAGCGAGTCCGGGGCGATCATCGAAGAAGGATCAAACTCTGCAGACGACAGCTTCACCAAAGCCTATCGTATCAAAAAGGGGAAGCTCGTTGAGCAGAAGACCATGACACTGGAGAACTGCCCGATGGACCTCGAGATGCAGACCTTCGAGACCCTGGCCCGCAGGAGCGGACAGCAATTATGCGGAGGATACACTGAAGAACGGGAGCCGAGCGACGAGGAGTACCAGCTCTTCCGCAGCGTCACCGACAGCATGGAAGGTATGTCCTTCACTCCCCTGACGGTCCAGACGCAGGTGGTTGCCGGCATCAACTACAGGTTCTACTGCAGGTTCAGCGATGGTAGCGAGGAATACAGCCCCGGCCATTGCTGGCTCACCATCTACAAGCCCCTCCCGGGACAGGGCGAGCCGAAAGTGACATCTTTTGAGAAAGTGAAATAGGAAGTCATGATTCAATACGACAACGCACAGATAGGCGAGGTGGTGACGCACTTCGTCGGCAACAGGCTCCTGGAGGACGGGATGACCATCTCCAAGGCCCCGGTAAGCCAGACAGAGGAACTGAGGTTCACGCTGCGCAGATTCCTGCTGTCCTCCTTCGAGATTGACGAGAGCTGGCACTTCACCCATGAGACAGGACTGGAGTTCAACGTGGTCTGGTCGCTCTGCAGGGACATCTTCAAGCATCCGGAGCTTCTCTACGAAAAGTCGGTGGACATCGCGAAGTACCTGTACGACCAGTGCAACCATAACAAGATAAAGGGTGGCGAGCTCTGCATGGTGTACTTCACCGACGTGATGCTCGACGGGGACACGATGGATGCCATCGGCATCTTCAAGAGCGAGGAGAAGGACACCTTCCTGAAGGTGGTCGACCTGGGGTCCACCCTCAATATGGAGACCGAGAAAGGCATATCCACCCATAAGCTCGACAAGGGCGCGCTTATCTTCAACAAGGACACCGACGGCGGGTTCGTCGTCAAGGTCGTGGACAACACCAACAAGGTGGACGCCCTGTACTGGATGGCCGACTTCCTCGGCGTGGCGTCCTGCCGCGACGAGTACTCGAATACCAAGCACGCCATGGCGATGGCGAAGAACTTCGTCACCAAGGAGCTCCCGAAGGAATACAACATCAGCAAGAACGACCAGATCACCCTGCTGGGCAAGACCCTGGACTACTTCAAGGGCAAGGAGGAGTTCGACGTCGACGAGTTCACGGGCGAGGTCTTCGAGGACAAAGAGGTCGCCGAGACCTTCAACCGCTACAAGGAGCAGTACGAGGCGAAGAACGACATCGAGATCGAGGACCATTTCGGCATCTCAGCCCCCGCCTGTGAACGCCAGCAGAGGGTGTACAAGCGCGTCATCAAGCTTGACAACAACGTGCGCATCTACATCACCGGCAGCCGCGACCAGGTCGTGCAGGGCGAGGACGAGTACGGCAAGTTCTACAAGGTCTACTACGAGGAGGAGTCCATCTGACATGGCAGTCAAAGGCAAGGCACTTGGGTATCTGCTGGGAGCCATAGCCGCCGCAAGCTACGGACTGAACCCGACGTTCGCGCTGCCGCTCTACGCTAACGGCATGAACCCGGATTCGGTGCTGCTGTTCCGCTACGGACTCGCCATCCCCATGGTGGCCGTCATGGCGTTCCTCAGAGGCAGGAGCCTCAAGGTCCCGAAGCGCAGCATCCTCCCGCTGGCGGGACTCGGCCTGCTGATGGCCCTCTCGTCGCTCACCCTCTTCATCAGCTACAACTACATGGCCGCCGGCATCGCCTCGACCATACTCTTCGTCTACCCGCTCATGGTCGCCATCATCATGGCGGTCTTCTGCCACGAAAAGCTGACCATGCACACGATACTATGCATCCTGCTCGCGACCAGCGGCATCCTTCTGTTGTACAACACGGGCGACGGCGGGACGCTGAGCCTCGTCGGCACGCTCATAGTCATAGCGTCAGCCCTTTCATACGCCATCTACCTCGTCGCCATCAACCAGAAGAGGCTCGAGGGCATCGCGACCCTCGCGGTCACCTTCTGGGTGCTGCTGTTCGGCTCGCTGCTCTTCATGGGAAGGCTGGCCTTCGGGGCGGCGGAGTTGACGCTACCCACAAAATGGTATCTGTGGCTAGACGCAGCTGCGCTTGCGGTCTTCCCTACCGTCATCTCGCTGGTCTGCACCACAAGGGCGATACAGATCATCGGTTCGACACCTACTGCAATCCTCGGCGCACTTGAACCCGTAACAGCCGTAATAATGGGTATTCTGCTCTTCAACGAGGGCATGACAGGACGCGAGGCCTTCGGCATCGCGATGATTCTCGTAGCAGTGTCCTTCGTGGTCGCCGGAGCGTCGAAAGGCAGCGCAATCGCGAAGCACCTGACGCGTTTCAGGCAGATGTTCCCGAAACTGAGAAGGAGCGGACGCTGAACATAACCGGACTTTCAGCCCGCAATCATTCGTCGTCAGAGTCATCCTCCCCCTTGTACTGGGAGATGTTGTCATCAGGAAGTGTATTGTCCTCCGGTTCGGTGTCAGGAGCTCCGCCATCGGGGAGTTCAATGGTCACAGCATAGAACAACTCCCCACTGGGTTTGGGATATGACCGATGGGTCATATACGCAAACACCTGCAAGGAGGTATGCTCCCAGCAGGTGGCGATTGCCGTAAAAGACGGCATTGTTCTCGAAGCCGGATTCGCCGGCGGATGCTCCAGAAACACTCAGGGGCTGTGCAAGATGATAGTCGGGCACACCGTGCAGGACGTCATCGCAAGACTCGAGGGCACCAGATGCGGAGCCAGGCAGACCAGTTGCCCGGACCAGCTGGCAAAGGCCCTCAAACTGTTCTTATAGCACTCCTTTCTATTCAGTCTCAAGTGCAACTATGCAGCAGGGAGGAAGAGTGAGTTCGATTCCGCCCTTTACAACCTTGTAGTCCTTGAATGCCTTGGGCGCAACCTGGTTCTTGTTGCTGAAGTCGTTGTAGTCCTGAGCCCTTTGCGAGGTGAGGATACGGGCCGACTTGACCTTCCTGACCGCATTCACGTTGTCGAACTCGACAAGAACGGTCCTGGACTTATTGTAATCGGTATTGACAATGTCGATATGCATCTTGCCGTCCTTGCGGGATGCGGTAGCATCAATCACAGGGACGGGAACACTCCTGAACAATCCCTTGACAAGGGCTGTAGAGGTCTCTGTCTCAATATACTCCGCATTCTGATGCACGTTGTACATCTCGAACACATGATAGGTCGGGGTGAGAACCATGTCGGTCTCGTTGGTAAGGATCATCGACTGAAGGACGTTGACAACCTGCGCGATGTTGCACATCTTCAGACGCCTCGTATACTTGTGGAATATGTCCAGATTAAGAGCCGCAACAATGGCGTCACGCATCGTATTCTGCTGGTACAGATGGCCAGGATTGGTGCCGGGCTCCACATCGTACCATGTTCCCCACTCATCGAGGAGAAGGTCCACATCGCCGTCAGGATCGTACTCGTCCATGATCTCGATATGCTTCTTCAGAACATTCTCGACATCCAGGGTCTTGGAAAGGATGGTGTAATAGCTCTTTTCGTCGAATTTCGTCGATGCACCCTTGTTCCCCCAATCGACGATGGAATAGTAGTGAACGGATATTCCATCCATCCGGTCTCCTATCTGCTCCATAAGGGTCTTTGTCCATTCGTAGTTGTAATCTGACGCACCGCTGGCAATCTTATAAAGGTCGTTGCCCGGCTGGTTGCGCAGATATGTGGCATATCTGCGATAGACATCGCTGTAGAAAGATGCGGTCATATTGCCGCCACACCCCCAGGCTTCGTTACCTATTCCGAAGTACTTGACCTTCCAGGGTTCCTTGCGGCCGTTCGCCACACGCATGTTTGCCACCGAGCTTCCGGCAGGTGCGGTCATATACTCGACCCACTTCGCCATCTCCTCTACGCTGCCGCTGCCGACATTTCCGGAAATGTAGGGCTCGATGCCAAGCATCTCGCACAGATTGAGGAATTCATGGGTGCCGAACGAGTTGTCCTCAAGGGTACCGCCCCAGTTGTTGTTGGCTATCTTTGCACGCTCCTCAAGGGGGCCTATGCCGTCCACCCAGTGGTAGTCATCCGCAAAGCAGCCGCCCGGCCAGCGCATCACAGGCACCTTCAATGCCTTGAGTGCCTCGAATACATCTTTGCGATATCCTTCGACATTGGGGATATCGGAGTCCTTGCCCACCCAGAGACCGCCATAGATGCAACGGCCCAGATGCTCGGAAAACTGCCCGTAGATTTCAGCAGGGATAGTGATTCCGGTACCAGCGTCATGAACGCGAACTGTAGCATCCTGCGCATTGACAGCGAGTGATGCAGAAAGCAGGGCCACGCCTGCAATAAGAGCATATGATTTCTTCATACTTCAAATGAATAAGATTATTTCAGATTATTACTTCATGTTGTACTCGAAACGTGCGGCACCCCGCCTCAGGAGGGTTACTGCTCATCAGGATCGAGGTTGAATCCCAGGATGTCCCCTATCGACTTCGCCGTATCGACGCTCTTCTTGCGGGGAATGTCCGCAATGGGCTGACCCGTAGTGGAGTTGAGCAGATTGGCAATCGTGCTCTCGGATGCTCCAGCCGGTTTTGGTGCCGGTTTTGCCACAACGGAAGGCTGCTTCACCTGCCCTGCCGAGCCCACGATCTCATTCTTCCGGACAACGATGTTGCATTTCTCCTTCAGATGGATCTTCAGCGCATTCACGACATAACCCTGGGTGTTGTTGGCGCGGAGCGCCTTGGGGGTAAGCTCGATAAGGAACTGATCGAGGTCGATATTCTTCTTGGCGATGTCAAGCAGAACGAAGTTCGCCTTGATCTCTGCCATTGAAAATCCAAGATTCTTCACAAGACGGTCCGTTATGGCCTTGCCAAGGACAAGGGACGGAGACACCTGCGAGGCCACATTGGAGGTACTCTCAAACTTCTGCTGGTGCTTTGGGAAGAATTGTATTGCCGTGATGGACTTGCGCCCCACCCTGCCCTTGTTCTCCTCTGCGGAACTTGAATAGATCGGGGTGTACTCGAACGTCCATGGCGACACACGGTCAAGCTCTTCCTTGGCGGAGTCGATGGTGTACTTTATGAAATCCTTGGTTGTCTTGTACTTGTCGGTAAGTCCCCACTGCTCCCTGAGTTCCTTGAGAGTAAAAGTAAGCGGGTTCTTCTGATTGGAGATGAGCTTGAACATCCTCAGAGAGCACGTACGGCTGAACTTCATGGCCACCTGAAGGTCATATCTGCGGAAGCCCTTTGAGAAGTCCAGAATAGCCTCCCACGTGGTCTTGTTGACATTTACTATCACAACGCCAGGCTTCTTGTTGATATACACGTCATTGAGGAGGTTGTGCGCCTCGAACTCATACACCTGCTCCCCCGCGTCGTTGAGCACGGGCCTGCCGTTCTTCATGGCTGGGCGCTCATGGGAGATGGGCTTCTTCATAAGCTCCAGAACAGCTTTCTTGGCCTGCGTGTAATTGGTATTGTTCTCGCCATTGAGCAGTTCCTTGGCCTCGATCTCGACAACAGTGTCGCCGAGTGGACCTATGCCGACCTGAGCGATCGACGAACCGTCCCGGAAGTTGAGCCCGTTGACCTGGCACTGTGCAGCTTTGACGAGTTGCATGAGCAGACGCTCAGAATATATGCTGAGGTCCTGGTGTCCGGTCGCAAAGATATAAGACTCTACAACATTCCTGGTTGTAGTTGCGATCTGCATCTGGGCATTGTCGTCGTCCTGTTTCCTGCTCATAATTGTATATCTCCCATTAAATTGTAAAACTCCTTAATTAAAGAAGGACCAAACATTTCAAAACTCCCCAATCAAATTGCATCTCTCCTTTTTCTACTCCGGCAATTCCCGCGTAAATCATTTTAACAGAATAAATTAAACCTGGCATAAAAAATTTTGTTAAGACATAAACAGGTTATATCCTAAATTAACAAGATATTAAGGTGTTTATTGGGGAAATCCTTCTGATTCAGCAGGTTGAAAATCGAAACGGGAAAAAGGAAAAGACACTTCGCGACGTAAGGAGCGAAGAAGACATCAAGCCCGACGCGGCGTTTGAGCGTCTCGCCGAAGGCCCTTCCCCCCATTGCGCGGCCCCCCCTTCCCAAATCTGCAAGGTTCAGGGACATAAAGTAGAACAGAGACTGATATGGATATGAAGTCATCTTCTTTATTAAGTGAGTGCAAAAATAATAAGATTATTCAAAATACCTATATAATCTCTCCCAAAATCGGCAAAAAACGAGAAGAAAAATTATAATGTCTGATATTTGCCTGCTTAATTTCTCCCTTTATTAGTCCTATGCTGATTATCAATGCTTTTAAATATCTCATTGAAATCAACAGACAAGCAAGTCGATATTTTTGAGAGCAAAATAATAAATCAGACTGCCTGTTATAAGTGGGAAAGGTATCTATTTGCTCCTTTTATCCCCTCGATCATAGGGAACTTTCTCGTTTTTTACTCCGTTATTTCGGTTTTCTGTCTTCTCCGGCAACTGGAGAAATGAAGCATTTTATTTCTCCCTTTTTATGTCTTTCAAATAAGGGAGCAAATAACGCGGTTCTTTTCGATTCTCTAATTGTATAACTCCCTTTTTAAAACTGAACAAAAGGAGGGAAGACATTGGTCTCCCCTCCCCTACTTTCTGAAAATCAGCGAATTATTCGCCGTTACTTGCTGCGATATTTGATGTACAGGTCTTCGAAGGCCTCTGCAGTGAGGTCCTGGAGTGTCTTGCGCTCTGTGAACTTGAGCTCGTCAAGCTTCAGTTTCGTGCTCATCTTGATCTTGATGGTCATTGTGAATATCTCCTCGTCGTCGTCCCTGACAATTGGCTTGCGGCCCCTGCGAGGTTTTTCAGCCACTACCGGTGCGGCCTGCACGGGCGCGGCCTCCCTGACGACAGTTTTCACTTCCTGCTCGGGCTGTTCCACTTTCCTTATAGAGATAGGCTGCTCCTGGAGCGCTTTCTTGCTGAATTTTTCAAATCCTGTGGGCATATTCCTTACAATTGTTTGTGGTTACTTGATCACTACCCTCTGAAGCAGTTCGTTGGCTACCTGCATGTAGTCTTTTGTGGCCTTTCCTGTGGGATCATAGTCGTAGATGTTCCTCTGGAAGGATCCAGCCTGGCTGATCTTTGTGGATTTGCGTACTACAGGTTCCACGATGATGTCTCCAAGCTCATTCTTCATCTTCTGGAGATAAAGCTCAGAGAGGTTGTTCTTCTCGTAGCGTGTCACGATTGCAGCGATGATCTGAAGCTGGGGGTTGAGTCTCTTGTTGCCGGTGACTTCGTTGAAAAGGCTGGCAACCATCTTCAATCCCCTGTATGACAGGCCGTCAGCGTTTGTGACCATTACCATATAGTCTGATGCCACAAGGGCATTATAGGTAATGAGGCCGAGTGCCGGAGGACAGTCGAGCAGTATATAGTCATAGTTGGCCTTTACGGTCTCAAGGAGATCTGCCAGTATGTATTCACGTCCAGTGACCCTCGCTACATCTTTGTCGAAGTTTGAAAGGTCCAGATCGGACGGCACAATGTCAATGAAATCATTGACGTGATATACCGGAAGGCCGAATTCGGGCCCGCCTACGAATGCATCTTCCAGTGTGGTCTCCCATTCCTGGATTGATGGATCGGTGTCGGTGATGATCGAGGTGAGGTTGGATTGCGAATCAAGGTCGATGAAGAGTATCTTCTTGCCCATCGCAGCCCACGCCTGCCCTACTGCACATACTGTGGTGGTCTTGCCGCAGCCACCCTTGTTATTCACGAAACATATTGTCTTTCCCATACTTACACGTTCTAATACAA
>JAGHSF010000036.1 GCA_018065985.1 Candidatus Cryptobacteroides choladohippi
TCATTTTCTCGCTGACATTCTAAAGACAAGGTTCAAGATTGTCCATGCTCATTCTCCTTTTGCCACGGGGCTTGCCGCTCAAAGGGTCGCAAGCATACAGCATATTCCCATCGTAGCCACCTTCCACCCAAAGTACAGGGATGATTTCTCGCGGATAATCAAATACGGATTCAAAGGGAATGTGGAGGTGGTTGACAATGGGTGCGATTTTGTCGCAGACTATCCCGAAAGTTATTTTAAAGATTCCCGTCTGAAACTCGGAATCGCCCCCGATGAGTTCGTTATGCTTTTTGTAGGACAGCATATCTGGGAAAAGAACATCCGTTTTATTCTGGATGGATTGGAAAAGCTTAAGGATTTGCCATTCAAGATGTTCTTTGTGGGCGAAGGCTATGCCGCCGACGAGATGAAGCATATCATACAGGAGAAATCCCTGGAAGACAAAATATCGCTGGTCGGTGGCATTAAAGACAGGGAAATGATTAAATCCTACTATGCCTGCGCAGATCTATTCCTGTTCCCTTCTCTTTATGACAATGCTCCCCTCGTAGTGAGGGAGGCCGCGGCCTTGCACACGCCGGCGATAATGATAAAGGGCGCGACAGCCTCAAGCATAATCACCGATGGGGTGGACGGATTCCTTGTTGAAAATTCCGTGGATGATTATGCACAGCGCATCCGGGACCTTGCATCAAAACCGCAGCAAGTCAGTCGTGTTGGAGTTCAAGCCTCGAAAAGTATAGTCCGTTCATGGGAGGATGTCGCGGGTGAAGTGCTGGATCGCTATAATTGCCTGATTAGAAGAAAAAATGAGATTCACCCGATGTGAGATCGCTTCCCATGCGACTTGCAAACTTGATCATGAGACAGGTGGCTGGCTTTCAAATGATATAAACTACTCGTATTTTTATCTGCTCGGTGTCGGGTTACCCTGATCACCTTACCTTGATGATTGCTGCGAAGCCGCCGGTCGGCACGCAGTCAAGGACGAGCTTGTCGGATGAGCTGACGACTGACTTCGAGCAGAGGATGCTGTTGGGATTCTGCTCTGAATCAGGCGCGTCGTGGTAGAGAGTCATGTCATATTCACCTTCGCCAAGGAAACTTGCGTCGAACGAGAACTCATGTGCCGTACTGCTGTTGCCTATGGCACCGAGATACCAGTCACGGCCCTTCCTGCGAGCGACGAGGATGCATTCGCCGGGCTCTGCGACAAGCACTTTCGTCTCGTCCCATACCGTAGGGATGCCGCGAAGGAAATCGAAACCTTCCTGACCCTCATATGCTGCGGGAGTGTCCGCTATCAACTGCAGTGCACTCTCATAGACAACATAGAGCGCAAGCATGTGGCTGCGGGTGTTGGTCACGGCAGGAATACCGAAGTTAGGGGCATACTTGTCCATCGTGACTGCACGGAAGCCTCCCAGATGGTAGTCGGTTGAACCGGCGACGCAGCGGGTGAAGGGGAGGTTGAGGTCATGATCGGCGCCCATGATACTGCCATTCCACTTGTAGACCTCACAGTTCAGCGTATTCTCTCTGGTGAACTCACAGGGATAAGTGCGCTGCAGGCCTGAAGGTTTGCTGGCGCCATGGAACTGGATGTGAAGGTGATACTTCATGCCGAGCTCCAAAGCTTTCTTCTGGAAGTCTATCACTTCCTGGTCGTCACGGTCCATGAAGTCGATCATCATGCCCTTGACACCCCAGTCCTGGTACTGACGGAATGTCTCCTCCATGTTCTTGGATACAGTTCTCCAATCAACCCACACGCGCATCTTGACACCATTCTCTGCAGCATAGCGACATATAGGCTCGATCTCGAAACCAGGGCATAGGCGGCTGGTGTCGTCATTGTCCTCGGGGCAGCCTGGCGCACTCCCTTCATTGTAGTACCAGTTGTATTCGCGGCCATTCTTGTCGACTATGCCAGAGATGGAATGATATGTGATGTCATTCTCGGCGCAGAAATCGATGAAATATCTGCTGATATTGTAGTTGACGGTGTTGAGGTCGCCCTTCTTCAGTCCGGCAGGCGACTGGTATCCGCACCACCAGGGCCAGGTCGTGGTCCCAGGATTGAGCCATGAGAGATCCTGTTCCTGGCACGGGTCACAGAGAGTCGTAAGTATGTTGGACTCCAGGAAGGCTCCGGCTCTGTCGGACACCATGAACACACGCCAGGGACTGCGGTGTGGAAGGTCGCCGATGACGCTCAGCCCTGAACCGTCCTGACGCGGGGACAGATCTCCGGTGAGCATGCCGTCCCTGCTGACCAGCATCATGCCGGCATAGTCCACCACGTTCGCCTCTGTGATTGACATGAACTTCCCGGAGGGGAACTCAAGGAATACGGGCATATCCATCATAAGGTTGTCCTCGTATGTGCTCAGAGCTGCGGTCTTGTAGCTGCCTTCGTGAGAACAGTTGTGCCCCGGCAGTATCATGGCCTTGGTCTCAGGATCGCCAGCAGGCTTGAGCTCCATGCGTTCAGCCTTGACAGCGAGGTCCTTCATGCTCTCCTGCTCAGGGATCTCATAACGGTATGCCACCCCATCATCAAAGGCCCTCATATATACATTGACATATCTCCCTTCGGGATTGCTGAGCGTGACTACAAGTTCGTTGGAAACGCTGTGCACATGGCTGGTCTTGCCCACAGGCATGTCGTAGTCATCCACAACGGCAACGGACTTCCCAGCCTTGACCTTCACATCCGTGCCAAAATACCCATCTGCGAAATCGATGCCTACGGGAGAACCAAGAAGGAGCGCCTCACCTTTATAGTCGATAGAGATCATAGACTGCCCTTCGGATACTGACAGATGGAAATTGACGCTACCGTCCGGAGATGACACTGTGACAGTGGACGGCGTGCATGCGACAAGAAGTCCCAGCATTACTGAGATGCTCAAAAGAGAATGTTTTTTCATATTGGTGTTCGAATTATCTTTAAAGGTAATGAATTGTATTGACAAAAGAAGCCCTCGTGCCGATGATTGTGGCTGAACAGCCTCTGATGCTATCGAACATGCATGCCTTGGCAAAGCGGGGCATCACTGTGGCTGAGAGGTCGTCTCTGTACAAATTCATCGGGCCGCCGCTTCTTGATTCTTTTCAGAAGTACTGCGGCTTTTCTGTAGAGGAATCAAAAGCAGCACTGGCTGATTATCGCGAATACTTCTCCACGCGCGGGCTTTTTGAAAATTCCCTTCTTGACGGCTGTGAGGAAACTTTGCAGGCGTTGAAGGATGCGGGATGACATTCTTGCAGGAATTGTGGGCACTGACAGTGCTCTTACCGCAAGCCTCGTGCAGAATGCGATGATAATTGCGGGTATCGGTACACTCATCCAGCTCTATCCCGTGTGGAAGATTGGCTCTCGTCTGCCTATTGTCGCCGCTACCGTTGTTACCGGTATTGGTTTCTCTCTCCTCGCCATCGGCGCCAATTCTTTCGCCGGCGGCCAGGGTGCTGAAGATTTCGGCTCTGTCAAAAACTGGATCGTGGGCACTGTTACCCTGCTCTCCTGCCTTGGCTTTGCAGCTTGGGGCAAAGGCTATGTCAAGTCCCTCTCTGTTCTTGGCGGTCTTATCGTAGGTTATATCCTCGCTGCATGCATGGGTATGGAACACCTCTCATTCGAAGGTATAGGCATTGTTGCCCTTCCCGAGATCCTGCCTTTCAAGCCAGAGTTCAATCTTGGCGCGATTCTGTCTATCGTCTGCATCTTCCTCGTGTCAGCTACTGAAACCATCGGAGATACCTCTGCCCTGACTTCATCGGCTCTCAACCGCGATATCACCCAGAAGGAACTCTCAGGCTCTATCGCCTGCAGTAGGTGTGGTTCTCACCAGCATTCCCCAGGCTGTTCTCGGAGGTTGTACCATCATGATGTTCGGCTCAATCATGTTTGCCGGCTTCAATATGATTTCCAAGTGCAGCTTCTCTACTCGCAACATGAAGATCGTGTCACTGTCTCTGGCCATCGGACTTGGTTTCACCCAGGTTCCCGCCATGTTCGACGTTTTCCCTCAGATGATCAAGACCGTGTTTGCTGAGAACTGCGTTGCAGTGATCTTCATCCTCGCCCTTATCCTCGATCACGTTCTTCCTAAGGAGAAGAATTAAGGAATCTATCAATACACGAAAAAAGCATCGCCAAACGCGGTGCTTTTTTCATGTTCCCTCTGTTTTCTCGGTCGGTAAGAATTTGCTAATTTTGCCTTTATGGAAGAAATAATCCTTAACTCACACAACAAGGCCGAATGGGAACCGGCCCACACAGCCGGTTTTGACACACGTCAAACGCTGTGCTCAAATACATGCTGCCAAAACCTCGATATGAAGAAATGAAAACACATACATTTGGCACATTGGGCAGCCCAAGTCTGATGCTCTTGCCGGG
>JAGHSF010000035.1 GCA_018065985.1 Candidatus Cryptobacteroides choladohippi
CGCCACAAGGCGCAAAAAGGTAGGAGTTATGCCAAAGGGCGTAACGCATGCACTACCGGGCAGTCGCAAGCCCATCAATCTTCAGTTGATGGGTAGTTGACATGCGCTATTTCATTCTGCTCTTCACGTCGGTTCCCGCACCGGTTCCCTTGTATTTGCTCTGGGCGGTGTTGAAGTTGTACCTGATCGAGAGCTTCACCCTCTGGGTGTCCATGCGGTTCGTCTGCCTGATGATATGGCTTCCGCAGTCTGTCATGACGTCATACCTTCCAAGTCCGGCAAGGTCGGTTCCTTCGAGCCTGAGGACGAGGGTGTTGTCGAGCAGCGTTTTCTGGATGGCCGCGGTAATGTCAAGATAGTTGTTTGTGATCATGGCATTCTGTGAATAAGCCTTGCTGTGGTATTCTGCACCGAACTCTATCTGCCAGTCCTTCTTGAGCCTCAAGGTGTTGAAAAGCTGTGCGAGCAGCAGCGGCCTGTCGCTGAAGGAGACTTCCCTGCGGCTGGTGATCTCGCGGGGGTCGGGCATGTCGAGAGTGAGCCATTGCTGCTGAAGCCCGGCTGTCCAGTTCAAAGTCCATATCCCGATTGAAGGTGCGGCGTTCACGAACCATGCGAGCGTCCTTACCGGCCTGTCAAGGTTGATCGGATGGACAAGCACCACACCCTTGTCGTTGTACAGTTCCGACCACTGCGAGATGGCGCCGTTTATGTGGGAGTACTGAGTCACCATGGTGAGCCATTTCCAGTTGACGTTCAAACCAAGGTCATGGTTGGTCTGCGGCTGGAGTTTGGCGTTGCCGCTCTGGTATATGTAGCGGCTGTGATATCTGACCGCGCTGCTGAGCGACTGGAAATCCGGCCTGTGTGTTTTGGCGCTGTAACTCAGCTGCATCTGGACAGGACCGAAAGCGTTGGCATAGGCAAGCGTCGGGAACACATTGTCGTATCTCCTGCTCAGGTCATCGTGGCCTTTCAGGTCTTCATATATGTAGTTGACGTGCTCATAGCGGACTCCTGCGCTGATCTGCCCGACTTTCTGGACGTAGAATCCGTAGCTTGCGAAAAGCGCAGTGTTGTCTTCGCTGACTTTCGACTCGGATGAAGGCACATAGGCGCTGTTGATGGTGTAATCATCATTCCTGCGTGTGAACACGTCCTCTGTACCGGCCTGAAGCATGCCCATCCATACGGGATAGGACAGCACGAGCTTTGCCGCATACATCCTGCTGCCGCTGTGGGAGAGGTAGTTCACGTCGTCGTCCTGCCCCATCTGGCTCTTCTCCACAGTGTGCGCATCCTGCGATGTCTTCATCCCATAGTAATCGGCATTGAAATCTATCGCCAGCTTGCCCACCTTTCCGTTATAGTATGCGTTGACCGATACCCCGAAAGGCATGTCGTCATTGTGGTGGTTGCCTTCTGAGATGAGATGGTCTGTAAAGCGGCCGCCTTCGAAGATGTCCTCGTCAATCGACTGGTGGATATCCACCCTCGGATTCATCTCCGACTCCACCCGGAAGCCGAGGGAGTGATTGTCTGAGATCTGCCAGTTCAGTCCTCCGTTCAGCGCCGCGCTTGTCATCTTCTGCACAAAATCCAGCGTGCCTTCCTGCTTGAAATCGGGTGTGCCGAAAGTCTGCTGAAGCATGTTGCTCTCCTGACGCGAGGTGTACTTCAGGGCGTTCGTCCCGGCGAAGATGTCAAGCCCGTTGTGGCGGAAGTTTGCATTCAGGTAGCCTGACTGATCGTTGTAGCCATTGTGGAGCGACTGTTCGTCGGTAATGCCCGCATTGAATCCGAAGCCGTCGCCCTGATGCTTCACGGTACGTATGCGGACGACGCAGCGCACGCTTGCACTGTACTGCGCACCGGGGTTCGTGATTACCTCGACGCTCTGGATCTCGTTGCTCTGCAGGCGGTCGAGTTCGGTAGGGTCGACTACCTTTCTGCCGTTGATATACACGAGCGGTGAGCCCTTGCCCACGACCTGCAGTCCATCCTGGCTCTTTATGATTCCCGGCGTGCGGGAGAGAACGTCATTGGCGGTGCCTATCGTCTCCAGGACCGTACCGCGTACCGAGGTCTGCAGGCCCTCCCCCGTGAGCGTTGTCTTAGGGATGACTGCAGATACGGCTGCTCCCTCAAGATACTGCGCATCCTCGTGCAGAGTGACGGTCATGTTGTCGGCAGCTGCCACGTAAAGGGTCTTGTATCCTATCATCGATACCATCAGCAGCTGGTCCTTCCCGTCTGTGACTATGTTGAACGTGCCGTCCTCGGCGGTTGTCGATCCGGCCACGACCGTGGAATCCGTCCTGGAGAGAGCCACAACGTTTGCAAACGCTACCGGCTCACCTTTATCATCTGTCACTTTCCCCTTCCAGTCTCCGGCTGCTGATGCAACCATTGGTAGCAGGGATGCCACCAGGGCCATTGTAATCTTTATTCTCTTTTCCATTTCGCTGTTGTTCGTGTTTTCTTTTTCAGGCATATGCGCTGAAATTCTGCAGCAAAGATATAATAATTTTTTGAAAATAACACCCGTTATCTAACAAATGTTATTTTTTATTTATCAATTATGTTATATCTTTGCATACCGTTACATAACATTTGTTTTATTTATGCCAAGACAACCGCGATTCTCCAAGGAAGACATTGTTGCCGCCGGCCTCAGGATAGTCAGGACCAGTGGCTTTGAGACAGTCAGTGCCAGGGCTCTGGGAAAGGAACTGGGCACTTCGTCCAGTCCCATGTTCACCATGTTCAAGGATATGAACGAGGTGACTGATGCCATACGCACGGCTGCCGAGCAGTCCTTCATTGCAAGAATGGAGGGGGTTACCGACTATTTTCCTGCATTCAAGGAATTCGGGCTCCGGCTTGTAGCCTTTGCCAAGGAAGACCCGAACCTGTTCCAGATGCTCTTCCTCGGGAAGGATGCGCGTCCTGAGATTGCTGAAAGCATTGCAAGGGATTGCCTGACCCCTATCGAGCAGGGTTACGGCCTGACCAGGGAACAGACAGAGATACTGTTCCGCCAGATGTGGCCTGTCGCCTGCGGCATAGCCGCCCTTTGTGTGAAGCATCCTGAGGACTTCTCGGAGGAGAAGGTGAGCAGGACGCTCAGCTACCACTTCGGCGGCATAATGTCAATACTCAAATCAGGCAGGGAGCTCGAAGACATCAAACCTCAGATCAGAAAACCTGAAAAAATATGAAAGGAAATAGCAGAAACGCCAGGGACTGGTTCGGCTACCTTATGAATTTCGTGGCGGTCTGCCTCGGAATCGCCATCACTTTTGCCGGGCAGGGGCTGATCAACAGACATGCGGAAAGGAATGAGGTGAAGAGCAGTCTGCTGCTTGTCAAAAACGAGTTGCAGGATAACCTGTCATATATAGAGATTGCCGATTCCGTGCTCGCTTCCTACTCGGAAGCGGCTCGGTTCCTTATAAGATACGAGGGCCGCTATGCGGATGCTCCCCGGGATTCCATGGCTGCATACTGCAATGTCCCGCTTATGACTTTCGAGATAACCCACTCCGAGGAGGCGCTTGAACTGCTGAAGAATTCCAATCTGTTCACCAAGATCCGCGACCTTGACCTCTCCTTGGAAATCATCCATACCTATGGCGCAATCGCAGACGAGATGACGGTTGTCAGGTTCTACAATGACCACAAGAACGGCTACCTTGATGATGCCATGACAAAGGATGTGAAAGAGGTCCTGTCGCTTGACAACGTCACTGCAGAGCAGCTCTGGGGCGCCATAACAAGCTCCAAGGAGGGAAGGCAGTACCTCCGCGAGCTGAGCAGGCTCCAGATGACGCACGACTCTTCCGAGGTGAAGGACATCATCGCAAACACCATCTCCTCGATAGACAGATACATCCGCTAGGAGACTGATCCATCGGTCACGGGGGGGATATGACAAAACCCCATCGATGATGGGGCTTTGCTGCTGTTCTGTTTGTCCGGGGATGTTTACTTCTTGAAGTAGCGGTTGTAAAGTCCCTGGAATCCTGCGCCGTGACGTGCCTCGTCCTTGGCCATCTCATGAACACTGTCGTGGATGGCGTCGAGGTTGAGCTGCTTGGCAACCCGTGCGATGTCCATCTTGCCTGCGCAAGCGCCTTCCTCGGCCATCATTCTCTTCTCGACGTTGGTCTTGGTGTCCCAGACAACCTCTCCGAGCATCTCGGCAAAACGTGCTGCGTGATCGGCCTCTTCGTATGCATAGCGCTTGAAAGCCTCAGCTATCTCGGGGTAGCCCTCGCGGTCTGCCTGACGGCTCATAGCTATATACATTCCCACTTCTGTGCACTCTCCAAGGAAGTGATCCTTAAGTCCTTGACGTACAAAGTCTCCGTCAGCACCAGCGGGGATGGCAGCTGCGATACCGAGCTCATGCTCTGTAACAAACTGAAGACCCTTGGCCTCGTCAACCTTATTGAACTTACTTCCCGGCACCTTGCACATCGGGCACATCTCGGGTGCTGCGTCACCCTTGTGAACATATCCGCAGACTGGGCAAATCCATTTAGCCATAATTTTATCTTTTTTTAATTATTAAATTGTTCTTTATTTTCCTGGTCTGGATCATTCCCCCAGGTTTCTGATGCAAAGGTACGGCAATTTTTTGAAATGGAATTATATTATCCGGTACCTTAAAGGTAAATTTCGGCATTAAATTAATTTTCTTCTTTTGACGTGCCGAAATCTACTATTATTTACATATCTTTGCATACGTTTCAAACAGTGCAGATCATGGAGACACAGGATATCAGACACATCTACAAATCGGTATGCGAGACACCCAGCGGTGCCGGCTTCTTTATCGACCACATGCCGGACTTCCTCTATAAAGGGGACATCGACGACGGGACTCCACACGTTCATACTTTCTATGAGATACTGTGGTTTCAGGATGGTTCGGGGTCGCATTTCGTCGATTTTCAGGAATATCCTGTGCGTCCCGGGACCATCTTCTTCCTGACTCCCGGCCAGGTGCACCACTTTGACGGCAGCAATGCGTACAAGGGACTTGCCATTAAACTCTGCACCGATTTCATGCAGAGCCGGGGTTACGACAGCGACCTCTTCGTCAAATATGACATGTTCCACACCTTCGACACCACCCCTTACTATATGATAGATGACGAAACGGCCGGGCAGCTTCAGCCGCTGGTGGACAGCATGGAAGCGGAACTGAGGAGCGGCAGGGGCATTGGCCACGTCGACATGCTGCGTTCATTGCTGATGATCTTCATGATCAAGGTGCACCGTTACGGTCGCAAGGAGGGTGAGCTCCGTCTGGATGGGCTCAAGCCTGCGCACAGGCTGTTCGTGCAGTTCCGTCAGATGCTTGAGAAGGATTTTGCCACCAAGCACACGGTTCAGGAGTATGCCGATGCCCTGAATGTGGCAGTCCGTACTCTGAACAAGTGTGTCAACGAATGTTCCGGCCGTTCGCCTCTGGCCTTCATTACCGAAAGGATCATGCTTGAGGCAAAACGTCAGGTTAGGTACAGCAATCTGATGATAAAAGAGATAGCATACAGCCTTGGCTATGACGACCCGTCATATTTCGTGAAGCTGTTCAAGAGGCAGACAGGTATGCTGCCGTCGGACTTCCGTGAGATGGATGAGGTCTCTCACTGCACGGTCAGGGTATAGATTTTTGTTAATACAAGTTTAAATATATTGAATATGAAAGTAGGAGACAGGATTCCGGAAGTGCTGGGAAAGGACCAGTTCGGAAATGAGATCAAAAGCAGCGATTACCGTGGTAAGAAGATCGTTCTTTACAGTTATCCAAAAGCGAATACAAGTGGCTGTACTGCAGAGGCCTGTTCGCTGCAGATGCACAAGGCGGAACTTGAGGCAGCCGGGTATGCCATCATAGGCGTTTCCAAGGACAAGCAGGATGCCCAGGCGAAGTTTGC
This sequence comes from Candidatus Cryptobacteroides choladohippi, assembly GCA_018065985.1. GTDB lineage: Bacteria > Bacteroidota > Bacteroidia > Bacteroidales > UBA932 > Cryptobacteroides > Cryptobacteroides choladohippi. The sequence continues at coordinate 5,949 of JAGHSF010000035.1, forward strand.
AGAGAAGTTCGGGTTGGACTTCCCGCTTATCGCCGACACCACCACCGAACTGCTTCAGACGCTTGGCTGCTGGGGCGAGAAGGTTGCCTGCGGCCATAGGACGGTGGGCACGCTCCGCACAACATATCTTGTTGATGCAGACGGTATCATCGAGAAAATCTTCGTCCCCAAGGAAATCAAGACGAAGATTCACGCGGAACAGATTCTCGACTACCTGAAGAAGTAGCCCCCAGGAGACCCTTCCCATCCCACCGCAATGATCGTGGTCAGCGCACTTGCTCTCGTAACCAACGCCGCAGCCCTGACCTACATCATCATCCAGTCCAAGAAGCGTCACATCAATCCTTACAAGACTGATGTCTTCGTCAACCAGAAATACTACAAGGACGCCATCGCCCGCGCAGACATCTAGTAGATTTCACTGAAAGACCGTTCACAATAACAGCGTCCGAGTTTCCCGGGCGCTGTTTTGCTACCTATCAGCAAGGAACTTAGACATAAACACTCGATAACTCGGTTCTTCGTCACTTTTGGTGCAGGCTCAAAATAGCCTTAAAAATATAGGGTAAATCATTGAATATCAATGGTTTACCCTTGCTTTTTCGACATATTTTTCGTAACTTAAAATGTTGAATATCAGTA
>JAGHSF010000001.1 GCA_018065985.1 Candidatus Cryptobacteroides choladohippi
TTGCTATTAGATATAATGTTTAATATAATTGAGTTTGTGTGTTAATTTTATTGGATTATATTTGTAATCTACAATAACACAAAAAATGCAAAATAACCGAAAGACTTATCTTGAAAACTGTGCCGTATGGTATAAGGCACAATTGACCGAAAATATCCTTCCCTTTTGGCTGAAGTATGGAATTGATCCGATAAACGGAGGTGTGTATACCTGCGTTGACCGTGATGGGACGCTGATGGATTCGTCCAAATCTGTGTGGTTCCAGGGCCGCTGTGGATTCGTGTACGCTTTCGCATACAATAATATTGAAAGGAATCCCGAATGGCTTGCGGCTTCAAAATCCTGCATCGATTTCATTGAGGCTCACTGCAAGGATGCTGACGGGCATATGTTCTTCAGTGTCACCTCTGACGGAAAGCCGCTCCGCAAGCGCCGTTATGTATTCAGCGACTGTTTTGCTGCGATAGCCATGGCCGAGTACGCGAAGGCTTCCGGAAGTTCCGAGTATGCCGCAAAAGCCGTCGAGACCTTCAAGTTCATTCGCTACATGCTCTCTACTCCCGGTTTCCTGGAGCCCAAAGGCATGACTCCTGGCAGAAGCCACTCCATCACGATGATACTCGTGAATGTTGCACTTGTGCTCAAGCAGGTGAGCGATGACCCCGTTCTTGATGAGCAGATCAGAAGCTCCATCTATGACATCGAGCATTATTTCATGCATCCTGAATTCGAGTGCGTGCTCGAGAGTGTGACGCCTGATGGTGGCCTTATCGATACCTGCGAGGGCAGGACAATCAACCCCGGTCACGGAATAGAGACGGCATGGTTTCTCATCCAGGCCGGAGAAAGGATGGGGGAGAGGCACTACATCGACCTCGGTCTGAAGATTTTCGACTGGCAGTACAAGTGGGGCTGGGATGAGGAGTTCGGCGGCATTATCAACTTCCGCGACTGCAGGAACTTCCCCAATCAGGACTACTCTCAGGACATGAAGTTCTGGTGGCCCCAGTGTGAGACCATCATTGCTTCCCTGTATTGTTACAAGGTGACGGGTGATGAGAAGTACCTCGAGATCCACAGAAAGGCTCATGAATGGGCCGCAGAACACCTTGTAGACAAAGAGCATGGTGAGTGGTTCGGCTATCTCCACAGAGACGGCAGCGTTGCCCAGGGTGCGAAAGGCAATCTCTTCAAGGGACCTTTCCACATCCCGAGAATGCTTGTGATAACCAATATCCTTATTGACGAAATACTAGGTAAATAATTCAAGATGAGGAAGTTTATTATTGTGACGGCTGCATTGCTTGCAATTGTCGGTTGCCGGAACAAGACTTCCATCCTGGATCTCAATCCTGCAGATGGCTTCCTTCCGGAACTTGTAGAGGCACGCGGCGACGGCGGCGTGACTCTGCTTCAGTTTTCGGACCTGCACGGGTCATCGGACAACCTGGGGAGGATAGTTGCATTCTATGACGCGTACGACAGCTATATAGACGACGCAATACATCTTGGTGATGTCGTGGCCGGGTACTGGCATGATGAGAACCCGATGGCGGCCGTGAAAGGCGCGCGGAGAATACTCAACACCGTCGGAAATCATGACTGCTGGAAAGGTTACAAGCTCTGGAGTGAGACCAATTGCCCATATGATGCCACACAGTCGGAGGCTTATGAGAAGATTCTCGAAGGCCCGGATCCCGAGCATCCTATGGTCTCAGAATGGGCTGTGTCACAACCTTCGGCCGTTGCCGATCCCTCCAGTCCCTGCAATAGAGCCTGCTATTATTACAAGGACTATCCGGAGGCTTGCGTCCGCCTTGCCGTTCTTGACTGCGTCCATTACTCCGATGCCCAGGCGGAGTGGTTCGCCGCGGTGCTTGATGGCGCTCTCGAGAAGGGTTTGACCGTCATGGCCGCCACCCATTATCCTCCCGTCAATGGTATACACAAGTTCACCGATACTGCGTTCTCTACTACATGGGCCGAAATCGGTCCTGTGGAGGCTCCTTCTGAAGGTCAGATGGAGAGGATGCCCGACGATGCATACTCCAAGGTTGACTCCTTCATTCTTTCCGGAGGTCATTTTGCTGCGTGGCTTTCAGGCCATGAGCACTTTGATGTCACAGGCCTTGTACCCGGCCATGAGCCCCAGCTCGTGCTTGTCGTCGACAAGGGAGGGGACAAGGATGACTACATGAGGGAGGACCGCACGAAAGGAACCGTGAACCAGGACTCCTTCAATCTCGTTACCGTGAATCCTGCAGCCGGGCTTCTCACAGTGCAGAGGATAGGGTGCACCACAGATGAGGAAAACCGCACAAGAGACATATTCAAATACAAGATAAATGAAAGATAAGGAAAACAACCTGAGGTATGTTCTGTTTCTGAGCTTCGTCGCGGCTCTCGGAGGAATCCTCTTCGGCTACGATACGGCTGTCATATCAGGAACGACTGCTGACGTAAGCACCCAGTTCGGTCTCAGTGAGATGTCGAAGGGTTGGTATGTCGGCTGTGCCCTCGTAGGCTCGATAATCGGAGTTGCGTTTGCCGGTATGATGAGCGACTTCCTTGGCCGCAAACTTACGATGCTTGTTGCTTCAATCCTTTTCAGCGTTTCCGCAATAGGATGCTGCCTGTGCGACTGTTTCCCGACTCTTGTGGTCTACCGCATCATCGGCGGACTTGGAATCGGCATTGTGAGCATCGTCTCGCCAATCTATATCTCTGAAGTCTCTCCTGCCAGGATACGCGGAACCATGGTGACTCTCTATCAGCTCGCAATCACCGTCGGGCTTCTGCTCGCCTACCTCGTCAACTATGTCATCTGTTCGACGGCTCCAGATACCGTATCCACCGGGTTCTTCGGATGGGCCTTCAGGGATGAAATGTGGAGGGGTATGCTCGGTAGCGAGACCATTGTCACGCTTCTTTTCTTCGTAACCGTCCTCACGATACCGGAGAGCCCCAAATGGCTTATTGTCAAGGGTAAGGACGACAAGGCCATGACTATCTTCAGCCGCCTGAAGAATACTGCTCAGGGAGCTCAGGACGAATTTTTAGCGACAAAGGCATCGATTGCCGGTGAGGTGAAGAGCGAATGGCGCGCACTGCTTGAGCCTGGCATCATGAAAGCGGTCATGATAGGCTGCGCCATAGCGATACTCGGCCAGTTCATGGGCGTCAATGCCGTTCTTTACTACGGACCCGAAATCTTCGCCGACGCCGGTCTTGCAGCGGAGGATTCGCTGCTGTCGACCGTTCTTGTCGGTCTTGTAAACATGCTGACCACAGTTCTGGCTGTCTTCATCATCGACAAGGTGGGCCGCAAGAAACTGATATGGTTCGGTGTCACGTCGATGATCATCTGCCTTGTCACGATAGGTGTCATCTTTGCAACGGGTGCGGGTGGACTCCTGCTTCTCGTGTTCTTCCTCCTGTACATCTTCAGCCAGGCAATCTCCATCAGCGCCGTGGTATTCGTGCTGCTGTCTGAGATGTATCCGAACCGCGTACGTGGTCTTGCGATGTCCATCGCCGGCCTTGCGCTCTGGTTCGGAACCTATCTTATCGGTCAGTTCACACCCTGGTGTCTGTCGACCTTGTCACCAGCCGGCACATTCTGGTTCTTTGCCCTCATGTGCCTGCCTTACATGCTAATAATGTGGAAGCTTGTGCCTGAAACCACCGGCAAGACACTTGAAGAGATTGAAAACTTCTGGAAATAGTTTAATGAAACGGAATATGACTAAAAAACTGTTGACAATATTGCTCGTCCTCGTGATGGGCAATCTGGCGATGTCCGCCCAGAATTCCCTGAAGGGAAAGGTGACGGACTCTGCCGGCGAGCCGCTCGCAGGCGTGATGGTCATGGTTCAGGGAACGTCCAACGGCGCTGTAACTGCTGCCGACGGATCATATTCCATCTCTGTTCCTGACGGAGCAGTGATAGAGTATAGCTGCCTCGGCCTCTCGACCATTACCTACAAGTACAACGGCACTGCTACCCACAATGTGGTGATGGAGGAGGATTCCCTCTTCCTCGATGATGCCGTCGTTGTCGGTTATGGTGTCCAGAAAAAGAGTTCAATGACCAGTGCGGTTTCCGCAATAAAGGGTGATGAACTCCTCAAGGCACCTTCAACAAACGTTACGCAGGTCCTCGCAGGCCGTCTCTCCGGCCTGTCTTCTGTTCAGGAATCCGGCGAGCCTGGTCTCGACCAGGCTTCACTCCGCATCCGCGGTTCCGTTTACGGAGTGGCGTACATAGTTGATGGCTTCCCTGTGGAATCCATATCGGATATCGACCCTGCCGACATCGAGAGTGTCTCTGTCCTCAAGGATGGTGCTTCGGCAGCCGTCTATGGCCTCCAGGCTGCCGGCGGTGTGATCATCATCACAACCCGCAAGGGCTCGAATGATTCCGTAAAGGTTACCTACAATGCTTCTCTTGGTGCCTCCATGAACGCCAACTTCCCCCAGTTCATGAACGGTCCCCAGTATGCCTATTATTACAATATGGCCCAGATGATGGACCAGCTTGCAAACGGCGAAATCACGGCTCCGGATCAGTATGAGACCTATTTCAAGAAGGCTGACGTCGAGGCTATGATTAACGGCGACCCGACTGACGGATGGGACAACGTCGATTACATCGGCAAAGTCTTCGGCACAGGATTCACCCAGAAGCACAATCTCACAGTCCAGGGCGGTTCTCCCAAGACCAAGTTCTTCACCTCCTTCGGATACATGGGGCAGAAAGGTAATATCGACAATTTCGGATACAAGCGTTATAATCTCCGCGCCAACGTCGAAACAAAGGTCGGAAGGAACTTTACATACTCACTTGGCCTAAGTGGCATGCTCGGCAACCGCCATACGCCGGCTTATGCCTCCGGCGGATCTGATTCAGATTTCGGCTACGAGGCCGGCTGGTTCTCAGTCGCCCGTCAGGCTGTCCAGATGCATCCCTTCCTCCCCGAGAAGTATGACGGACATTATACCGGAGCTGTCCAGAACAACCAGTCCTTCCTGGTAAGTCCCCTGGCTGCCATCTATGAGTCTGGCTCCAAGGACAACAGAATCTTCTCGACAAGCGTCAACACCTCTCTCAAATACGACGTTCCCGGAGTTGAAGGCCTCAACTTCAAGGTTGCCGGATCTTTCAGTTACGGCAACACCTACACCAAGAACCTGAGCCTTCCCTATACTCTGATGCAGCTCACCAAGAATGCGGAAGGAGATTTCAAGTGGTCTCAGAGGACGGACTGCCCTCATATTTCGGACAATGTCAACAACCTCGGTGAGGCTTCGACGTATTCCATGCAGCTTGTCGGCCAGGCTTCCGTCAATTACGCCCACAGCTTCGGCAGGAACAACATCGATGCTATGGCGCTTGCCGAGCTGCGTGACTACAGCGGCAACAGCCTTTCAGCCTATGCAAAGAAGCTTCCCTTCGCCTCTCTTCCTGAACTCTCCAACGGCGTAGCCACAAATGACCCCGTCGGAGGTTGGTCAAACGAGACCAGAAGCGCCGGATATGTGTTCCGCGTACGTTACGACTATGACGAGCGGTATCTCGCTGAGTTCACAGGCCGAGTTGACGGTTCCTACAAGTTTGCCGGCATGTCTGACACACGCTGGGGCTTCTTCCCCTCTGTCTCTGTAGGTTGGAGGATATCCAAGGAGAACTTCATGCAGAGCCAGAACGTCATCGATGACCTCAAGATACGCGGATCTGTCGGCCTTCTCGGTAACGACAGCGTCAGCCCGTACATGTTCCTGAGCTCCTATTCTCAGGCTGCGAACGTCGCACTCGGAGTTCCTGGTGCAGAGACCAGGATCGTTCCTGCTTACTATACCTCCGGAATAGCCAACACCAACCTGACCTGGGAGAAGACCCTCAGCTGGAACATCGGTTTCGATGCTACCCTCTGGGACGGTCTCCTGGGCTTCGAGGTCGACGGCTTCTACAATTACACATACGACATGCTGACCTACCAGTCAAGCGGTTTCCCGTCATCGATGGGTGGTTATTATCCTACATGGGTGAATTACAATGCAATTGATGCCAAGGGTATCGACATCCTCGTAAGCCACCGCAATCATTTTGACCTCGGCGGCCATCCTTTCTACTATGACATCACTGCAAGCCTCACTCATTCCAGGACACGCTGGCTCCGCTACAAGGACGAGCCCAACATCGTAGAATACAGGAAGGTTGTGGGAACGACTTACGGATCCATCCTCTGCTGGCAGGCCGACGGCCTCTTCAAGAGCGAGGAGGAAATCGACAACTCCTCATGGTACGGGACCCGTCCCAATGTGGGTGATATCAAGTATGTGGACCTTAACGGGGACGGCAAGATTGACGAGGACGACAAGGGCTACTTCGGACGTTCAAACCGTCCCCAGCTTACCTACGGTCTCAATTTCAATCTGAACTGGCTCGGCTTTGACCTCAATGCGCAGTTCACGGGTGGCGCCCTTTTCGACGTGTCGCTTACAGGAACCTATTACAACGGTTACGATGACAATACAATCTGGACACAGTCGTTCAAGGAAGGCGGCAACTCGCCTCTCTATCTCGTGAAGAACGCCTATACGGTATACAATACTGAAGCGAAGTTCCCCCGACTCACACTTTCCACCACCAACCACGGAGGTGACAACGGACTGAGCTCCACGTTCTGGATCCGTGACGGCCGGTATGTCCGTCTCAAGACCCTCCAGTTCGGTTATACTATCCCCAAGAAGATCACTGAGAAGGCCCGCGTCGAGGCTCTCCGCTTCTTCTTCGAAGGACAGAACCTCTTCACAATCGACTCTCTCCCCGAGGGCATCGACCCGGAGTCTCCTGGCGTGAACAACGGATACTATCCCCAGCAGAGGATGCTGATGGGCGGAATCACCTTAACATTCTAATGGCGGAGGAAAAGATATGAAAAGATATATTACAGCAATACTTGCAGCAGCCGTTCTCACGGCTTCGTGTGACAAATATCTCGATATGACTCCGAAGGACCGTGTGTCCGAGAAGACAATCTGGGCCGCAACTGAAACCGCCGAATATTCGATCAACTTCCTGTATACCTATATCTGGGATTTCAATTCAGCTCCGACGGCCATCGGCCTTACAGAGTCGCTGACCGATGAGATGAAGTACACGTCATACAACTATAACGCTCTGTGCTACATCCCGTCTGAGATGTCGTATGGCGGAAGCGTCCTCACGCCCACATACGTTGATTCCTATATGGGCCTCTGGGGCACTCTTTACACGGCCATCCGCCGCGTGAATGCCGACCTGAGCTATCTGAAAGCATACGGAACGATGGATGCGGCAGACAAAGCCCGTCTTGAGGCCGAACTCAGATTCCTCCGCGGATATTTCTATTTCGAACTTGTGAAACGCTACAAGGATGTGATCATCTACAGGGAGAACCTTGAGGAGATCACTCCCGACAAAGCCATCTCAACCGAGGCCGAGGGCTGGGATCTCGTAAGCTCCGACCTTGCTTTTGCTGCCGAGAACCTCCCCGCGGCATCACAGGCCCGTGGCCGAATAAACAAGGGCATGGCGCTCGGAATGATTACCCGTGCAATGCTTTATGCCGGACGCTATGATGAGGTCATCGACGCGGCCGAAAGCCTCGAAGAACTTGGTTATTCGCTTGAGGCGGAGTATGCAGACGCGTTCTCCAAGACTCTTGCGGCCGGAAACAAGGAAGCAATCATCCAGTATTCCTTCGACCTCAAGAACGGTCTGACCCACAGCTTCAACTTTTATTACACTCCCGGAGGCGACTATACCGTCAACGATGCTACCGGCGGCGGATACGGTGTGCCTACCCAGGAAATCGTCGAGTCCTATGAGAAGATTGGTGGCGGAAAGGTCAACTGGGCTCCCTGGCACACAAGTTCCGGCACTACCACTCCTCCTCCATATGAGACGCTGGAGCCTCGTTTCCATGCAACCATACTCTACAACGGTGCGCCCTGGAAGGGCCGTACAATCGAGCCTTTCGTAGGCGGAACCGACGGCTGGGCAACCTGGAAGACTGACAAGGAACCCAAGGGAAAGACCGTTACGGGCTACTACCTCCGCAAGCTTGTTGACGAAAGCTATGATGTCAACACTTCCGGCAGCAGCCAGCCGTTCACTTTCCTCCGTTACGGCGAGGTTCTCCTCAACAAGGCTGAAGCATGCTACATGAGCAACGATCCAGCAGCTGCGAATGCAGCTCTGAAGGAAGTGCGCGCACGCGTCGGACTGCCTCATTCCAACCTTTCCGGAGATGCTCTGTGGACAGCCATACGCTCCGAGCGCAAGGTCGAACTTGCGTTCGAAGGTCTCCGCTATTGGGATCTCCGCCGATGGGGTGATGCTGCCAAGGAGTATCCTACAGGCCTGTGCGGTTACCGCCAGCATGGCCTTAAGATTGAACCATCCGGCGACGGCTTCCTCTACACTTATGTGACCGTCGACGACAAGGACCGCAACTGGCCCGATAAGCTTTCACGTTTCCCTATGCCTGAAAGCGAGCTCAATTCAAACAAGTCTGTTGAACAATACCCTGAATGGAAGTAATATGAAAAGGATATCAATAATCATAGTTTCAGTCATCGCGGCTCTGGTATCATCATGCCACGAGCCGGAGTATGTGCTTCCTACAGCTGACCGTCAGGGCCTCACGAGCCTTACTGCGATTTTCACTTTCGGTCCTTACGTGGATCAGGAACTCGCCAAGCTCACCATTGAGGATGACGGTGCCGAACGTTACGAAATCCCGATACCGTTCTTCTTTCCTGAGACGTCATCGGACGAGACTCTCATCTATATGACCAAACTCCGCGTACAGGCCGAGCTTCAGCCCAACTTCAAGATCTCGCCGACCCTCGGAATCCTTGACCTGACGGAAGAGAACTGGTTCGACTATACTGATCCCAAGGGAAATACGAGGAAGATCTGCATAACCGGAACTCGCACAAAAGGCACTCTGTGCGACCTGGTTTCCTTCTCTGTGGATGACCTGTCGGTTTCCGGCATCATCTACAAAGACGGAAGCAACAAGCTCCAGATACCGTATCTTGACGACATGTCAGCCGTTTCAGTGAGCGCTCAGGTATCTCCCCACGCCACTCTCCAGAAAATCAATGGCAAGAACTACGTCCCGGGGCAGAAATACAACATGAACAGCGGTGCGACAGTCACAGTCCTTGCCCACGATGGAAAGACGACCAGGACATACACCGTCGAGCAGTCCATCCCCGAGCTTCTCGACATGGGCCTGCGCCAGGCTTCAATAGAGCCGCTCTTCAATCTTGAAGCGGTTTCAATGCTCGGCCTGCCTGCCTTCAATGAGGAAGCTTTCGTCTCCCTTGCCGTAAATGACTCAAAACTTGCCATCTGTACCGGCAGCAAGACAGCTCCCATATATGTCAACGGCTACAACGGCTCCAAACTAGGAGAGGTCAACGTGAGCGGAGTCACTGCCGACGTCATCGCCAACGATGAAGGCGGCCACGTCCTCTTCTGCAATTATGCCGAGGGAGGCAGTTCGGCAGGTGAAGTCAAGATATACTGTTCATCCTCATTTACCGAGACTCCGACCCTGCTCACCTCATTCACGAACTTCATTTCCGAACCTGTAGGCCACAGAATGAAGATTGTGGGCGATGTCGCCAAGGATGCGGTCATCGTACTCACTGCTGAGGGAATCGCCGGCGTGACGACGACAGCGAAGGCCATCGTCATACGCATCGATGGCGGAACCGTAGTTGACACTTATTCAGTCGATTTTGCCGAGAACGGTCTCGGATGGGGCGCCGCTCCTGTTTCCATCGCCACGGTTGTCCCCGCTTCCGCAACACCATGGAACGACGGCTGGTATGTGGATTACTATGAGAACAATTCCGATCCCTCAGTGACAGACACCAGCGCTGATTCCTACATCCTCCATCACATCTCAGCGAAGGGTAAGGATTCACATATGGCATTGGCGGGCAACTGGGCCAACAATCCCAACTGTCTCGACCTCAAGCACTTCAACGGAGCGTCATATATGAGCCTCTTCGTAGTCAGCCACTTCCCGTGCTGGGGTGCCGACCCGCGCCTGTACCTGTACGACGCAACCAGCGCCGGCAGCATCTCGGAAGTCCTGGTCAACAAGAACATCAAGAACAACCAGACGGGTACTTATGACGGTGTATTCGGTGCTACCGGAGACATAGCGATGTGGGCCTCCCTTGATGGCTACCGTTTCTTCGTATTCTATTATGACCACCATGCACAGACGGTAGGCGGTTATGTTGCAGACTGTTTCAATATCTAGGCTTATGAAACGTTCAATCGTATATTCCGCAGCGGCGCTTGTCTTTTTGGCGCTCTCCTGCACTCCTTATGACAATTCAATTCCTGACTGGCCCTGGGCCGACCCGTCAGATCCCGATCCCGAGTGGACGGATGTGACGTCTTCCTTCGGCAAGCTCTCTGACGGTATCAGGGTGCTCAAGGCACCCGACCGTCTCCGTGGCCAGAATGCCGTCGCCTATGCTGCCGTGGTCGACCTCTCAAAGGCTTCGTTTGACGTCTGGTCCATATACAATCCCGACCTTGACGGGACTGACGAGGCATTCATGACGCCTTCCAAGTTCTATTCAGAAAACGGGAAGCCTTCAATCGTGATAAACGGCGGCTTCTTCTATGAAGACAGCGGCACATACTACACCTCAAGCCTTGCGGTAATAGGAGGTAAACTTTATTCTCCGAACATCAACTATGCTTCTGAAGACTGGATATCAATCTATTACCCGACCAGGGCCGCTTTCATAGAGCATAACGACGGGTCGTTCGAGACAGGATGGACCTACTATCACGATGCCGACGCCCACTATCTTTATTCTTCGCCTGCACAGAACTCCTGGGCTTCGACTCCTCTGATGGTCCCTGATGCAACGTTCCCGTGCGAAGCTGCGTCTTTGAATGCAAAGACGGCAATAGGCGGAGGTCCTGTACTTATCAAGGACGGAAAGATTGTCAACTCCTATCGTCAGGAACTGTTTGACGGCCCTACCGGCATAATGTGCGACGAGCGCCATCCCCGCACGGCCATAGGCATTACCGCCGACGGCAAGCTTGTCCTCTTTGTCTGTGAGGGACGTGACATGACCGAAGGCGTTCCTGGTTACAAGACCGAGGAAGTGGCCCGTCTCATGAAGGGACTTGGCTGTGTTGAGGCAATGAACCTCGATGGCGGCGGGTCTTCCTGCATGCTTGTAGGAGGTAGTGAGACCATCAAGCCATCTGACGGAAGCCAGCGTGCTGTTGCAAGTTTTGTATACATAAAGTAAGACAATGAAGCGTTTAAGTGTAATACTTATGTTCCTGGCTCTTGCGATTTCATGCGAGAAGCCGGTAAAGCTGCCCTGGAACAAGGGAGATGACAATCCTTCCGGTCCTGTCGTCCCGCCGGAGCAGAAACCTGACGAGGGGGGATCGGAGACCGTGGGCAAACCTATGTATATCTGGATTGATGCCTCCGCGAATTTCCCATACTTTGCGAATGATGCATCAAGGATAGAGTCCGATCTCAAGAAGGTCAAGCAGATGGGCTTTACGGACGTGATCGTTGACATCCGTCCTACGGAAGGAACGGTGCTTTACAAGTCATCGGTCGCTCCGGAAGCGAAGCGCCTGGCCGCATGGGTCGGAGGCAACTACAAGTTTGTCACGAGGACGGCCACCTTCGATTATCTTCAGGCATTCATCGATGCAGGCCACAGACTGGGCTTGAAAGTCAATGCCGCCATGAATACCTTTGTTGGCGGCTATGGCGGCTATTACGGGCTCGCAAACGAGGGTCCCATCTTCTCGGGAGATATTCCGGCGGACTGGGCTTCTGTAGACTACACGAAGGACGGGCTCGTGTCCAGCCTTGAATCGAACAAGGGCGGCACTGTCTTCCTCAATCCCGCAGATGACCGTGTGACCGAGTACCTCCTCGGGATCATAGCTGAACTCGCATCCTATAACGTCGACGGCATCATCCTCGACCGCTGCCGTTATGATGACAATGACCTTCAGGCTGATTTCTCCGACATATCCAAAGAGAAGTTCACCGCATATCTCGGCAAAGCCCCGAGTTCATGGCCGGTATTCAAGGCAGGTGTTTCCAGTCTGCCCATCGTGCTCTCACCCGAGCAGAAGTCGTGGCTTGCATTCCGTGCCAAGACTATCCATGATTTTGTGGAGAGGGCCTCATCCACAGTTCATACCGTCAACCCCAAGATTCGTTTCGGGTGTTACGTGGGTGCCTGGTACTCAACTTATTACAATTCCGGTGTGAACTGGGCCAGCCCGAAGTACGCCGCGCATTCCCATTTCTCATGGGCGAACTCCGACTATGACCAGTACGGCTATGCCGACCATTGCGATTTCATGATGCTTGGCTGCTATGCCTCCACGTCAAAAATCTACGGAAGCTCCGAATGGACCATGGAGGGCTTTGCAAAGAAGGGCAAGGCATACCTCTGTGGCGACTGCCCCTGCGCCGGCGGGCCTGACATAGGCAACGGTTCTGGTTTTGAGAATGGCGGTCAGGGCTCGAAACTCTATTCGACGATTGATGCATGCATCAACGCAGCGGACGGCTATTTCTGCTTCGATCTGTGTCATATACGCATGTTCGATTATTGGGAAGCCTTCGAGGACGCAATAGACAGATATCACAATTCACTAAAATAACAAATCCCAATCAACAATTGTTTATGAAAAAGTATTTTGCAATCCTAGCAGCTGCTCTTTTCGCATTTGCTGCATGCCAGAAGCCCGATCCCGAGCCTACTCCGGTTGAGGATAGCGTCACCCTTATGTCGGATGCTGTTGTCAACATCGGGAGCGAGTCTTCCATTTCAGTCATCAAGTTCAAGGCAACCAACAACTGGTTGGCCTACATCTATGATGTCAACGGCAGTGACACTGATTATGCCGTTCTTGACAAGGTTACCGGTGACGCCGGTGAAAACTCTATCAAACTCACAGCCCAGGGCCTTCCCGAGGGTGTTGATGGCCGTGACTTCAACGTTGTGATCAGTTGCGGAACTGCCAGCGTCGAGGTGATGTTCTTCCAGGGTAAAGTTTTCTATATCCACCACACATCTGACAATTTGGTATCCCAGCAGGGTGGTAAGGTCACTTTTGACATCATCACCAATTGCAAGTATGAGGTCAAGACTTACGACAAGGCCGGAGACGCTTTCGAGTGGGCGCCCGTCACAAGGGATGGTGACCATTTCACCGTTGATGTTCAGGCCAACAAAACATTTGATGAGCGTGACGGATATGTGAAGTTCACAATCGACGAAATTCAGGTTCCTGTCATTGACGAGGAGACCGGAGAGCCTACCGGTGAGACCGAAGCTATGGTGGCTCGCGTAAGATTCTTCCAGGCAGGCAATACCGCTGTAGCCTGGTCGAATGATTTCATTTGGGATTACTACGCCGACCCTTCATCCTTCACTATGGCAATCTGCGGTGACAACATTCTCATCAGCAACACCAACGGCGTAATCCCATTCAACAAGAAGACCGGTAAGGCAGGAGCACCTCTCACCCTTCCCAAGAATCCTCAGGGCATCACAAATGATGACGCCGGCAATCTTGTTTTCTTCTTTGGCGGAAATTATCCTCTTGAGGAGGGCGTGGAATACATTCCTCTTGAGGTATACGTGCTCCCTAAGGGCGAGACAGATTTCACCAAGGCAAAAAAGATCATCACTTATACCAATGGTTGGTATGGTTACGGACTTGACAATATCCGCGTGAGCGGTGATGCCACCGGCAATGCCGTCGTCGATTTCATCTCTGCAGCCGGTTGGGATGGCGGAAGCTCAATTGTGAGCTGGGTAGTCACCAATGGTGAATGTGAACTTGACCCTGAATCAGGAGAGAATATCTATTCTGATTATGTCTCTCTTTCATGGACATCTGCAATCTGGTCATCACGCAATGCAGTTGCAAGGCACATGGGAACCACTCTCGACAGCGGCCTCTACAGTATCGGCTATGACGGAAACTACAACCTCCACTACAACAATTCGATGTCTGCGGCTAACTGGCAGGAAGTTCTCGTGAGCGGCAGCTCATGGGCAGAGGGCTACAATGCCATTGACGCAATCGAATGGGCAGGCCACAAGTTCGTATCCTTCATCGGAATGTCTTACTTCGGCAAGACAAACTGGGGAGATGATACCGCTCCCTGGTCATATATGCCTTCATACCTCTGGCTTGTCAACGTCGACGATCCCGCCAACCCCGTTAAGGCATCCGTTTACGAATATTACATGACCGAGGATCTCTTCGTATATGGTTCAACCACCGATGTATGCCTCGAGGTCGAGGGTGACAAGCTTGTTGCCTACGTTGTTGACTCAGGCGTATCAAAGATCATGAAGTTCGTTTACAATAACATCTTCTAGATGACTGACAGACGATCATTTCTGAAAAAGGCTGCAGCCGCCACCGCAGTGGCGGCTGCCAGTCCTTTCCTTGAAGGATGCTCGGCGGAAGGGAAAGTCCGCTGTGCTGAATCCCCTCTGATTGTTCCCAAGGGCGCCGGTCTTAAGATCACCGGAACATTCCTTGATGAGATTTCCCATGACATTCCCCATCAGAACTGGGGCGCAAAGGAGTGGGATGCTGATTTCCGCTACATGAAGGCTATCGGAATCGATACCGTCATATCCATCAGAAGCGGATATCGCAAGTTTCTTACATGGCCGAGCAAATATCTCCTCTCCAAAGGCTGTTACATGCCTTCTGTGGACCTTTTGGAACTCTTCCTCACACTCGCCGACAAGTATGACATGAAGTTCTACTTCGGACTGTACGACAGCGGTGCATGGTGGGATACGGGCGACATGCTCCATGAAGCTGAGGTCAACATGTACGTAATCGAGGAAGTGTGGAAAGAGTATGGTCACCACAAATCCTTCCAGGGATGGTACCTTTCTACGGAAATCAGCCGTGGCAACAAGACTGCCGTCCCGTGCTTCCATAGGATGGGCCAGCAGTGCAAGGATGTCTCCGGCGGCCTGCCATGCTTCATCTCTCCCTGGATTGACGGCAAGAAAGCGGTTGCCAGCTATGGCGAATCTCATGATGCCGTGTCGGTAAGCGACCATGAAAGGGAGTGGGACGAGATCTTTGATGGAATCCATGACGTCGTCGATGCCTGTGCATTCCAGGACGGCCATATCGATTATGATGAGCTTGACGCCTTCTTCGAAGTGAACAAGAGGCTCGGCGACAAGTACGGTATGGAGTGCTGGACCAATGCTGAGACATTCGACCGCGACATGCCCATACGTTTCCTTCCTATCAAATTCGACAAGCTGAGAATGAAACTTGAGGCTGCGGCACGCTGCGGTTATGACAAGGCAATCACCTTCGAGTTCTCGCATTTCATGAGCCCCCAGTCAGCTTATCTCCAGGCAGGTCACCTTTATGACCGGTATAAAGAATACTTTGATATCAAATAGCTGTGGCAAGAGTTGATTCGATAGACGCGCTCAGGGGCGTCACTATCTTTGCGATGATCTTCTGCGCGTCCATCGGTTACGGTTCGGATCTGCCGGCATGGATGTTCCATTGCCAGTGTCCGCCGCCCTCCTATGCTTTCAACCCCGACGTAAGGGGAATAACCTGGGTAGACCTGGTATTTCCGTTCTTCATCTTTGCGATGGGGGCGGTGATACCTTTCTCCCTGGGTGGAAAACTCGCTAAAGGCGAGGGGACCGGACGGGTCATCTTCGACATCTTCAAACGCGGCGTCGTCCTTTCTCTTTTCTCAGTCATCATCGGCAACGGAAACGTTGCTGCAGGAGCCGTCAAACCTTATTGGCTGAGCGTGCTCCTGGGTGCCGTCATGTTTGCTTCGATGTTCGCCGCGTTCGTAAGGGTTCCGGGCCGCCGGTGGTTGAATCTCATCGGCTGGGGAGCCATGGCAGCCCTGCTCGCCATCCAGCATTTCGTGTTCGGGATTCCCGTAAAACTGTCAAACTGCGACATCATAATCTATCTGCTCGCAGTCGTTTCCGTAGTGACCGGACTGGTCTGGCTGCTGACCCGTTCGTCATACAGGCTGCGTATTGCAGCATGGCTGCTTGTCGTGTCCACCAAGCTTCTGGGCATCGATTTTCTCCAGTATGCGGTGATAGCAATCCCCGCCACCATTGCCGGTGACATGATACGGGAGGGGCTTGAACCCGCGGAAGCAAGGTCACATGTGCCGTCAGTGAATCCGGGCTTCAGTTCTTTGCTCGCCGCCATTGCCGCGCTTTCAGCAATCTTTGTCCAGCTCTGGGGCCTGTATAACCGTCAGATACTTGCCGATGGCCTTGTCACGCTGGCCCTTGCAGCGGGATTCGTGCTGCTAACTTTCAGGTCTGGAAGCCTCTTTGCGCGTTTTGGCTATGCATCATTTCTGCTCATCCTCATCGGCATCGTGTTCGATCCTCTGGACGGCGGAATCGCCAAAGACTACTGCAACCTTTCATATCTGTTCACTACCCTCGGATGCGCTGGGATGATGCTGTGCTTCCTTATGAGGCTTGAGGCCTCCATGCCGCTGAGCCGTGCCTTCGTGATGACTGGCCGCAATCCCATGATAGCGTATACGATCCCGTGGCTGGTCATCTCTCCCTGCCTTTACCTGACGGGGTTCATGGGATGGATGGATACCCTGTGCGCGGGCAACCCATGGCTGGGCCTGCTCCGTGGAGTGGTCGTCACGAGCCTGACGCTCGCCTTTACCTGTCTTTTCACATACAGAAAACTGTACTGGAAGAGCTGATCGATCGAGCGTACCGGGGGGCAAAGTCGCTGACTAAAGATTTTTCAACCAGACCATCATTGACTGACCGTCGCCGCGGTTGTCCCAGGCGTAGTAGGGGATCATTGTGATGTCCTGGCTGCCGGGGCAGGTGACGCTGCGTATTCCCTTCAGCACACCATCGGCAATCGTGGATGTGGTGGCATCCTTCCATCCCTCGGTGTCGATGGCGAGGTCCTGGATCTTTGCCGCATTGTCGCATTCCTCGGCACAGTATACAAGCGGTCCGACGGTCACTGCCGTGGCGTTCCGGTCTGCCTCGATCCTCTCGTCTGCAGCAACATAGCGCACGGGCATGGGGATGCTCATCTCCACGCGGTCGCCGGGAGCCCACTTGCGTTCGATAACCGCGAATCCGTCTGCGAGCTCATAGCCGGCATCCTTGCCGTTGACCTTGATGGTCACCTTCTCCGCACCGCTGTTTCTGAATGTGTACAGCCCGCCGGGGATGAATTCGCTGCCGCCGTTCGCCCAGGTGGGGATGCGCAGTCTCAGCGAGAATCTACCCGCCTTTTCAGGGTTCACGTCGACGCTCACCTCTCCGCTGAAGGGATAGTCCGAGGTCTGGTTCAGCTCAACCTTGCCGCAGTCGAGCGCTATGCTGGTCCTGCTGCTGCCGTAGAGGGTGAGGTAGATTGCGTTGCCGCTGTGGGCGTACATGTAGCCGGGGGCCTGGAGTATCATCCTAGAGATGTTGGGAGGGCAGCATGCACAGCCGAACCATTCCGCACGTCCGGCGGTACCATGGTTGAACTCCCACTCACCGTCGGCTTCGAGCGGATTGACGTAGAAGAACCTGTTGCCCGCGAGGTTGATTCCGGCAAGGGCGTTGTTGAAGATGGACAGTTCGGCAACGTCGAGGAATTTGGCATCACCGCTGGCAAGGAACAATCCTTCGTTGAAGAAGACGTTGGCAACAGCGGCGCAGGTCTCGTCATAGGCCTCCTTGTTGGGCAGCTCGTATTCGGCACCGAAGCCTTCGACGGCGCGTACTGCGCCAAGTCCGCCGGTGATGTGCATCCTTGTTGATACAAGGTTGCCCCAGATGGCATTCAGGGCTTCGGTATAGTCTCCTCGGCCAGTGAGTGCATCCACCTGAGCCATGCCTGTATAGAGGTAGCCGGCGCGGACGGAGTGGCCCGCAACCTCGCGCTGCTCTGTAACGGGAGCATGCTGCTGGGCGTATTCGGGAGCCATGACACCCTCGCCCTCAGGACGGTAGGTGATGCCTCTTATGTCGAGGAAGCGCTTGGCCATGTCGAGGTAGAGCCGGTCTCCGGTGACCTTGTAGAGCTTGCAGAGGGCGAGCTCTATCTCCTCGTGACCGGGGGCCTGGTTGATGGGCTTGCCGTCGTTGTAGTTCGGGTCGCCCTCGAAGAAGACCTTGTTGATATGCTTTGCGCTCTTGATGGCGATGTCGAGAAGGTTGGTCTTTCCGGTTGCCTGGTAATATGCGGCTGCGGCCTCATACAGATGGCCCATATTGTAGAGCTCGTGGCTGTGGACCACCCAGGAATAGGGTTTGTCGCCCATCTCGTCGGGGTAGGGATTGCCACAGATATGGCTGATGTAGAGATATCCGTCGGGCCTCTGGACCTTGCCGATTATCTCTGCCATGTAGTCGAGCTTGGCCTCGACTTCGGGATTCCTGTCCAGCATCAGCGAGTATGCTGCACCTTCCATGACCTTGTACATGTCGGAACTGATGAACCTGTGGGTCTGAGGCAACTCTTCCGATGTGCCGTCGAGGTATGCAATGGCTTTCTCGAAGCGTTCGATGGCCGTGTCGCAGTGGTCGAGGGAGAATGGAACGGTGGTGCTCAGCTCGGTTTCCAGACGCTGCTGCCAGAATCCTCCGGTGATTGTCACTTCGTTGAACGGAACCTGTTTGATTTCCTGTTTTCCGTCAGTACAGGAGATGGCTGCCAATGTGGCCAGGCAAAGAAATATGTACTTCTTCATAATGCACAAATATAAGCAAAAATATCGCGCCGATTTATATTGTTCAGTCACTAGTGTCCAAAGAAAATCTTTGAACGGTTAATATTTAAAAGCAAACTCCAGTTGAACAGGTTGATCACATACATCCGGCAGTTTTTCAGGACCATTAAACAGGTCTCGGATTGGAGTCTTGT